>CAYSQB010000015.1:0-25033 GCA_964433085.1 uncultured bacterium
AAATATTATTCCATGCTAATTAACGAATTATATTTTTTAATTCGCTTCTTTAGGTAATTATCTGAGGTGTTTGAATCCAACTCTTTAAAAGTATTTAGGAGTTCTACCTTCACAGTATCAAACATTGCATCCCAATTCCTATGTGCACCACCCAAAGGTTCCGGAATAATCTGATCACAAATTTTGGTTTCTTTTAATGATTCAGGTGTGAGTTTCAGTGCGTTAGCCGCGGTCTCAGCTTGAGAAGAATCATGCCATAAGATGGAAGCACATCCCTCAGGACTAATAACAGAAAACCATGTATTTTCAAGCATAATAAACCGATCACAAATTCCAATTCCCAATGCTCCACCACTTGCGCCCTCTCCGATAACTAATGCTACAATTGGAACTTCCAAAGAAGCCATATCCATTATGTTCTTTGCAATTGCCTGTCCCTGTCCTCTCTCTTCCGCACCAATTCCAGGGTAAGCTCCAGGGGTATCAATGATACAAATAATTGGCATGCTAAATTTTTCCGCCAATTTCATTATTCTATAGGCTTTTCGGTATCCTTCCGGACGCATCATTCCGAAATTTCTGAATAAGTTCTCTTTCGTGTTTCGTCCCTTTTGCTGACCAATAATAGCAACAGATAGGGAATCAATTTTTCCTATACCTGCGATGGTAGCCGGATCATCATGAAAACTTCTATCTCCATGAAGTTCTATAAAATCCGGACACCAATTTTGAAGATAATCTAAAGTATAAGGCCGCTGAGGGTGACGAGCTAATTGTACTTTTTGCCAATTAGTGAGTTTTGCATAAATTGACTTAATATCTTTTTCCCTTTTTTCTTCTAACTCCTTTAAACTTTCTGTTTGCTGAACAGTTAGTGATGATTCTGCTTTCAGTACATTGATTGCTTCATCATGAGCTCTAATTGGTTCTTCGAAATCTAAATAAAAACTCATTGTATTATCAGTAAATGAATAAAATTAATTATTTAACTTAAAAATATTTTGGATCGGTAATCATCAAACCATAAATATCGCTTATAATAATAAACTAGAAATGTATTCACAACTCAGTAGTTTTTGGGGCATACATAACAATTTATCTTCTCCAACTTTTAAAATAACTGTTTATTTTCATTTGTATAACACCTAAAACAGCTTCAAAAAATATTCCACCACTCATTTTAGATGTTCCTACAGCTCTGTCTGTAAAGATTACAGGAACCTCAACAATATTAAAACCATATTTCCATGTCTTGAACTTCATTTCTATCTGAAAAGCATAACCCACAAACCGAATTTCATCAAAGTCAATAGTTTCTAAAACCTCTCGTTTATAACATTTAAATCCTGCGGTAGAATCATGAATTGGCATCCCAGTTATAATCTTTACATATTTAGAGGCAAAAAATGACATCAAAAGCCGCATCATTGGCCAGTTTACAATATTTACACCTTTAACATAGCGCGAGCCTATTGAAAGATCACCCCCCTCTAAAGCAATTGCATTGTAAAGTCTGGTTAGATCATTTGGATCATGAGAAAAATCGGCATCCATTTCAAAAATATACTGGTATTTTTTTTCTAATGCCCATTTAAAACCGTGTATGTATGCCGTACCAAGGCCGAGCTTTCCTGTGCGTTCCTGAATATGTAATTTATCACAATATTCACTTTGCAAAATTTTTACAATATTGGCTGTTCCATCTGGCGAACCATCATCCACAACTAAAATGTGAAAGGATTTTTCTAAAGAGAATATATTATGAACAATTTTACCGATATTTTCCTTCTCATTATATGTAGGGATAATAATTAGACTGTCTGACATTGTTGAATATTATGGTTTTAAAAACTATTTGATTTAAATTATTGAAAAAATATTTCGCTTTTCTCAACTACCAGTGAATCTATATGTGTACTTGTACCTTCAGTTTTACTAGATTTCTCTTCAGGATTTTTGTGCAATGTTCTCATTTTCACCATGTAATGGGTGAGATAATAACAATTTTCATGTACAACCCAATATAGCTGATAAAGCTTCATCTATTGATGGAGGTATTATCCCAAAGTCATCTGTTATCTTTTCGGTTCGCAATCCTCCTTTTAGTGGACGTAATGCTCTTTGGTTCAACGCTTTGGTTGTTATAGGCGATACCAAACTAGAATCCAATTTGAATTTCTTTGCGATCATTAGTGCAAAATCATATCTACTGATATATTCCATACCTCCAGAGTGATACAAACCTGTGGCATCAATTTCCATTAGAGAATATATTATTTGCGCTAAATGGTCTGTCCATATAGGATTATTAAATTGATCTAAAACAACTGGGATAGATTTTCTATTTCGTAAAGAACCCACTACCCAATTTACAAAGCTCGCGGTTGTCCAATCAGTATAATCAAACAGTACATTGGTGCGTAAAATGAGCCACTTTTGGTTGTACGAACGTATAATCGATTCCGCCTCTAATTTTGTTTTGCCATACACATTGATTGGATTTGTTTTCTCCTTTTCCGAATAGGGACCATCCTTTCCATCAAATACATAGTCAGTAGAAATAAAAATGAAATAACCAGAAAATTCATTTAAAATCTGCTCGACAGATGCTGTATTAATATTCTCCGCTTCAGAGTGATTTTTTTCACACTCATCAACACCTGTCATCGCTGCAAAATGAACTATAGCATCAGGCATATAATCATCAACAGTTTGCTTTATAAAATTTCGATCAGTAATATCTCCTTTTTTAAAGGGACAAAAGTCAAAATATTTTCTTCCGGTCCCAAGCATAATATATTTCCCAATTGATTTTCGTATGAAAGCCCTTCCTAACTGTCCTGAAGCACCTGTAACTAATATTCTTTTCAATTTATTTTCTCAAATCTAATTGAGGAAGACATTAATTCCATCTGTCTCATATAATTGCTTTTATTTTCTCCGGGATAGTGAATTAATGCGTTTATTATAAAAACCCGCTGATTTAATTCATCAAACTTGAAGAACAGTGAAAAAGGTCCCCCCTTTGGTTCATCTATGGATTCCCAAATACCGGTTGCTTTCCAATCGTACCATGATCTAGCATCACCCCTTAAAAGTCTAAACATATAATTGTCAAATTGAATGGTTTTGAATATCTCAAGTGGAAATTCAAACACTTCTTCCGCAACGAATGAAGAATCAGGTGTATTTGTTTGTTCTTTCCATGAAACGCAAAACCATTGGTAGGGAAATTCCTTTCCCAACCAAACAAGATTCGAATCAGTTCCTTCATTTATCTTTTCCCAACCCCATGGAATTTTAATGTTCCAGCCATAACTTTCCATTAATTTATTTTCAAAGTCATTTTGTCTTGCATCACGAAATAAATAAGTCTTCTGACGTCGATCATATTTCTCTTCAAATAATGATTTAATCCAATTTTCTTGGCCATCTAATGATTCCATCAGTAATTGTTCATCTGGAGAACTTATTATCATGAACAGTTGGTTTTTCGCAAATTGATTTTCAGATAGAATAATATAGTTATCACTGGATAGGATCTCCAAAAACTTTTTTTTACCTAAAAGATTCCTTATCAGTTTTGTTCCACCAGTCCGCATGTCATTCCCTAAAGATAAAATCACAAGATTGGATTGCCGTTTCAGTTTGGAAAAATTTTCTGGCTTAGCAAATTTTATTTTATAAACAGGTTCGGGCTGGGGAGTAAATATTGTATCACTAAAAATTTTTTCAAGGAATGAAACTGCTGTTTCCTTATGCTTATCAGATGCTAAAACCATAAGCTCATTATCTGCACCAATGGAGTTCCTCTTTATATCACAAGAATAAAATGGTAAAAGAATAATAATAGCATAATATTTTAACTGACCCATGAATCTTATTTGGTTAAATTAATTAACATTTGTAAAGTAGGTATTTTACTATCTTTTTCTTATAGTTAAATACAAAAAGACAGTGAAATGTTGAAAAATATAAAAATATATCATAAAATATTAACAATATTTATATTGATTTTACCTTGGGAAAATGATTGACCTCTTCCCCAAGCAAAACTGATGGTAATATGGTTGGTTGAATTATCCTGGTCCAAACTGAATCCATAGCTCCAGGGAAAAGGTCTGTAATTTTCTTGTACTGCCCCTTCTGTAAAAATAGATAACATAGACTTGTCTGTAACGTAATGAAACACCTCTATAGATGGTATGACAACCCACTCACTGAAAAATTGATTTTCTCTGTATCCGCGAAGATTGCCGTTCCCACCAAAACGTATCAATTGACTTGATTCCAGTGAATCTCTGCTGCTCCATCTTCCCATAAAATTAATTATATGTTTTATTCCAGATTTTATTGTGAGTGAGTGTACCAGAATAGCTTGATGATCTATCTCCCCTGTAGCATACGATTTATCTCTTACAGAAAGTCTACCCACCGACACTTTTGTATTCATATTCAATCCCCGCTTTGGATGCCATTCCTGTTTTTGCACACCGATTAAATGTGATACCCTTAAGGAATGTTCCTTTAAAATATTTAACCCTTTTTCAAGTCCATTCTCAGTGGGATATATATGTGTATTCACTCCAGTAAATTCCCACTTCCCAAGGATCTGCCCATATGACAAAATGCCTAAAGATGATTGAGTTTTGACGTACATTCCTTCGTGCACTTCATAGTAGTATTCAAACTTAGTTCCGAAAGGTAGATGAAATATAAAAGGTTCCTCCAGAGATAAGAATAAATTCTCTGATTCCGCTTTCCAGCGTTTTAAACGAATATCAATTATTCCTGCAGTTTTCCAGAGATTCTCAAAATGAAACTGTATATCTCCGCTAAGGGCCATCGTACTCTTTTCATTTGACAGGCCTAAAATGCCGCTAAAATAGTTTTCAAAGTGCAGCTCTGGGTCAACCATAGCTAATAAATTTTTCTCAGAATAACGAGCAATTGTTACATTCGTTCCAGGTCCAATAAAATAATTACTCCTTTGAAGTTGATGAACGGATGTATTTAACTCATTGAGAGATTGGACTTTTCTAAGGGGCCTGAAAAAACGATTAAGCGTCCTATAATTTACATTTTCATGATATAATATCAAGAGCGAGTCAATATGCATTTTTTCATGAAATAGGTCATAGTTAATTTTTGTCGGGTTTCCCTGTTTAAATCCCGTCAATTTATACAGATCTCCCCATGAATGCCTTGAACTCAAAAGAGATTCTAGGTAAGGAGCTATGGTTAAAGACGAATCTAATTCCACTTCGAACCCGTCCGAGGTCTTCACTAGATAATCTTGGGAAAAAATCACACCAACAAATATGATGATTTGAGAAAATTTAAAAATGAGAACGAATTTCTGCATTTACATTAATCAAATTGTTATATCGTTTATTGTTCACAAATCTGACATCTAATTGCAGGTAAACATTCTCTCCAAGAGAAAATCTGCCCTGTCCACTGCAAGTGAATGAAGTGCCCTCCGACAAACCATGAAACACCTCCGGAGGTATGCTGATAGATGGATCAGAGACAGATATCTGTGTCCACTCCATTGAAAACTCACCTCTGTTTGTTTTACCAAAAAAAATGGTGCTGCTCGTCTTCAAACCAATAGCCTCAGATGTATAAAATATTTCCTTGTGCTCACCGTTTGCTCTACCAACAGTTGATAAAATTCGAAAATTATTGGTATTACCTATTGCGGTGCTTATACCGTTCTCAGTCCAAACTGACCAGAGCATTCGATTATCACCGGTATTATACTGTGAGATTACTTCTGCCTGCCCAATGGTAGACAAGTTTTCATATTGAACCCGCTCATTTATTGCTTTTTGCCACTCTAATCCTAACTTATTTTCCTGTTGAGTGCGTGAGCCCCGTGGATCGATACCACTTAAATTTTTCTGAAAAATATACCATATATTTCCTTTGTTCCCACGCTCCAACGACCTGAATATATATTCACTTTTCAGGGACACCTTTGCCAATTGGGTCAACGAATCCTCCATGTTAAAATCAATAAACTTATCAATACCAAAACCTTTACCTTGAAAATTTATTCGTGAATTAATTCTGATTTTACCATAGCGAAACATAGGGAGTCTGTGTTTGGGAAACCTGAAATTCCATGTTTGGCTGCTGGAAAAATGTGTAGACGGTGTTCGAATACCTGTGGGAACTGTGAAAGCTATAAACTCTCCGTTTAGATCTGAGAAGTAGGCATCATATTCAGGATCATATCGATACTGTCCCAATCCTGTACCTACAGAATCATAGACAACAGTTTTTGTTTCCGTTAACGATTCTTCCAATCTGAAAAATCCTTCCCAGTTAATTGAGCCTGACCTCTGTCCATAGCTCATCCTTAGATCACCCAAAATATATTCCAAATCCGGGTTTTCTGCATAGGAAACTACGCTTCGTCTAATCAAGTGCAAATTTCCGTTCCATCCAGAATAGTTTGATTGTTCAATCTTTAGCTCACCCGTTTGGCTCACAATATTGGACCCTTCCTTGTTTATAAAGTCATCTCTACTTCCATAGCTAAATTTTATTTTCCGATTTTTTGTATCCCAGGCAATGCCCCCCTTAATATGTTTAAATGAATATTCATCTTTTAGCCCTTCCAAAGCTAGCTCTACAAAAGGATGGAAATTTCCAGATAGCAAAACCAATTGATTGTCTGAATTATAAAACTTCTCTGTCGGTGATCTGACTAAATTCAACTCTGATATCATCTTAGGAATATATTTAAATGAAAATTCACTCTCACTAAATAATTGTTGTTTCACGGTATACAGATTTTTATACTCTGCCAAGGTTGTTCTAAAAATTCCATCTTTATTGAGGTTAAGAGTTAATTTACCTTCAGTCATTTCTTCAAAACCTTTCGGCAGGTCTGTGATATTCCATTTTGAATAAAACTTGGCATCACGGTCATTTTCTATGGAGTTAAACTGTGTCTCTTTTCGCCAATATTTAGATTCAATATCTAAACTTATTCCCGAGAAAACTTTAATCTTTTTCCATCCCAACCCCAAATTATATGCTAACCCTATATTATCTCTGTCATCAATGTGAGATTCGGTATTTAGGTCTGTCTGTGATAGAGCTAATTCAACTTTGGTGTATCCTTTATCTGAAACAGGATAATTACCTTGAAAATGGTAATAATTCTTTTTAGCTGGTTTGGGAATTTTTCTTATTGGACTGTAATAATCGTCCCACATGGATTTGTTATTATCCGGAATGAACTCATAGAAAAGCGTGCCATCGGGCGAGACCCTTCTTAGATAATTTCCATCTTCATCATAATAAAATCGAACCGAATATTTATCGAAATTACTTGTTCCTGGCATGTAAAAAAATATAGTATCTTGAACTATATAATCACCGGAGCTATCTACTGTGGCAGTAGATAAAATAAATTCTTCATCACCGATAGTGTTGAGGGAATCTTTCTCCGCATCATTTAACCTAACACTCTCATTGGTAAACTTGTCTTTTTCTTGTATCCAGGAGAGGGACATATTTTTTTTATCACTTTTATCAAATCGCAATACACCCCCAAGAAAGTCGCTGTCATAATTAAAATCAGAGTACTCGTATTCTATGTAAATCTCAGAATCAAAATGAACAAGATTCTTTGGTGAGAAGCTTATTTCTGCACTGTTATAATCAATAGCATAATCATTGCTGCTTCCCCTGGTTAATTTTTCACCATCAATCCATACAGATTCTGACCCGGCAATGATTACAATGTTTCGATCTCCTAATTTAGATGTTAAAAAATAAGGTCCCTGATTCCCATCAGTGCCAAAAAAAAGGACAGAATGATATATTCCTTTTGCCCCTCCAATGGTAAAGTCACCGCTCCACTTATTTATCTTAAAGCTATTGTTTATACCAATCATATTTCTACTTATATTCAAATACTTACCATAGCTTTTATTAAAGGATATATCTCCACCAGTTACAGAAAATTGTGGGTGTTCTATGTGTATATATATCTTATCAATTTCACTGAGGGTTTGAGTAGAGCCTTCTGATTGAAATGGCATACTTTGGTCTGTTAATACTCCTGAAATTGTTATATCATCTGATAATTTTCCATCCAATGATAATCGTATTCCCCCTGAAAAATTTGTTCCGCTCAAAGGACTTACATTAACATTTCGATAAAACATACCTGTTGTTAGTACGGGAGAGATCTTAATATCAGACTTATGAATTTTTGTGGATAGCACCCTATCCTTTTTATTTTTTATGATCAATGTATCAATGTGGGGAAAAGAATAAAATATTGGACCAACCTGCAATGGGATGGTATCACGAAGTACCTGATAGGTTGCAACCAATATTGCAGGATATTTAAATGGTTTTGTTACAATCAATTTCCCTGAAATGGGATCTAAAAGAAATGAATCAATAAGTGTACTTTTATAAAACAGAAAAAATGTCGTATCGATTATAAAAGAGTGATCCATGATTACAACTTGATCCGGATGAGAAATAATCAATGTATCCACCTTTAAATCGGTATTTTTTGCCGAGCTAAAGCTAAAAAATACAACCAAGCTCAGTACAATAGTAAAACCGGCGCTGTGATTATCAGGCACAGTCTCCAAATTTTATGATTATTCCTTCAAGTATAGTTTGTAATACCCTTCAGAGGACAATGCATAGAGTATACTGTTTTTTTCTGTCATAAAATGAATGTTATAAATAGGCACACTGTGTATATCTTCTGAAGGGTCAAGAAAATAGTATGAACCAGACCCATTAAAAACAATCCATCTTCCGCTTACTGTGAACAACCACTTGGGGTCATCAATTAGTGGTATAACTGACCTACTATATCGTCCGGATAAATTAAAAAGAAAAACAACATCTGGATTGGTGGTCAGTAGTCCGATGGCGCCATCGTTATTAATATAGATGTTCACAATCTCCCCAGATATCTGTGGATATTGATTTATATCAATCACAGTTTCCTCAGCTCTAAAATCAAATCTATATCTGAAAAGAGCGTGCTCCGAATTGGAAAAGATAATGGTTTCATTTAAGTGGTTAAACAAAATGAGTTCAGGATAATTAATATCCAACACAAAAGATGTGACCAGATTTAGATTAGAATCAAACTCAGTGAGCTTAGATTGAGATTGGTCAAGAACAAATAATGATAAATTAGAGTACGCCAAAGAAACTGGTGTGATGAATTCATCGTCTTCAAATCCAAATCCGCCACCCCATCTTATATCCTTGCCTTCTTTAACACATATTGTTTTTGATTGAGTATCCATCATATACTCTCTTCCGTCTATTCCAATCTGGAGATTATCCGGACGGAAATCTGTTTCTATAAATTCCGAAGGATAGGGAAGATATTCATATATAAATGGAAGATTCTTACCCTTTATTCCAGAGGCAAAAATGAAAAAGAGAAAAACTAAATTAACCAGACGGTTCTGGTTCATTAACCTGTCTATTAAACCGTAAAAAGTACACCCCGATACAAATCATAAAGATTGAAATGATCTGAGATCCAGTTAGTCCAGAAACATATTTAATATTTGTCCGAATAAACTCAATAAAAAACCGCTCTAAACCTGCTAAGATCAAGTAAGTAAAAAATAACTGTCCATCAAAACTTATTTTTTCTCTCCGCGACCATAGATAACCAAATATACAAAATGCTATTGCTGTTTCCATCAGCTGGGTGGGATAAACCGAAAGCAGACCTGGGTCATATCCATCTAAACTTATCCAAGGATAATTAAATTGGAACGAATGATAGGTTGTAGGTGGTAAACCATTTTCAAAAATTATTCCCCAGGGCAATTGGGTAGGGATACCATAGTCATCTCCAACAAAAAAACATCCTATTCTCCCGATTCCATAACCGAGAATCAACAGTGGTGCCACGATGTCACTCATTTTTAACCAATTTAAATTATGTTTATGAATAACCCAGGTCACCCCAAGTGTTCCCCCCATTAATCCACCTAAAAATACCAGCCCTGAACCACTGAAAATCATTCCACTCGGGTCATCCAACACTCTGCCAAAATTTTCAATGAGATAATAGATTTTTGATCCAACTATTCCCCCAAGCGCAGCAAAAAAAACGATATCCGAAGCTAATTGAATATCTTTCCCTATCCTCTTGAACTCTTTTTGGAGTAAAAAAAAGCAGGTGTAAAATGCCACCACAAGCATAAATCCATAAGAATATATTGCTAGATGTATCTCTCTTCCAAAAACGGAGAATGTACCAAAATCATATATTACAGGCCACATTGAATTACATTTCCTTCCATATGTTGAATAAAATATTGTCCTTTTGCACCAAAATACCTGAATAATGAAATTCAGGAAAAAAGATAATTGCCAGAGAATTGATAAAATTACCTGAGACGGATAAACTAAAAAGAATTACACATAAGAAATAAGTGATCATTTTTATTGTATTGTAAAGCAAAATTTACGCTGAAGTTAATTGTAGCTGAAAGAGTAATTGACAGTTTTAACCAATAATTATTATGGTTCAGATTGTGAGGTTGACCACAACAATGAAATCATATAGACAGTGGGTGAAGGCGGTAATTCCAAAACCCCGCAATAGAAAAAGGGACCCTAAAAAACATCCTCCGAAAAAACGTATTAAAAAAAGAGAAATATCAGGGGTGTCCGCATACACACCAACAAAATGAAACAATGAAAACAAACAGGCAGAAATAAGAATGGAATAAAATTGGCATATAGGTTCTTTCCAATTGAAAATTAGTTTAAGAACTATTGAAATAATAGTTACAAGTAAGAGTCTAAACAATATCTCCTCATATATTCCTGCCCCTAAAGACATAACGATCTGTCCAAACCATATTTTCCCGGAGGGGTTAGCAAAAACACTTTGACGGAGTACTCCCATTGAAATATAGAGAACCAATCCCCACAAAAGACTCTCTAATATCATAAAAGGAAGGAATTCTTTATTAAATGTCGTTCCCATCAGTGTTTTTCTCTGCAGAAATAAAACAAGAAAAAATCCAATAAAAAGCACGATTCCTGTAGAATAAATACCCAGCAGTCCCATTGATTCTAAAAGATTACGGATCAAAACATCTGCCCCATTTCGTAGCACTGGCAGATCGTCCGAACTGATTAAGAAAATGCCTGCCTCGTATAAAATAATAAGTGGAAGAGAAAGGATAAAGCTATAAATCGGCTTCCTGGATTCCAACCAATATGAGCTGGACTTAATTCTTATCAAGCTGTAAAACAGCTAACAATGCATCCTGTGGAACTTCGACCTTCCCCACTAATTTCATTCGTTTTTTTCCCTCCTTCTGACGCTCCCATAATTTTCTTTTTCTGGTGATATCGCCCCCATAACATTTAGCGGTTACATTTTTCTTTATAGCTCTTACTGTTGAACGTGCAATAATTTTGTTTCCCAAAGATGCCTGAATTGCAACCTCAAATAGTTGCCGAGGAATTAATTCCTTTAGCTTACTGCAAAGGGCAACCCCTCGATGATAGGCATCATCCCCATGACAAATAGTGGAGAGCGCATCCACAGGCTCTCCGTGAAGCAATATCTCCAACTTTTTTAATGCTCCCTCTCTGAACTCCAATGGCTGATAATCAAAAGACGCGTAACCACGGGAGATCGTTTTAAGCTTATCATAAAAATCAAAAATAATCTCACCTAGCGGAAGCTCATAAAGTAGTTGAGCCTTCCCAGATGACAAATATTGTGTGGTCTTATATATACCCCGTTTTTTTTGGCACAGGGTCATTATACCACCGATATAGTCCTTTGGTGTAAGAATTTCAGCAGCAACAAACGGTTCATAGATAACGTCTATTTCCCCCTGAGGTGGCATATTTGCCGGTGTGTCAACTTCAATATCTTCTCCACTCTTCAGCTTCAATTTATAGCGAACATTCGGTGATGTGGTCACCAGAGATAGTTCAAACTCACGTTCAAGCCTTTCCTGAATGATCTCCATATGGAGCAGCCCAAGATATCCACACCTGAATCCAAATCCCAGGGCATCGCTTGTCTCAGGTTCAAACGTAAAAGATGCATCATTCAATCGTAGTTTTTCCAGAGCTTTTCTTAGCTGATCATAATCTTCAGTATCAGCTGGATACAGGCCCGAGTATACCATGGGTTTCATCTTTTTATAACCTGGCAAAGGTGTGCCTGATATTTTTTGTTTTACTGTGAGAGTTTCACCCGCTTCAATGTGGCCAATATCCTTAACATTGGCAAGGACATATCCCACTTCCCCTGCTCTCAACTCCGGTTGGGGGACCTGTTTCAGTACAAAATATCCCACCTCAGTTATTTCATAGGTAAACCCATGTGAAAAAAAAGATGCGGTCATACCCGGTTTAATATTGCCGTCAAATACACGGACATAGGGAATTGCACCCTTATAGTTATCGTAAACAGAATCAAAAATCAGTGCACGGGTTGGATTATCAATATTATTTTCAGGAGGTTGAATTCGCTCAATGATAGCATTAAATATTCTATCTATTCCCTCTCCTGTTTTAGCGCTGATGGAAATGATTTCATCTCTATCACAACCGATCAACTCCTGAATCTGCTGGGTCACTTCCTCAATTTGGGCGTTTGGTAGGTCGACCTTATTTATAACGGGAATAATCGCCAGATTATTTTCCAGTGCAAGATAAGCATTGCTCACGGTCTGGGCTTCTACTCCCTGAGATGCATCTACAAGAAGTAGTGCTCCCTCACATGCAGCCAAACTGCGTGAAACTTCATAGGAAAAATCCACATGACCTGGTGTGTCAATTAAGTTCAATATATACTTGACCCCGTCATTATGGATATATTGCAATGTAATCGGATGACTTTTTATAGTGATCCCTCTTTCTCTCTCTAAATCCATACTATCCAACACCTGGGCTTTCATATCTTTTTTGGAAATGGTTTTGGTCTCCTCTAACAGGCGGTCTGCCAGAGTAGATTTCCCGTGGTCAATGTGAGCAATAATGCAAAAATTCCTAATATTCATAGATTCCATGATGAAAATTACAGTTTTGTTCCTAAAATCGTAACCGGTTAATTATTGAATATTTTGAAAAATAAAACAGATAATCAATCGATTGGTCCGTGGAGTTGACAATTGAAAAAAAATGGTACTCATTAAGAGTTTCAGTTCATGGGTTGAAGTACAGGAATATCCATGAATATAAATTAACATCAGATTTATTATTTAGGAAACAAAGATCAGGAAAGGTAGAATAATTTTTTGGTGCCTAAATGATTAGTAATTTTTAACGGTCAATAATCAGATTGAGTGATTCCAAGAGGATGGTCCTTTATTAGTAATATATCTACATTATTATCTTCAGATTTGGTATATCCTGTTATGATAAATCCATCATCATCAGTCAGTTGGACAGAATATCCATGATCTATATCATTTCCTCCAAAAGTTTTTTCCTCATCTAGACTACCATCAGCATGTGTTTTAATAAGCCAAACATCCTTGTTCTCAGCACCAAATGATTCCGTAAATCCAATAATCATAAATCCACCATCAATCGTCTTAACCGAATGTCCACGATCAATTCCATTACCTCCAAAAGTTTTTTCCCAGTCTGGACTACCATCAGCATTTAATTTAACCAACAATACATCTTCATCTCCACTTCCAAATATTTCTGTATATCCTACAACAACAAAACCACCATCAGTTTGATCAACACTAAATCCAATATCATTCAAAGTATTCCCAAAAACTTGGTTCCACTCTTCCTCTCCATTTGGATTAGTTTTGACCATCCTTATATCAAAACCATATTCGGCGGTAGTAACTCCAGATATAATAAAACCACCATCGGAAGTTTGTTGAACTGAATAGCCCTTATCCGTCCCAGTGCCACCATAGGTTTTGGTCCATTCTTGATTACCATCGGAATCTGTTTTCACTAAAAACATATCGAATCCACTAGAGTCAGTTTCCGTATAGCCCGTAATGATGAAACCATCAGGATCGAATGTTTTTTGTACAGAATAGCCTTTATCAGTACCCGCTCCGCCATAGGTTTTGGTCCATTCTTGATTACCATCAGAATCCGTTTTCACTAAAAACATATCATAGCTATCACTGTCAAAAGAATATGTATAGCCCGCAATAACAAAACCACCATCCAGTGTTTGTTGCATAGAATATCCTCTGTCATCATACCCTTCTCCAAAGGTTTGCATCCATAATTCATTACCATCAGAATCTGTTTTTAACAACAATACATCATAGCTTCCACTGCCATAAGAGTTTGTATATCCGGCAACGATATAACCACCATCTGATGTTTGTTGAACTGAATAACCTACATCTTCATCTTCGCCTCCAAATGTTTTTAAAAAACGTGTATATGGAATACCTGCTTCAATATCAGTCGGTGTTTGAGATCCCCATATATCTTCGTAAATAAGTTGATAATAGCGATTAATTACAGTGTCTATACCTGTTATTGTAAAAGTGGTATCACTCCTGTTGTCTGTGGAATATATTTTTGTTGAATCATTCATGGAACTTGACTCTGATTCATATAAAATGTACTTTGCGAAATCTTCATCTTGATTTTGTTCCCACGTTATAAAGTGTGAATTATTATCATACATTATTGGATAGAGCATCCCTTGAGATGGAGGTTCATCATACACCAGGTACCCATTACTGTTCGTGGATTGCCCCCAATGATCTGTGGTTACTAGCCAATACCATCTTTCAACGGTTGGATCAAATTCCTGTATTTCAAATAAATTTGTATTGATTTCTGATAAAGTTACTATATCCGTTCTTACGCCCATTTCAGTATCTGAATACTTTATTTTATAGGATGTAAAATCCAAATCCTGGGATGACTCCCACAAAATTGTCATTTGTAAAGGCAATATATCATATTCAATTGATATTATATTTACCGCAGTAGGAGGTTCATCAATATCGTGTGTCATACCATTTCCAGTGGAGCTCAATCCCCAATAATCATTTACTCTTAACCAAAACCAATTTGCATGTGTCGGGTCAAACTCTGAAACTTGGTATGATGTTTGATTTTCATCCTCAACTACAGCAACCACAGTTTTTTCACCTGTTTCTGATAATGAGTGAAGTAATTCATATGATTCAAAATCACTGGTAGAATTATTACGCTTACTCGAAGGAAATTTCTCAATAATCTTTCCTGAACCACTTTGGGATGTTTCCCATGAGACGATCATCACATCCAAATCATAGTCTACAGAGATTATGTCCAAAGGATTGGGTGCTATTTTAATCTCGTTTGTCCTCCCTTCTCCAAGATATCCCTGACCTGTTTTTGTCACGATTCTTGACCAAAACCAGTTCTCATTCAATGGACTAAAGATATCTAATGAAAATGAAGTTGAGTCAATCTCTAATATTGTATCTACAATGGTTTTTATGCCATTTATTTCTTTAGAATATAGAATTTGATAATAATCAAAATCATCAAGTTGATATTTCTCCCAAGAAATGTTCATTAATTCTGTATCATAATCAACAGATATTATTTTAACAGCATCATCACTCATAATAGTGGTATCATAAGCAGACTGATTTGGTCCTGCATATGCTACCATTCTAAAATCAATATCTATGGAATCTAAAGGTGTTTCAAAGAGGACACTCAATTGTCTCCATTCTTTATTTATGAGAGCATTTCCAAACTCCCAACTTCCATCATTAATTTTTCTTTCTAGTTTAAACCCACCGATATTTTCCCGTTCATATTCCCAATGAAGAATCATTTTGTACGATGAATTTTTCAGAAAGATCAAATTTATTGGACGCCAGTCCTCAGGTAATAAATCTGTGTTCGGGTCGTGAGGATTAGACCAGTGTCTCTCACTTTCACATGAGTAAATAAATAAACAAGCTAATAAAATTATAAATAATGAAAATAAAAACGTGGAGTTTCTCATTTTTTTAGTTCTTTATTTTCTAATAGCTCATTTAAATCATTCACTTTTGATCCATAGTACACCGCCGGAATCATACAAGCTGCACCGAGTCCAAAAGCATATTTATTCATACTGTCTTTTCTACCAATTTCTTTGTGGAGATTTCCAGAACTCATTCCTGCTGAATAATATTCATCAAACTGAATATTTGCGCTTATTTTTAAATAAGTTCCATAACCAAGAAATGCCCCGCTAAATACTCCCCAAAGATTTCTTCTTAGTGCAAGATATCCAACCTTATCTTCAATAGTTTTAATTTTTTTTAATACAGCAAATACCTTTTTTTGTTTTCCCCATTCAATTTTAACTGTATCTTCAAATGAAAGATATCCAGGACTGGATAAAGAAATTTTGTAATTTCCCTCAGGAACAAAATTCAGTTCAAATGGCGTTTCACCCTTTAAAGACATCCATTCAAAATCAACATGAACTATTTTGTCACTGTCAATTTCAATTGACCCAGTTTTCTTTAAAAAATTATGATCATAGTGATAATCCTTATCATATCCTATTCCAGAGGATGAGTTATATGGACCGGGAGTACTTCGTTTCACGTATCCTCTTTTTTTCTGAGCAATAGAGCCCCAAAGATGGATTTTCCCTCGTAAATCATTTGAACCTGTGTACACAGGTTTCACAATGTTTAAAAAAGTATGATTTCGGAAACCACCTCGTCCATCTCCAAGAGAAAATTCCCAGTCACCATTCTGATTTGGCAGGCTGCAGTCAGAACATCTATTATCAGACACAGAATTCTGCCAATAATGTGTTAAAAATCCCCCGTGAAGAGACATTAATGCTCCGTTTATGATAATATCTCTGCCATATTGAGAATTACGGGCCCCGTTTTCGTTCGTATTACCGATAATGATGTTTCCACCTGCTATAAGCCGAAGAATATTGTCTGTTCCTCCTGAATCAGGGTGCACAATCGCTCCATTTGGGCCGGAATCAGCATAAACTACATCATCGGTGAGCCATATATTTCCCCAAACCTGATCAGAAAATGAACTGTCATCGTGCCTACTATATGTGATGGAGTCATCTGTAACAATTGTATACTGACCCTTTATAACACCATGAACTAACACCTGTCCCCCCTTTATATAAATTATCTCCGGATCTGAATAGGGATGGTAGGTTGGGGGTGAGATCACAAAAGATTTTCCGGTATTTTTTTCAATACAACCATCGGCATCATACTTATCTAGACACATCCAGTAACGATAGTCAAAATGATGAAAACCATCAACCTGACATTTATCAGATTCCTTATCAGGGTGATTATGGAAAAATTGAAATGCATTAAATTGTATATCAGGATTTAATTCACCTGTATTTTTCATTTGATACAATTCAACAATTTCATTATCAAAAAAACCCGAATTTGTCACATAATTGTATATCACAGAATCCATGAGTATCATATATTCTGAAGGAGTTTCGATCATATCAGAAGCCATAATAAATGATAGCATTTTATTACTTGTGAAAGATTCAATATACACCTTGTCTCCTTCATAAAAGTTCTTCATTGCAGCAGATAGATCGTTACCATCTATATCATATTTATTTATAATCAACGCCAGTGCTTTGTTATAATTATTGACACGGTCATATGCATCGAACCATTCCCCCTTATCCATGTCAAACGAAACAATGCGCAATGATTTTTCCTGTACAGTCTGTCCGTTTGAGGTTGAATCATAATAGAAGGATGAACTTTTTACAGAACTCATCACCGGAGGAATGAGATACCACCATTTGGTAGCATAAAACCCTCCGGTTTTCATAAATTTTATTTCTGTCATTATCAATGTGTCACTCACTTCATCCCGCCCTATCATTTTATCATTATTCATGATAACTGTAGCATTTTCCTTAAAAAGATCAACATAATTTTGAAGGTTGTAACTGATATGGGGAATCGTATCTATAAACGAAACACCAAAAGTATCTGTAAAATCCTCCGGTTTGCACGCACCCCAATGGATCTCACTTCCAAGAGTTAGAGTCATTGGACCGGAAAATACAGGACAACTTTTATCACTAAATCTAAAGGATTTTCCATTGGTGTGCACCCATCCATCAAGATTATCGTTAGAACCAAAAATGGTAACCTGGGATGGATTAGGTCCAAAAGGAATTTCATCATCGGTGAAATACATGAAAACCTCAAAACTATTATTGGGAGACTGTGAAAAAAGAACAGCCAAAATGAATATAGGTAATATCCTTGATTTGAGTTGGGTGAATCTAATTTTCATATTAATTCAAAACTTTTAATATAATTTTTATCCACACATATTGATTACATCAGAACAGTGTTTGATTATGAAAATCCTCAAAAAAGGATTTCTCCAATCAATTGAATTTATGTATTCTTTTGGAAGGTATGAGGAAAAATGATATCTGTGGGAAACCAGTAACTAAAGCTTAGTTCAATCATTTAAATATAGTTTTTATTACTGGTTTTCTATAGGTGACAGCGTGTTAATAAATTCATTGCGATTTCAACGATTGACGACAATATCTTCCACAAAATTTATTACTGTTATACTGGCCTCATTAACAATATCACCATTTAGATAGCGAGCTTTTATTATTGTATTTGTCGTATTATCACCGATCCATACTGCATCTTTTAAATAATCACCGGTGATCACTCTGGGTTTTGTATTTATTAATTCGTCAAGCGCGATAATATTAGGTGAAGATGCGTCAAATGTATCAAAATATCCAACCGCACCATCATCCTCAATATACCATGTATAGTTGGCAGTTGTGGCAAGTGCAACAGGTTTAGTTATACCTGTAATTGGGGACTCATAGTTATAGCCAAAGGTATATTTTATCCGCTCGATCCTATCCATAAGGTAATCTGCAACCAATATCATTACACCATCTGTTTGGTTTGTATAATTTGTAATAGCTATTGCTACAGGTCCGTTTAAGACTCCGTTTAATTGATCAAGATAGTGTTCCGATGAAACTGTATCAGGATAAACTCCATCCTCCGGCAATAGATCAATTGCAATAATTTGCTGGTGTCCGTAGTCGGATACCAGAACCTCATCCGAGATCTGATTTACAACGATTGAATTAGGAGACTGGAATCCGTATATGGTTTTTACTTCTGTTCCAATTATCAGTGTGAGGGTCTTGTTTGCCCGACTCAATGCGCAAATAGTTCCGGTATTTTCATGGTAATCAATATCGGTGATGTTTGAAAGATTGTCATATGTCTGAATTGTGGAACCATCTTCATCAATTTCAACTATTTTTCCTAATCCGTTATCTGCAACCCAACATCCAAACCAGTCCGGATGATTGTTGGCAATAGCCACGGGATAGTCAAAAGATTCTTCAGCGCTCAAAATATAATTACCATCCTCATCATACTTTCTCACCGATTTAAGCCCGCTGTCTACCACCCACATGGTTCCGTGCTCCGAATAGACAATGACCGATAATGTGTCTGAAGTTGATTTTCCTAAAGAATCAGATACGGTAACATATAAATCATATTCTTCAGCTAAATCGGGGTTAAAAGGAGCCTCCCAAATTGCGATCGAATCTTCGGGCTCATGGTTCACAAATATACCAACATTTCCTGAAGAAGAAAAATGATAGGTTAGTGGCAGAGATTCAGGATCTGATGCTGTGACTGTCAGTGTAACCTCGTTTCCCAAGAGTACTGCGGCCTGGTTTACCGTATATGATTCAATCTGTGGGGAACCGTTCGTCACAAACATGATTATGGTTTCTGTTACGATCCCACCGTTCTGATCATTTGCTTCTACTCTTATAGTGTCAACAGTTTCAAATCCAGGAGCGGTGTATTCAATACTTAGACCGGTTGCTGCATAGGGATTCCCTTCACTAATGTCCCACGTAACTGAAATTATATCCGCTGTATCCTGATCAGTAACAACAGCGGTTAATGTTTGACTGGAACCAGGAAGCGGAGTGCTATCTTCAATTGAAATTTCCAATGTAGGAACATTATTCGTCTTGCTGCATCCTGTAAACAGAAATGCCAGCATAACTAATATAATGCCGGATAAAACCCATCGATATGAATAAATAATCATATTTCTAACTAAATAAAAACAATTGTTATACCAAAAAGATTATATATTATATATTACTTTAAGTAATATGGTTATCCTTTATATATATTAAGATATACAATATATTTATTTAAATAAACTAATATTATAATTCTACCAAAAAAGGAATATAATTATGGAACGAAGGAAAATTTTTCCAATTTAATCCTTTCAGGAATAAGAAATAAAGCCTCCGGAATCATACTCTGTTGTAACTAAGGCTATCAGGGCGACCAGGGCAGACTCAAAGGAAGGATAAGATATCCCGTTCACCTCCCAGCTCTCTTCCTGGTCCGGATCAAGACCAACATCACTTATTGAGGAAAGTGTCGTGTATGCATCCATATAATTTTGGGTCAAAAATTGGGACTGTGCCTTCACAAGCAGAATATCATGAAAGTCAATCTCACTGAAATATTCAAACACATAAATTGGATCAGCAGATAGTAAGATATCGGCATATGTAATTGCAGTTGTATAATTTCCTTGTGCAAAGGCAACAATTGACAGACCACAGTAGGCATCTGCTGACCACGTGGAGTCGCTCACTCCTTTTTCAAGCAGGTATTTTATTAAATCCAGGGTGTTCCCACTATCTAAAAATAATAGGCTCCATGCCTTTCCCATGGTGGCCTCTATATTCTCAGGATCAAGTGTTAGTGCCACATCAAAATTGCCTAAGGCATCCTCATGAGATCCTGCAGAAATGTCGGCCCATCCTTCTTGGATATATACTTCCGGACCAGGAGCTGGAGGCTCAGGTGGATCATCTTCAGTCGGGCAGGCTAACAACAACAATAAAAATGGAAATATATACCATTTTGAATTATTTAATTTAATTTCATTTAATTTCATTTTAATCATTTCAAGATTGTTATTTTAGTCGTCATCTGTTTATTCCCTGCAGATAAATGGTAAAAATAAAGTCCTGTAGGCAAATTTTGCCCATTTTTATCTCTGCCATCCCAGCTTAGTGTAATTAAACCCGGTGCAGCTGTATGATCAGAGCTAAACACACGTTCACCTAAAATATTATAAACCGAAACCTGCACCGCATCCACCATTGGCATAAAAAACATGATACGTATAACTGAATTGAACGGATTGGGATAGCAATACATGAAATTCTGCGGGAGAACAACATTCTGGGCTGGTTTTAAGGACTGTCCAAAATAAAAATGGCTGTTTAAGGCGACTGATGCCTGAAATTTGCCATCATTATCTATAAAGGTGGGTATGGATATGGCTTGCCCCTGCGACAGCGTGTAAAAGGAATAATAATTGCTCCCATCCGTTTCCCCTGTGAACGTCGCAACAAAAGCAATATCAGCAGAGAGATTAGATTCAATGGAATATAATATTAATTCTGTATCGATAAAGGGTTCACCTGTGGAAGGCCTTTCATTTAGAATAAAAATTTGGTTTTCCGAATACTCTGCGTGAGGATATTGCAATAGCAATTTAGCTGAAGAGCTAATGAGCTTCCCTCCTTCAGGATTAGGAAGACCCACCGATAGTGACAGAGAATCAACTGTCGTATTATCAGAATCGTCTGTTAGATCGACAATGAGCTTATATTCACCGGAGGCCGTAAAACTATAGGGCGCACTCCAAATCTGAAGCTCAGGCTGTTGGTCTATAAGAGAAAAAGATAAGCTCTCTATTAATGAATCATCTAAAAAGAAAGAATTCGAAATATCTGAAACGGACCCATCTGAGGTGAGAATATAGTGCAATCGTCTGTTTAAACCCGGCGTGATGAAATAGGATAGACTTGTTTCTGGAGAGAGCCGGTCAGTAACAGAAACATAAAATACTTTAGGTGTCATATTTTCTTGCTCATCATCTACTCTAATGATGATAAAATAAGTACCCTGTATTTCGGGCAAAGGTACAAGCGTAAGAATCCTGCAGTCCGTACCAACGATCTCAGCCTCTATCTCCGTGCTTGTGCTCTCAACGGTGAAGCTCAATAATGAATCAGGAGTGTCAGGATCATCACACCACTCTTCAAGGCACTCACTCATATACGTTGTATCGTTACCAAAGCTTATTACAGGAGTACTTGACCATTGCGGTGCGAACCCATTTATTACTGATACAGTGATGGTGTTGGAGGGCGAAACATTATAATGTTGATCCTCTACAAAAAAGGTAAAGGTTGTTGTTGTGTCCACATATAACGACGTATCCTGAAGCACTAGGGTAACGTTTGTGAGTGAATCTATAACGATTTTCAAGATTGTTGTGTCTGTTTCTACTCCAAATATCAAATTTCCAGAGCTCGTCAGATCATCCTCACACCTGTCTGACAGTCGATAACTAAGATCAATTTGCGGTAAATACTTAGACATTTCAATGTGTAAAAGGTGCTCCCACTCGGGATCCTCATCCTCTTCAATCATTACAGTGATAGTGTCCGATGATGAATAATTTATAGTATTTACCGCGGTGAAAATTATTGAGACAGGCCCTGTCATTTCTGAACTGGTAATGTACACCCTATGGTCAAGCGAATCTAAATCAATACCAATTGAATCTGCATTATAGATCGCTGACCACTCGATATTTTGTATCGGAGTTGAACTATCGAAAATATAATCATCCAGATCGAATAAATAAGCGGATTCAGAATACCAATATACATCTTTATCCGGCAAAGAACTGATCTGTGGATAGGGCTCATAAGGAATCACCTTCACAACAATTTCTGCAGTATCTTCCAGATCCAGGGTATTCGTTGCTGTCAGGGTGAGCGTGTCTTCACCAAAAAAGTTGGTACCTGTCTGAATATATAGAATATTATCGAGCGAATCTATATAAACACTTTCCATGTCGTCTCCACCCTCCAGGGTCCAGGCAATGGAGTCTGGGGGATCATTGTAATCAAAAACAAGTGTATCCAGGTCAAAAGCTGCAATGAGAGTATCGGAAAAAATGAAAATTGTTGCCGGGGATAATATCTGGGGAGCGTTCGATGCAAAATAAATCATAGGAAGTTCCTTGGTCACCACATGTCCAAAGTTAAAATCTTCTCTAACAGTAATAACGACGATACCCTCAGAATTCTCCGAGTGGTCGGAGTCTATTGTAAGATATTGGGATCCTTGATCATAGGTAAATACGACATTATTGTCCGGCATCCTTGCCGGTGTAAGAAATGAAAAATCCCAAACCAATGATGCATCAGGCGTATCCTCATCAAAAATAGCAGTAGAATCCAAACTGAGTGTAAATAAAGTATCTGCATGGACCACGAAGGGCTCAGACAAAAGTATCTCTGGTGGAACAGAGCGAATGTTAATATTGATCAGAGATGAAACAGTTGTATCGCCGTCATCAAGATGAACGATCAATTGAGTATTGACCAGGTCTCCCACTGGCGCAAAGAGCCTTAACATATCGTATTCCAATAGCGCTAGATCCACCCACTCATTATCATCAAATGTCCAGAAAAAAATATTATCATCAATATCTGTAATAAATGCCCTCAGATCAACCGTATCAGGCGTATTATGGTAAAGAATAAGCGTACCCTCAAGAGCGGGGTCACCGCTGATATCAGAAAAATCAATGACCGGGGGATCATTAACATTATCTACAACGATTGTTAACGTATCAACTATTATCCTTCCCAATGATTCTCTGACAAACAGCTGGTTATTTGACAGTCCATTCCAATCAGGTTCCGAATAAAACATGATCGTGTCATTACCAAGATAAGAAAGATAGACCGGGGTCACAGTTCCATCTATTTGGGAAGTTAATATTGTGTCCCACAGCGTTATTTCCAGTCCCATATCATCTTCATCCATAAATAACGAATCTGTGGGAATATAAAGAGTGTCATCTTCACGGATATGAATAGACATAAGTTCTTCAACAAACCTCAGAGGGTGATTTATCTCCACCTCCCAGTTTTGCATTGAAAATAAATTATGTCCTTCAACGTGTAATGAGATTTCGATCGTCAACAGTGCGTGGTCATTTTCACTGGTTATAATAGATAATACATTGGTCTCACTGTCAATGGTTGTCTCTGCCTGAAATTCTATATCATATTCATTGAGCGTTGTGTCCGTGATCTGTGCAGTCCAGATAGCATCCTGAGCTAAATATTCATTGCTCTGGAAATGATCGTCCAGGTCCATCATTAACGTATCACCCGGTAGAACCAATGTATCTGAAATGGCGGGATGAATTGAGTATCCTTCAACAAATATGGTCATGGGTGTCATGGAACCAAATTGATTTTCAACAAAAGTCGAATCGTCCTTTATGATATAATGTGATTCCCTGTTATTTAATCCATAATCAAATACAATATCGGTAGATTGAGCTTCGTTATTGGGAATTTCTCTCACCAATAGCGAAAAGAAGGCTGTAAGGCCTTCACCAGCTATAGCTGAACTGTTTGAGCCAAGACGCACATAGTCCAATTGAAATCCTGGTATACCATTTTCAGATATGCCGTACTCATCACAAATCTCTAAGTTATCAGACCAAATACAGTTTGCCTGATTCATGATGTGGGACCAACCCTGTCCAAAATCAAAGGGTGTGAACGGCATACCGTCTTCGTTGAACAGGGGTTCAAACACATCGGAATCGAAGGTAAGGAAAAAACTATAGGCAATAAGCGTGTCGGTAACAGTATTTAATCGAATTCGAAGATTGACCGTATCTCCAACTGTGAACATGGAATCGTCATTAACGGTCTCGAGCCAGCACTCTGCAGGATCTGAAACTGCAAACGAAGAAAAAAACCATAGAGGAATGAGTATTTTATTAAAATATTTTAACACTTTGATGCTATAAAATTAATTCTATTTTATTATATAAAAGAAGAAGCCTCTGGTTTCCCAGAGGCTTCTATCTAACCAAG
>CAYSQB010000016.1:0-24648 GCA_964433085.1 uncultured bacterium
CTTCATAATCATGCTGTGACAATTTCTGCTAGTAAAACTATTACAGGTCCATATATTGCCAATGCGAGAAACCCAATATTAACCCACCGTCATTTAAGTTTAAATCATCCGATTATTGCAGTTGGACATGGAGATTTGGTCCAAACAAAAGAAAATGAGTGGTACATGGTTGCATTGGGCTTTCGTCCTATTGAAAATAAATATAAAAACCTTGGACGGGAAACATATTTAATCCCTGTGATCTGGGAAACCGAACCTTATTGGTGGAAGGATGAAAAAGTGTCATGGCCAGTATGCAGTCCAAGAACTGGAAAAGTTGAATTTGAATATTCTGTTCCATTTCCTGGGACAAAACAAATAAACATTAATAACTTTTATGATAGTTTTGATCATCCCAAACTAAACGTTGAATGGAATTTTCGCAGAACACCTACCTCATCTTTTCATAGCATAAATGACCAGTTTGGTTTCCTTAGGCTTAGTTTAAAAAAGGGCTTTATTTCAGAGCAAGGTCAATATTCATTTATAGGAATTAGGCAAAGACATTTCAAAATGGAAGCAAAAACAAAAATGAAATTCAATCCATCTGGTGATGAAGAGGCAGGAATAATTATAATACAAAATGATCGTTCAGCTTATGTTATGTCTTTAGCAGATGGAAGAATACAACTGCATCACTTCTTTCATGGGGTAGATTCCCTACTTGCAAATCATTCATATAAACATAGTACGGTGTTTTTTAATATTTCATCTGATTATTTAGATTATGATTTCTCTTACTCCCAAGATGGAAATAATTGGGTTTCACTATTTAATAATGTTGACGGCTCTAAGCTAAGTCCAGAATCTTCGGGATGGACCTATACAGGAGTCTATATTGGACTATATGGTTCATCTAATGGTTCGACATCAAATAATTATGCGGATTTTGATTGGTTTCAGTATAATGGTTTCCCAGAATAAATATGAGTTTCAATATATTCAATAATAGAAAGAGGTTTGTTAGTCTTTCTCTAATGTTTTACTGTTTAGTTTTCGAATTCCATTTCAGTTGGATTTGAAACCCCAAGTTAAATTTTGGTAAAAAATGTAGGGAACCAACCTCTTTCTAAATAGTGGGGATAGGATATATTGAAGAGATGAAAAGACTTATACTTATAGCATTAATCTTATTTGTTTTATCGTGCAGTAAAAATAATGCTAAAGATATTTATTCTATAAAGCAGGTATTGACCACACAACAAAAATATTGGAATAATGGAAATATTGATGGGTTTATGCTTGGATATTGGAATTCCGATAAATTTAAATTTACTTGGGTAAATGGAATAGAATATGGATGGAAAAATGCTTTGGAAAAATATACAATATCCTATCCTACAAAGGAAAGTATGGGAGAATTTATTTTTGAAATATTAGATGTAAAACTAACATCAGATACAACTGCAGTTTTGGATGGAGAATGGGAACTTATTAGAAAAAATGATAATCCTAAAGGAAGTTTTACATATATCTTTCAAAAAATTGAAAATAATTGGCTCATAATAAGTGATTATACTACTGATGAATATTTAAAAAATTAGGACTCTATTAATAAAGAATTGGTTTATTTCCAATTAAACCCGTTCAAAGCGTCTGTCCAGCTCCTCAAGAGATAGCTGAACGATTATGGGTCGTCCATGGGGGCAATAATATGGATGCTCCGTGGCAAAAAGACGGCTCACTAATTCCTGCATTTCCTCAAATGTGAGGGGATCACCGGCTTTGATAGCACCATGGCAGGCGTAGGAAGCCGCCAACTTTTCCTGGGTTGAACTGTATTCTTTCCCGTGTTCAAGATAATGATCCAGAATATTTCTGATAATTGTTTTTTCACTACCCAGGCTCATATCTGTGGGAACCGCATCCAGGCGAATACTGGATTCTTCCTCTGCCTTTAACCTAAAACCAATCTTTTCGAGGTAAGGCAATAACTCCAGAAGAACTGAATACTCATCCGGAGAAAAAGTAAGCTTTTCTGGAAATAAAAGTGTCTGTGATGGAAGATGACTCTTCTCAAACGAGTTTAGAGCTTCTTCAAAGAGAACCCGCTCGTGCGCTACGTGCTGATCTATGACAACCATCCCACTTTGGATAGGTGACAATATATATTTATTATGTATTTGCCAAATTTTCCCGGAAGACAATCCTTCGATTCCCTCTTGTTTCTCTGCCAGAACTGATGCGTATTCTTTTGCTCTTTTAAGATCTTCATTTTGATCCCTTTTTCCTAAAAATGGCATTTGAGAATGTCCGTTGGAAACTCCACCAAATTCTCCCAGTGGATTATTTTCAGAATAAAATAATTTTTTTTGTTGGCCCGATTCAAATGAAAAAGAAGTCTCCCCTCTGTCAAAACTGGGAATTGTTTCCAAAATATCCTTCAGCGATTCTGTTACCGCTGCTTTGATCACATGATAAATGCGCCATTCATCTTTAAATCTAACCTCCGTTTTCATGGGATGGACATTTACATCAACTTGGTCAACCGGCATGGAAATATTTAGAACAAAAAATGGATACTCACCTCTTTTAATTAATGATCTGAATCCCGAATACACCGCAGAATTCAACAGGCGATCCTTAATAAATCGAGAGTTTAGGAAAATAAACTGTTCTCCCGGTCTGGATCGCACCAAATTTAAATTTCCCATTAACCCATCTATGGAGAAGTCACCCTTATCCATTGTGACCTTTAATAAGTTTTCTCCATATGTGGGATCAAAGAGCGAATTGATCCTATCTGATAAATCTTCACTTCGAGTTTGGAGCAGAGTTTTACCATCGGCAATTAATGTCACATCTGTGTGTGGATTTCCCAATGATAATTGACGAATAGTTTCAACAATTTTACGCAGTTCCACTCTTGGTGACTTCAAAAATTTCCGCCGAGCTGGTGTATTATAAAATAGGCTATGGATAGAAATTTGAGTCCCATCAATATCGGGAGCAGGCTCTGTGTCCGATATTGACCCATCTTTCACGATAACTTTCCCCCCGGGATGAGTGCCGTCACAGGAGTGTAAAACCATTTCTGAAACCGATGCAATACTTGCCAATGCTTCCCCTCTGAAACCAAGGGTGTCGATTCTAAACAGATCTTCTGCATCCCTGATTTTACTGGTGGAGTATCTTTGCACAGCTAAAGGTAAATCCTCCGGTGCAATCCCATCTCCATTATCAAGCACTTGAATGAGTGTATGTCCACCATTTTCGATGGTAATTGTCAGTTCGGTAGCACCTGCATCTAAACTGTTTTCCATCAATTCCTTTACAACAGAGGCAGGTCGTTCAACCACTTCTCCTGCAGAAATTTTATTTCGTATATCTTCTGGTAAAATGTGAATGGAGTTGTTCACAGAGACTCAATAACTTTTAATGTATTTGAAAATACCTGTTTATGAAGAGTTTCAGCATCTGAAATTAGTTCCTCTGAACGGGAACCGGCTTTTTCTGCAAAAGAATCCTCCCCGGAAAAGTCAGACAGATTGATCTGTACATTCATACAGGCTCCTCTAACCGCAGCCAATGCCATTTCTCCTGCTACCCCGGCATCACTCACAGAATTGGGATTTCCTTCCTTGACCAATTGGTCAGCAAGCTCAAGAACTTTGAGGGAAGTCTCTGCCACTTTTAAAGGAATATCAATGGCATAGCAATTGGCATTTATGATCGATTCTTGACGATTTTTTTTCTCCTCATCATTGGATGCGGGAAGGCGTATAGCAGACAAAATTCCATTGAACGCATTGGTATCCTCATCTATCAGGAATAGCAATTTGTCTTTCAATTGTTGTGCCTGAATTCCAATTTCCTCCATCATAGATTTTTTTTCCAGGAATTCTTTTTTTTCATGGGTCAGCGCTGCCACCATGGATGTTAGTCCTGCTGCCAAGGTTCCGGAAAGGGCAGACACACTCCCTCCTCCTGGCGCCGGACTGTTAGAGGCTAATTCCTCGGTAAACTCTGTAACAGGCATATTGATTAATTGCCCCTTATCAGATTCGCCAGACATATTTTCTGATTTTCCTTTACCTGCCTGAACAGCATACTCAATAATTTTTTCTTCAACATTGAAAATTGCTACATCGTTCAGCCCTAAAGATTGTACAGCTGTATCAATTATATCTTTTTCTGAAACTCCTCGAGTGCGGTTTTGTTTTTTGAGGTAATGGTTTCCTGCTGATAGCATTGCATCCAGAGGAATCAACCCAACCAACTCACTACCAGTAACACGAATCCCTCTTGCAACTGCTAATTCACAGGCAGTGTCAAATACATCATGTATCGTAGATTTTTTATAATTATTGAAATTAATGCTGATCTGGGCTCGATTGAAGGTATCCATGTACCAACCGATTGCTTTTACATCCTTGAATTTTCCTGAGACTTTTACAGGACTTCCATCCTCATTTCGTACGATTTTACCATCCAAAAGATTTGCAGATTTCGGATTTGCAATACGCTTGGATCTCCCCTTCTCTCTTAATTCAAAAGCAATATCCGTTGCTAAACGTGTATCCCTGGTATTAAGGTTTATATTATAGGCAATAAGAAAATCACGGCACCCCATCACCGTAGCACCTGACTTTGAATTGAATTCCGTTGGACCAAAATCTGGTTTCCATTCCGGGTCTGCCAACTTTTTGGCCAACCCTTCATATTCACCATCTCTAATAACCGGAAGGTTTTTCCTCTCAGGAGTTTTAGCAGAATGTTCATACAAATAAACGGGAATATTCAATTCTTCTCCCACACGTTTACCAACTCTTTCTGACAGTGCGACACAGTCATAAACAGTCACTCCGCTAACAGGAATAAATGGGCATACATCCGTTGCCCCCATGCGTGGGTGAGCGCCTCCCTGAGTTTTCATATCAATAACTGAAGCTGCAGTTTTAATTCCTAAGAATGCAGCTTCTTCTACGGATCGTAAATCACCAACAAATGTGACGACAGTTCGGTTTGTATCCTTTCCAGGATCCACATCCAAAAGTGTAATTCCATCAACACTAGTGATAGAGTCAATAATTTGGTCTATTTTTGCCTGATCACATCCCTCACTGAAATTTGGAACACACTCAACTAAACCTGACATCCCCTACATTCCTCCCGATTTCATATTTAAATAAATAATTAATCCAATGACAACAATAGTCATACTCACCGTCCATAACAACGATCGTGGTGAACTTTTCCGCTTAATGATCTGTCCGAAGTACGAAGTGTGTTCATATTTTTTCATATTCCTGCAAACAGAAACAGGAAAAATTTAACAAAGGGACTCATTGCCCACCAAAGAGGAGAGATCTCCGTAAAATATCCTATCAAAATAAGTCCAAATAAAATTTGTGGTCCGTAAATCTGAAGTTTCATAACTAGGTCTGGGTTTTTTCGAACCATCAGTCCTGAGAATATCTGTGACCCGTCCAGAGGCGGGATGGGAATCATATTAAACACGGCAAGCATAATGTTAATCTGGGTAAACAAAACTAGCATCAGAATGAGAGATCCTCCAACAAGATGTGCACGAATAATCGTTCCACCAACAAATGCCAATAACAAATTTGCAGCAGGACCAGCAAAAGAAACTTTCATCATATCTATTCTTGGATTTTGAAGATATCGAACATCCACAGGCACTGGTTTTGCCCAGCCAAAGCCCACAAATAAAATCATTAGTGATCCCATAGGATCAAGGTGTGCCAATGGATTTAATGTCAATCTACCGGAATGTTTCGCTGTGGGATCACCCAGCTTGTTAGCCATCCAGGCATGGGCAAATTCATGAAAGCACAAGGCAAACAACAGAACGGGAACTAAAAGAAGTAATACTTCTGGAGGGGTTCTTAGCAGCATCGCTTACCAACGTGGATGAAATGTTTTGTGAACTTCCTGAAGATGGTGTTTATCAAGATGAGTATAAATTTGTGTTGTGACTATATTGGAATGACCCAGCATTTCCTGAACGGCTCTAAGATCTGCGCCACCTTCCAGTAAGTGGGTTGCAAAAGAGTGTCGAAATGTATGTGGACTGATTTGCTTTTTAATGTGAGCTTCTGTGGAATATTTTATTAAAATATTGTAAACGGTCATCCGAGTAAGGGGATTTCCATTTCGGCTTAAGAAAATTTTTTCCACCTCTGATCCCCGCTTTAATAACATTGGCCTGGAATATTGCAAATATTGATCCAATATTTTCATCGCCCGAGGTCCTATAGGAACTAAGCGTTCCTTGTTTCCTTTTCCTCTCACTCGAATCATCTCCGAATCTTGCAAAATATCAATGCCTCTCAGGATGCAAGTTTCTGAGACCCTGAGCCCGCAAGAATATAAAATCTCCAATAAGGCTAAATCGCGTTTACCCAGAACAGATTCCGTATCAATGTTGTCCAGAATTTCTTCCACTTCTTCCACAGATAAAACATTGGGTAAAGTTTGAGGTATTTTCCTACGCTTTATACTTACAGCAGGATTTTCATTTACAATCTCTTCCATGCATAAATATGCATGGAATCGATTAATTGATGATAAAGTCCGAGCAATAGTTCTAGAAGATAAACTGTCATCAGTAAGATAATGAATATAAGAGCGAATGTGTTCTGGTTTAATTTTAGTCAATTTGCTAATCTCACATGAGTCCTGAATAAAATGAATATATTTTTTCAAATCTCTTTGATACGCATCAATGGTATTTTTCGATAAATTTTTTACCCGTAAAAGTCGGATGTAGTTGTTAATATGATTTTTCATGGAATTAATCTATTATTTTAAAGACTGTTCCACAAGTTCACACAGGATATGACCACAGAGGATATGCCCTTCCTGAATACGCTGCGTGTCATCTGAGGGAATTGTAATGGTGATATCTGCTTTTTCATTGATTTCACCGCCGTCTTTTCCCGTAAAAATAATGGTATAGATACCCATTTCTTCCGCAATATCCACTGCTTTTATTACGTTATCGGAATTTCCGCTTGTCGTGATTCCGATTAAAACATCTCCCTTTTGACCCAATGCTGAAATCTGCCGTGAAAAGACGGAATTAAAATCCGTGTCGTTGCTCCATGCCGTCAAGAATGAGGAGTCAGTTGTAAGGGATATAGATGGAATTGCAGGCCTATCATGGTCTCTCAAACCTCCTACCAATTCAGTTGATAAATGCTGAGCCTGGGCGGCGCTACCTCCATTCCCACACCATAAGATTTTGTTCCCGTTTCGAACAGCTTCAATCATCATATTAGCTGCCTTATCCATGGACTCTCCACACCGGGAAACCATATCCAAAAAAACTGAAGAGGACTGATTTAATTGTTTTTCTATTTCCGTTTTATGATTCATATAAAATTAATTTTTATGAATAGCATCTGCAAATTCTTTCATGAGTGAATTATTTTGTGATGTTTCCAATACGGAACCTGTTACCACCATAGATGCTCCTGCTTCAATTTTAGATGCTGCTTCCTGTGGAGATTTGATCCCTCCACCGACTATAAGGTTGATATTTAAATTCTCTACACACCGTTTTATGATCTCTTCTGGTACAGATCTTTCCGCTCCGCTCCCAGCTTCAAGATAGACAAATTTCATACCCATATACTCCGCAGCCAGTGCATGTGCGACAGTAATATCTGGGCGATCCATAGGTATGGGTTTACTTCCGCTCATGAATTCAACTGTCGAACGAGCACCACCATCAAGTAGTAAATATCCCGTAGGAATGGTTTCTAATCCAAGGTCTTTTATGATGGGAGCAGAGATGACCTGTTCTCCGATGAGATAATGAGGATTTCGTCCTGACAAAACAGATAGAAAGAGTACTGCGTCAAAATAGCTGTTTAATTGACTAACACTTCCGGGAAAAAACACAACCGGTATTTTTGATTGCTCTTTAATATCCCTTACTCTGTCGTGGCTTTTCCCATCCATCATCAAACTCCCTCCAACAAGAATAATATCCACATCCGATTCATTTGCTTGTATAACCATAGATTCGATTATACTATGATTTTTTTTATCTGGATCAAGAAGGACTGCATAGATTCCTCCCCGTATTTCATAAATAGACAATAAATGCGAATAAACTGAAGGCATTTAGCTTATTAAGTTCCTATAATCTTCTGCTGATAATAAGTCAGAGATTTCATCAGAGTTAGATAATTCCATTTTAATAAGCCAGCCTTTTCCAATAGGATCTGAATTAATCAGTTCAACATTATCATCTAATTCAAGATTTAACTCAAGTATTTTTCCTGATACCGGTGCATACAAATCAGCCACTGTTTTAACTGCCTCTATTGTTCCAATGGTATCACCTTTCTGGAATGTATCTCCCTCATCCGGGAATTCAATAAACACAATATCACCTAATTCACTTTGGGCAAAATCTGTTATACCAATAATAGCCTGGCTATCCTCAATCTTAATCCATTCATGGTCATCGGTGTAAAGTAAACTATCCGTTATATTCATCAGTTATCTCTGCTAAGGGTTGTATTTAAAATCGTCTAAAAACGATGTATCAAACTCACCGGACTGAAATACCTTATCCATCATGATTGCTTCATGAAACGGGATGGTATTTTCCGGTCCTTCAATAATACACTCCTCCAGAGCTTGAATCATTCGGTTTATCGCCCGTTCACGGTTATTGGCATGAACAATTAATTTTCCAATCATAGAATCATAATAAGGAGGGATTTGATAACCGGCATAGGCATGAGAATCCACCCGAACCCCCTTACCTCCCGGCATATGGAAACTGGTTATTTTTTTTGGTGATGGAGAAAAATTATTACTGGGGTCTTCCGCATTTATCCTGCATTCGATGGCATGACCACGGAGATGAAAATTTTTAAAATATTCTGGGAATTTTTTTCCAACATGCATTCGAATCTGTTGTTTTATTAAATCAATACCTGTCACCATTTCTGTTACAGGGTGTTCAACTTGAATTCGTGTATTCATTTCCATAAAATAATAATTCAGATTTTTATCCACCAAAAACTCCACTGTTCCTACTCCAACATAATTCACTTTTGCCCCTGCTTGAATTGCTGTATCTCCCAGTTTTTTTCTCAATGATTCATCCACAATCGGCGAGGGTGATTCTTCCACTAATTTCTGGTGTCTACGCTGAATGGAACATTCCCGTTCTCCCAAATGAATGACATTTCCAAAAGAATCAGCCAAAATTTGCACTTCAATATGTCGTGGATTTTCAATAAATTTTTCTAGGTAAAGATCTCCGTTTCCAAACGCAGATTCTGACTCTGTTTTTGCTGTACGAAATGCAAGACTCATTCCTTCCTTATCTGCGACCATCCGCATCCCCTTTCCTCCACCTCCGGCTGATGCTTTTAACATGACCGGATATCCCATTTTTTCTGCCAGGGATTCACTTTCTTCAACGGTCGATAATATATCATCGCTTCCTGGAATAACAGGAACCCCTGCTTCAGCCATAGTAACTTTTGCCATAGACTTATTTCCCATAGAATTAATGATATCTGGGTCAGGACCGATAAAAACGAAATCGTTTTCCTTACATATTTTTGAAAAGTCAGCATTTTCAGCCAAAAAACCATAACCAGGATGTATGGCATCCGCATTTGTTATTTCTCCAGCGGCTAAAATTCTGGGGATATTCAAGTAACTCTCATTACTTGGCCCCGGTCCAATGCATACAGCCTCACCGGCAAATTTTACATGAAGAGAGTACTTATCAGCTGTAGAGTAGACAGCAACGGTCTCAAGACCCATTTCATGACAGGCTCTTATAATGCGAAGAGCGATTTCTCCCCGATTTGCAATCAGTACCTTCTTAACCATATAAGTTTATTCTGAACGCAATACAAATAGCGGTTGATCAAATTCAACCGGGGAACCATTTTCAATCAGTACTTTTTCAATTGTTCCGTTTTCTTCTGCCTCAATTTCATTCATGATCTTCATCGCTTCAATGATACATAGTGTATCTCCCTTTACCACCTGATCACCCTCTTTTACAAAAGGATCAGCGTCTGGAGAAGAAGACCGATAAAATGTACCTGGCATGGGCGAATTTATTTTGTAACCACTTTGTTCATTTTCTTTTTTTTCACTTTCCCGGGACTCATCAGAGCTGTCTGCAGTACTTCTCAATATGGAGGTGACAGATTCATCAGGAGCAATTTCCTTCGCAGATGCAGCTTTTACTACTCTATATGTTTTTCCCCAAAAACGAACTTCAATTTCATTCACATCACTGTGTTCCAAAATATAAATGATCTCCTTTAATTTATCCTGCCACATAACTTATCCTTTTATGGTTGTTTAGCCCGCTCAATGTAGTCACCTGTCCTAGTATCAATTTTTAGTGAGTCACCCTCATTAACAAATAAAGGTACATTTAAATTTAATCCAGTTTCCATGGTAGCAGGTTTTGTCGCACCGGTGGCTGTATTCCCTTTAAAACCTGGTTCTGTCTCTGTCACCTTCAAAATAACATGTGCAGGAAGTCTTATGTCCAGGACTTCGTTTCCATCAAACAGGAGATCCACTTCCATACCTGACATAAGGAAATATTTATCATTACCTACTAACTCCAAATTAACCTGGATTTGGTCATAGGTTTGATTATCCATAAAATAAATAGACATATCATCCAGATATAAATATTGCATGGATTTTGCTTCTACTTTTATATATTCAATGCGAGCACCTGCATTAAAAGTTTCATCTATAATTTTTCCCGACTTCAGTTCTTTTAGTTTTGTCCTGACAAAGGCTCCGCCCTTACCAGGTTTTACATGCTGAAATTCAACTACTTTCCAACGTTTTCCCTTGTGGAATAGAACTGCTCCATTACGGATATCTGAGGTTGTTGCCATTTAAATTCCTTAATTCACTGCATAAAATTTACACTAGGATGTTCACCAATTCAAATCCTCTACACTACTATGTCAATTCCCAATGTATTTTAGCCCATTTTAAAAATTCTTTGCTCCAATTAATATCTTCAATACGCTGATTTTTTGATGTGATTTCTCGAGCATATTTGATTTGGTCAGAACGAGAAAGCAGGGAAATCCATTGTGCTAGTAGAGCATTGTCTATTGGAATAGTGTGTTTGTTTACAATGATTTCCTCCGTGGTCATTTCCAAAGATTTAATAAATACACTGTGTTCCACAAATTCACGTAAAATATGTGATAGATTGACATAAAATGTTTTGTCATCTAATTTATTCCCCAGTTTTTCAAGTCTTTCTACTGCCCGACTATATGGAGATTGAATATTTTCATAATGTGCCGGAACAAATGATTCAAAATTTTGTCGTTTAGACAATGCAAAAAGTAGGGTAAGAATAGTGAATAAAAAAAAACTCCATTGTGCAATCCTTGCCCATGGTGTTGGATAAACAATCGGGACAGGTTCCTTAATTGGTTTTATAGTTGATTGGGGGTCACCTGTCAAGGTTGATACAACAGTTATTTTCAATGGGTTTGTCTCTAGCGAGAAATCTAAAGTTGAATCTTTGTCATGACTAATTCCAATGGAATAACCGGGGATCATATAGGATCCTGTATCCCATATGACAATCTGAAACTGGATTTTATTTTCTTCTTTAAGAATTGATTTTTTCCTTATTTCAATGGGATGTTCAACATTTAATTCCGAAAAAAGTAATCTTTGATTTGAAATCGCTCCTACTTCTACAGTTAAATGGACAATATCTCCAATAGTGACTTGACTCGTATCAAGGGATGCTTCAATACTAACAGAATTCTTTTTTTCAGGTATAGCTGTACATCCGTAAAAAACCATCCATCCAATAATTGTCACACTCCCGAGTGAAAAAAAGCCTCTATTCATTAAACTCGTTTTTCACGACGACGGAAAAAATCCATGAGAGGTTCAACATAATCTTCCTGGGTAGAAATTGAAATCAAATCGAATTTAATTTTCTTACACTGTGATTGTAACTCACTGATACGATTGTTAAAAGTATTATTATAATCTATTCGATCTTGATATCTACTTGTATTGATCCAAAACTCTTTTTCTGATTCGGGATCAATCACCTTTACCAATCCCAAATCTGGCAATTCTGCTTCCGAAGGATCATAAAGCCTGACTCCAATTATATCATGTTTTTTGTTTACCATTTTTAAAGATGTCCAATAATTAGAGTCAACAAAATCTGAAATTAAAAATACTACACTTCGGCGTTTTGCGACTTTTAAAAGAAAATCCAGAGCAGAGTTAATAGACGTTCCTCTAAATTTTGGTTTGTAATAAAGTAACTCCCGAATAACCCTTAAAATATGAGATTTTCCTTTTTTAGGTGGTATATATTTTTCAACCTCACTACTAAATAACAAAACTCCTACTTTATCATTATTTTTTATAGCAGAAAATCCTAATACTGCAGCAATTTCAGTTCCAAGTTCCATTTTCATTTTTTCAACAGTTCCATACTGTCCAGAACCACTCACATCCACAACCATATAAACTGTCAACTCTCGTTCTTCTTCAAATATTTTAATAAAGGGAGTCCCAACTCGGGCAGATACATTCCAGTCGATCAAACGAATATCATCGCCAGGTTGGTATTCCCGAACTTCTGAAAACATCATTCCCCTTCCCTTAAAAACTGAATGGTATTCTCCCCCAAATAAATCATTTACTAATCCTTTTGTACGGATTTCTATACGCCGAATTTTGGATATTATTTCCTGAGGGATCATATCAATATATCAACCGAGATTTTGCAAATCCCGAAATTTAGGGTATTTCTACAGTATCGTAAAGACGTTGTATTATATCTTCAGAGGTCATTTCCTCTGCTTCAGCTTCATAGGACAGAATAACTCTATGCCGTAATACATCCATACCAATATACCTAATATCTTCTGGAGTGACATAACCACGATGTTCAAGAAATGCTCTTGATTTAGCCGCCAGCGTAAGATTAATACTGGCACGAGGTGAACCACCATAATCAATCAAACCTTTTAGCTCAGATAAATTATAATCTTCCGGTTTTCGTGTTGCAAATACAAGATTTAAAACGTATTCCTCAATCTTTTCATCAACATATATTTCATTCACAACTTTTTGTGCATTAAGAATATGTTTGGGAGATATCACAGGTTTGATATTCAGGCCAAGAGATGTATTTGTAGACTGACGTAAAATCAATCTTTCTTCATCCTTATCTGGATAATCTACTTTTAATTTAAACATAAACCGATCAATTTGAGCTTCAGGTAGAGGATAAGTTCCTTCCTGTTCAATTGGATTTTGAGTCGCTAAAACCAGAAAAGGAGGGTTCAGAAAAAATGTTTCTTCACCGATGGTAATTTGACGCTCCTGCATCGCCTCCAATAGCGCACTTTGAACTTTTGATGGAGCCCTGTTTATCTCATCCGCTAAAATAATATTAGCAAAAATAGGGCCTTTTCTTGTTTCAAATTCTCCTGTTTTCTGATTATATATTAATGTCCCCAATAAATCCGCAGGTAGCATATCTGGTGTAAATTGAAGACGTTGAAATTTTGTGTCAATCAACTGAGCAAGAGTTTTTACCATTAATGTTTTTGCCAGTCCAGGAACACCTTCTAACAAAATATGACCGTTTGCCAGCAAACTAATAATAATTTTATCGATCAGCTCTTTCTGCCCAATAATGACTTGGCTGATAGATTTTCTTAAATCATCAACAAATGCTGATTCTTTTGAAATTTTTTCATTGACTTCGGTGAGGCTGAACTCTTTCATAACTTATTTAACATTAATTAGGATGAAATGTGCTTCAAAGCAGGAATATCATTAATATCCTTTCCCAACCACTGGATCTCAAACTGAACAGAGGGAGCTAGTTCATGATCAGGATACTTTTCAAGAAACAGATTATATTCCTTGAGGGCATTGACAGGGTCATACACTTTTTCATCTTTGATATTGGCATAGATATACCCTATCATAAATTGAGCATGTGGCTCTTCCCTAGACCCAGAAAAATTTACAACAACATTCTTATAATGAATAATAGCTTCACTATGATCTTTTAAATCGTTCGAGAAAACATCCCCAATCAAATATTGTGATTTAGGTGCGATATCTAAATCAGTATAATATTTTACGATATAGTTCAATGCGTCAACAGATGCATAGTACTCTTTCTCATTTCTCAATGTTTCGGCACGGGAGTATATTTTCAAAGCATAATTACTCACATATTCCTGAGCTTCATTTTTCCTATCCCAATCGTCATGTTTTGTCACAATTTGGGTAAATCCACTGAGTGCTTTTCGATAATTTCCTGTATTAAAGGCTTCTTCAGCTTTTGAAAAAACATCTCCGGGGGGTCTCTCACATCCTATCATGGAGAAACAAAGCATAAGTAAAAAAAAGTATTGATTTGATTTATTCATAATTTTATCCAAAAAAACCGTGAAATTTATTAGGAAGGTGTTGACGATGCAAAGTTTTATTCCTTTTTGAATGTTCCAGTTTTTGTTATGTTTCATTTTAGAAAATATAATTTGCTCCCATTTGAATTTTCCATGTATCGGTTCCATCAAAAGGAGTAGCAAAATCCAATCGAAATGGAGCTAGAGGAGTTGCGATTGTAATACCGAATCCACCATTCCACAAATAATCTGTTAATTCATCCTGATTCAATTTATCCGATAGCATTCCGCCATCAATAAATAACTCCCCTCCTACTATCCAAAAAATCGGGAAACGGATTTCCCAATTCGAAATAATTCTGAAAACATCTCCTGATGGATTACCTGTATCCTCATCAATTTGAAATCGCATCATATCCCAACCTCTTAAACTTGAGCTCCCCCCCAAATAAAACAAATCAAATTGGGGATCATCCGAGTTTGATGAATCCCATCCAAAAATTTTTCCAATTTTATATCTCCCTGCAAATATATAATTATTAACAATAATGGAATAATGACTGAAACCAAGATCAATCTTGTAAAAGGATTTGGATCCCCCTAAAATTCCTCCTGACATATGGAACATCCCCGTCAACCTATATCCTGAAGTAGAAATAATGGGATGATCGGTTCTATCAATATAAGATGTTAATGTATAGGTACGGTGTTCTAAATTTTTCGTTTCAGAAAATTTTTCCCATTTCAATTCGGAAAGGAGATAAGATCTTTCGGTCAGATTATTTTGATTCATAATTCGAAATCCGTATCGTGCAATAAATGAATCTTTAAATTGTCCATAAGGCTTAAAATTTTCAAAAAAATACCCTATTTGTGTGGGGATTCTTTTTTTTAAAAACCACTGATTTCCTATATTGATGTTAAAGGTTATTTTTGGATAAATATAATCCTGAGAAGGTATTAAATATCCCGCTAGATTGATATTAAGATTTGTAGTAGATGCATTTATACTTCTATTTCTCCATCCAATTTCTGCACCTGCACCGGGCAATGGTTCTGCCCCCTCATAATATTCTATTGGATAATAACCACCTATGGACTGCCATTCACGGGGTTTAAATTGTTTCATATGAATTGTTAAATGGGCTGTTGAATCACTACCAGATATAGGAGCTGGAGAAATTTGAGCAAATGAAAATATCCCTGTCTCCAGTACACGTCGTTGAGAATGATCAATTTTATCTTTATTATAAATTTCCCCTATGTCGAAGGTCAATTCCCTCTCTGCCAAATAATGATTAATCCCTTTAATCCCTTCAATAGAAAATGATTTTATATAAACGTCTTTTCCTTCATTTATTTCAATGATAATTTCTGCTGAATCTTCAACTGATTCATATACATTAATTTTATTGAACAGTTTTCCAAACCGTTGATATTCATTATTTAATTCAGACAAGTTTTTATTCAGAGCTATGGGGTTATAAGGATTATTTACTTTCAATGACAAAATGTCTAATATTTGACTATCCAGAATTTTATAATTTCCCAAAACTTTCGCTTGTTTTAATATAACTTGGTCCCCTTCTATAATATTAAAATATATATTTACAGATTCATCTTGAATCACTACAGAATCTTTCACAGTGGAAGATAAAAATCCTTGAGATATACAAAATGTTTTTAAGCTGATCGCATCAAATTTCACAAGTCTTCTATCAAAATATTCTTTATTAAATACAGAAGACGGTTTAGTTCTGATAACACGTAATAAATCATAACTATTCAGGGAATGTACACCATTAATATTCACCGTCCTTACAACGAGTTTAGTTTTACTTTTCCCAAAAAGGTTTGATGATAGGATTGCTATCAAAACAAACAATACAAATTTCTTTTTCATTATATTATCTTAATAGGAGTAGCGTAGTCTGTATTTAGCATGTACCCGCCCATTTTCATCTACATTACCCAACAATGAAAAATGTCGGTTTACCTTATATTCAATTCCAACCATGTGGCTGGGATTTGTTAAAGAAAAAGATCTGTGGTATGCATATTGTAAAGATATCTTCTTGGAAAGACCTGCTTTAATAGAGAACGCATCAGCCTTATTTGGATCAAATAATCCTGTTGCTCCTTCTATTTGAACTTCTTCTAAAATCCCTAACTCATTTAATCCACTCATTTCCATTATTTTTCGATCAAATTGGGTGTCCAACCACTTTTTAAGTTTTTCTGCAGCTTGATTTCCAAGTCCAGTATAGGAAATTGACTCATCTTCAAATCGTTTACCCCAAGTTAATAACTCTAGAATATCACTTTGAGAAAATCCACTCTCACTGCTCAACGTCAAATTGGGTTCATTAAGTGGACCGGTGAAAGAAATTTGTATTTCCTCATCTTCTATATCTGTCATTGCAATTATATCTAATATCGGATTGAATCCTTTTCGTGTGAAATATAATAAACCTTCCGATATAGTAAACACTTCACTATAGTAATAAAATTTACCATCAGTAAAAAACAATTCCCCAGAATAATCAGCTATATTATTTCCCCATTTTGTATAGTGCAGTTCTCCACTAAGCTTTGCATCAATTTGACTATTTACTAATGAAATCGATTCTTTAATTGGAAAATCAATATCATAATAAAGCAGGCTACTTTCCTCATTTCTAAGTTCCTTTCCAATTGTAACTGATGTGGTAAATTCTTTAAATAACATTAAATCATTCAACAGAATAGTCCCAACAATGGAAACTGTGTCACGTCCAGCAATATTTAGATCTATATTTACATCACCCTCCACATCATCGGTAAGAGATTTAAAGAATAAATTTTCTCCAGAAACCAGCAAACCATAATTTGGATTAAAAAACTGTGTGAGATCGATATTCCCATTCACAAATAGATTTTTAACACCTAATTTATTTTCTGATTTTATACATTGAAACTGGTCAATATTCAGGATGTTTTGTTTCAGTGTCCCCTTTCCATCTATTTTGGTTATTGGATCACCAAGAGTACTAGTATACAACCTACAATCCTCCAATGATATCTTTCCATTTCTTATCAATTGCTCCCATCCTCCATTAATAGATAATTCAATATTCACTGTTCCTCTTAAAGAGTCAGCTATTGATAAATAATCAGTTAAAAATTCCATGTGATTAAATGATCCTCTCACGTTTATATCTACCGGTTCATTTAATACTTTATTACCAAATTCAATAGAATTATAATCTAATTTCATAGGGAGAGAAGCTGAACCTGTAATATCCCCTTTAGAATTGGTACTAGAAAAAGAATCGAATGTTAACAGGTTATTTCTATAAAATCCTTTAGCAGACACAGCTCCCAAATCAATTTTATCATAAAAGCCATTTTTTATGGTTAAATAAAATTCATAAAGAGGCGAAGAGTCTTCGTTTTTAAGGTTGAAATTACCACTGACTATTCCTTCAATTGGAAACCCATCAGGAATAAATTGAGTTAAAATATCTGTATTGAGAAAACTGAAATGTGAACTGATATCAACGGTTTTTGATGAAGAAATCTCTTTTATTGGGATACTCCCAGTAATCTGTATACCAGTTTGTTCATTATTTGTTAAAGAAAATTCTTCTATGTGAATTGTACCCTTTTTAAAAACAGCTGAAAATGTCAAATCATTAAAAACTTGATTATAAATTTGTCCATTTTTCATAGTCATATCAAAGGAAGCAGATTGATCAAGATCTGTTTTAGTAAATCCGATTTCACCAAATAAAAGACCGTATAAATCTAATTTGTTCTTTGGAAAAAATTTATTAATGAAACCACCATCGACATTAGACAACTTTATTCTACCATCTATGTCTGAGCCTACCTGTAATACTCCTTCAATAACACCATCATCCACATGAACAACAAAAGGTTTAACTGAAATCCCATTATGAATAAGTGTAGCCTCTATTGGTTGAGGGATTGCCAAATAATGAGAATCGTAAGCCATTTGAATCCGATCAAGAGAAATAAATTTTCTCTGGATTAATTTACCTGAAGCTTGCAGAAAGTTTTCCCTGGAAATAGTAGAAATATCCTTTATAAAAATATCTCCCTTGTCAAATGTCACATCCAATTCTCCCTCACCCAGTTCAAATCCAGACCACTTTCCATTTTCGAAAGTCAAATTCATTCCACCACCTTGCAATATTACTGGATTCTGAATATCCCCTTTTACTAACAATCGAGAACTTGAAAATAAATATGCATTAACATCTTCAACTAACAGGTCTAATTCAATTGATGGTGATGCAAAATCTCCATTAGCACTAATACTTCCTGTCACTATTCCATCTACGTCAATTCCCTTAATTTTGAAGGGAAGTAGTGCCAAATCCATATCCATCGAACTTATAGTCCATCGAGATTCACTGGACGGAATATCAAAAAATCCATCCATCTTAACATACTGTCCGTTAAGGGTGGCTATCAGAGGTTCTGTTAATTCAAAGGTAGTACCGTCATACGCTCCTGAAACGGAAACAGTTAAAGTATCTTTAGGTAAGAGTCCGGTCTCCAAAACATCTGCAGAAAAGGACCATTCTCTAATTTTATCATTTGATATAACACCTTCATAATTAAAATCTCCATCTAAAATGATTTTAGATTTAGTGTTAAACCAATCATCAAACTTGAGATCGTGAACATAGCATGACCCAGCTAGCCGACCCTCCGGATTAAGCATGAAATTTATATCTAATGAAGAAGAATCAAATTCAATCCTTCCATTATTAATTATAACAATATTTTTTCTAATGTCTAGATCGAATTTACTTGGAATTGTATCCCCAATATCATTCCATAACTTCAAATTCGTTCTTGTATTTCTCCCATGTACATTGAAGTTAATGTATCCACTCAATTGATTAAAATCGGGGTTAATTTTAGGGAAATTAGGTAAATAATCCGCCATTTTAAAATGCTTGAACTCCAAGTTACTTTCGATAGATCTCTCCCTATTATCATTAAAAAGGATTGAATAGTGTATAGGAATATTTTTCCAATTTGCTTCTAACTCCATTAAGATATTTTGCTCATCCGCATCCAACCTAATTTTTCCTTCATTAATTTCAAGTTTATCTAAATATATTGAATCATGAATTACAGACTTATTCAATTGTAAACTCAACTTATTATCCTTTGCTTTTACAGATCCTTGCGAACTGAAAGCTATAGGGTAAAACTTATTCTCAACATTTATCGATCCTGAAATCGAATAGCTCTTTACTTGAAAATCTGGAAACATTTTGGGGATGATATTGAGATGGGATGTTGATGAATCTGATATATTTTCGTCTAGAATTGACATATGAATAGAATAATCATTTATATTAATTACCTCGAAAGTTGGTATTCTGAAGAGCGTATTCAATATATTTAATTTAACCGACCAATCAGGAAATGTTACCGAATATCCATTAGAATGATGTATCTCCATTCCTTTTCCGGTAATTTTTGAAAGCATATTTCCATTTAAATCACCTAAATCTATTTTCCACAAACTCCCTTTTAATAACTTGTTATTGCAATAATTAGATATTTGATTTTTCCAAAGTCCAGGTTGCAGAAGCGTATAGCAAAATACACCCAAGATAATAATCCCTGAGATTATGATAATTTGAAATTGTTTCATGATTAATCCAGATGGTATAGGAATAACGAAGTTACACCTTAACAGTTCCAAAAACAAAAAGAGCGCCATATAATGGCGCTCTTCCCAAAGCTGAAAAATACACAGCCATCAAATCAATCTACAACCTCGAAATCCGCATCTTCTATTTCTTTATCATCTTTACTATTAGTTTTTGATTTTTTCTTTGATTTCTCCTTTTCTGGTTCGTCTGGCTCTTCTGGTTTGGTCGCTTCATACATTTTAGAAGCTGATTTATTCCAAACATTATTCAGCTCATCAATCGCTGCTTTTATATCATCAACATTAGATCCTTCATTTGCCTTTTTCAATTTTTCCAAGGCACCATTCAACTCCTCTTTCTCAGTGCCCAATTTATCTCCATGTTCATCAATATTCTTTTCCGTTTGATAAATAAGTTGTTCCGCCTGATTATTTAATTCGATTGATTCACGCTTATTTTTATCCTCCTCCTCGTGTTTCTTCGCATCTTTTACCATCTTATCAACTTCTGAATCAGATAATCCGCTAGAGGCTTCAATACGAATGCTCTGTTCTTTACCAGTGGCCTTATCTTTTGCGTTCACATTTAGGATACCATTAGCATCGATATCAAAAGTTACTTCAATTTGAGGGATACCTCTTTGTGCAGGAGGTATACCATCTAGGTGAAACCTTCCAATGGCCTTATTATCTACGGCCATTTCTCTTTCCCCCTGTAGAACGTGCACTTCTACAGTCGTTTGATTATCCGCAGCTGTACTGAATACCTGTGACTTACGTGTGGGAATAGTTGTATTCCTTTCAATCAGTTTTGTTGTAACACCCCCCAATGTTTCAATCCCCAAAGATAAAGGAGTTACATCCAAAAGGAGAATATCATCAACATCACCAGATAAGACACCACCTTGAATTGCAGCACCAATTGCAACTACTTCATCAGGATTGACACTTTTATTTGGTTCTTTATTAAAAATTTCTTTCACTTTTTCCCGAATTGCAGGCATTCGCGTTGAACCACCAACCAAAATCACCTCATCTATTTCAGCGGCTGAAAGTTTTGCATCCTTAATTGCATCTTTACAAGGTTTTATTATCCGGTTGATAAGATCACTAACTAATTCTTCAAATTTGGCTCTAGTGAGATTGAGATTTAAATGTTTTGGCCCCGAAGAATCAGCCGTAATAAATGGTAAATTAATATCAGTCTGTTTCGAACTGGATAATTCCTTCTTTGCATTTTCCGCAGCTTCTTTCAATCGCTGAACTGCCATGGGGTCCTTTTTTAAGTCAACCCCGTCGCTATTCTTAAATTCATTTGCAATCCAATCAATGACTTTTTGGTCAAAATCGTCACCACCTAAATGAGTGTCTCCATTAGTTGATTTAACTTCAAAAACACCGTCTCCTAATTCCAAAACAGATATATCAAATGTTCCTCCTCCTAAATCAAAAACAGCAATTTTCTCATCTTTTTTCTTATCCAAACCATATGCCAATGATGCAGCAGTCGGCTCATTGATAATCCGCCTAACATTCAATCCTGCAATTTTTCCTGCATCTTTAGTTGCCTGTCTCTGGGAATCATTAAAATAAGCAGGAACTGTCACGACCGCATCGGTAACTTTTGTTCCTAAATGATCTTCTGCCATCTGTTTTAACTTTTGTAAAATCATAGCGCTGATCTCTGGAGGAGTATATTCTTTACCACCTGCTTTGACTGTCGCTGCTCCACTGGAAGTCTTTACTATCTCATAAGGGACTTCGCTCATCTCTGTACTCACCTCATTATACATACGTCCCATAAACCGTTTGATAGAATAAATGGTATTTGTTGGGTTGGTTACCGCTTGTCGTTTTGCCGGTTGACCTACAAGCCGTTCATCATTTTTCGCGAACGCAACTATAGAAGGGGTAGTTCTTCCTCCTTCTGGATTACTTATAACTGAAGGCTCTCCCCCTTCCAAAACAGCAACACAAGAATTTGTAGTACCTAAATCAATTCCAATAACTTTTCCCATAACTATTATTCTCCAATTTTAATGAACAAATTAACTAATGATTTGGTGAATTATTCAAGTCAACTATTATACCACAATAATTTATATGCCTTATTGGCATATAATATTTGTAAATATTATTTTATGGCAGACAACAACAGGGGGTAACCTGGAGTTTTAGTTAGGTTATTGGTTATAAGGAGGCTTGGTTAGAGTCTTTTTGAAAGGTTTCTTTTGATATGGTGGTAATTTTTATATTTCCATTTTGAACATCTATTTTAATAGTATCACCTATTAACACTTCATTATCCAAAAGCATTTCAGCCAAGGGGTCCTCTAAAGAGGATTGAACTTCCCTATATAAATTTCGCGCACCGTACTCCTGACTGAAACCATGTTTTACCATGGCAGCTTTAGCTTTTTTAGTAATGGAAATTTTTATCCCCATATCGGTCAAATTCTTTATCAAATCTTCCAGAAAAATATCAATTATTTTTAGTGCATCTTTCTCCAATAACGGATTAAATATGATAGTTTCATCTATTCGATTAATAAATTCAGGATTAAAAGTCTCTTTCATTTTTTCTAAAACACTTTCTTTAATTATAGCAGAATTGAATCCATTTTGTTTATTATCAAACCCAAATGCATTAGACTTCAAATCTTTGGTACCCAAGTTTGATGTCATTATAATAATTGAGTTTTTAAAATCAATTTTTCTACCGAGACCATCTGTTAATACACCTTCATCAAACAATTGCAATAATAAATTAAAAATATCAAAATGTGCTTTTTCTATTTCATCAAAAAGTACAACTGAAAATGGATTTCTTCGAATCTGCTCTGTTAGCTTTCCGCCTTCTTCATAGCCTACATATCCTGGTGGGGCACCAATAAGCCGTGACACAGAGAATCGTTCTCTATATTCAGACATATCTAATTTTACGAGAGCCTCTTGTCGGTTGAACATTTGATCAGCTAACACTTTTCCCAATTCTGTTTTTCCAACCCCTGTCGGACCAAGAAAAAGGAATACACCGATGGGACGTTCGGGGTTTTTTAAGCCCGTCCGTGCTCTCCTGATTGCCCGTGTAAGACAATGTATTGCTTCATCTTGAGCTATTATTTTTTTACCTAATTCATTGCCCATATTCAATAATTTTTGAGATTCAGATTGAACAACTTTATTAAGGGGGATTCCAGTCATTTGTGCAACAACATCTGAAATCATCTCTTCTGTTACTTCCACAGGGCGTTTCTTATCCTCCTCATTCCACATTTTTTGTGCTCTTTTAAGCTTTCTATGGAGTTTTTGTTCACAATCTCTCAAGGCAGCAGCTTCTTCAAATTTTTGGAGTGAAACTACAGTTTCTTTTTCCCGATTGATTTGATCAATTTCAATCTCAATATCCAATATATCTTTTGGAACTGTCAAATTATGAATATAAGCCCTTGAGCCTGATTCATCCATAATATCTATTGCTTTATCTGGTAGAAAACGTTCAGAAATATATCGATGAGATAAATAGACACATGATTCGATTGCTTTTTGAGAGTAAGTAACATTGTGGTGAACTTCATAGTTTGCCTTCAGTCCTTCCAAAATTTCTATTGATTCTTCCACCGATGGAGGAAGAACCAATATCTTTTGAAATCTGCGCTCCAATGCTCCATCTTTTTCAACATGTTTTCTATATTCATCCATGGTCGTTGCTCCAATACAATGTATGTCTCCTCTCGCCAAGGCGGGTTTAAACATATTGGAAGCATCCAGCGAACCTGCTGCACTTCCAGCACCGACCAAAGTATGTAATTCATCTATAAATAAAATGATATCTTTTGTGTTCTCCAGTTCAGTCATAATGGTTTTTATTCGTTCTTCGAACTGCCCTCTATATTTTGTGCCAGAAACAATTGCCGCTAGATCTAACGCAAGAATGCGTTTATTGTGAAGAATCCGGGGAACAGTTTTATTAATTATTCTTTGGGCTAATCCTTCAATAATGGCTGTTTTACCAACCCCCGGTTCTCCAATGAGAACAGGGTTATTTTTTTTCCTGCGAGTTAAGATTTGAGAAACCCGTTCAATCTCATTTTCTCTTCCGATAATCGGGTCTAATTCATTTTTTTTAGCTAAAAAGGTTATATCTCTTGAAAAATGATCTAAAGCTGGAGTTTTCTGTTTTGTGATTTTTTCAGGAACAAATGCGGTTACATTTTTATTTTTTTTAAACTCCTTTTTTTCTACTAGTAATTCCCTAATCATTTTATAATTGATACTAAATGCATTAAGAGTCTCAAAGGCAATACCCTCAGGTTCTCTTAAAATAGCCAAAAGAAGATGCTCGTCATCTGCCACAGTGACATTTAATTTCGTGGCTTCATTATATGTATTCCGTAAAATTCGTTCAGCTCGTCTTGTCAATGGAAGATGCCCCAATGTCATTGTATCATCTGAAGTTTTAATCAAGTCCTCAATCATTGAACACATCTCATCCAAATCACAATTATATATTTCAAATAATTTAAATGA
>CAYSQB010000017.1:0-21647 GCA_964433085.1 uncultured bacterium
CTAAAATTGAATCAGGTATATCTGCATGGAAATACATGGTTCCATCTGGAACTGGTGCTGTGGTTGAGATGCCAAGCAGTTCTGTAAAATCTCTGTCTTGAAAAATGCCTAACGGTGGCAGGGTTATTTGACGAGCATCCAATGGAAATAAGAATTGGGGAGTGCTGTTATTTTCCTTTGCAAAAATGATGACTGTTGTTAAGAGAATAATGGGTATTAGTTTTTTCATATTTTAACTCGTTCTAATAAAAGGATTATAAATTGTGTGAAGTTTTATGTGATTATTTTCGTTTGTAATCTAACCCAAGCTACACTATTTTAAAAAGACACATTTTCTACTTATGCTATGGTCATCTGTAGAGAGTTTATAAATATAGACTCCCGATGATACAGGATTGTCATTCAGATCCATCCCATTCCACTCAACATGGTGAAACCCATTTATTTGACTTTTATTTATCAACGTGTTGATAAATGTTCCTGTTAAGGTAATTATCTGAATACTGACATGAGCATTAACCGGTAAATAATAATGAATTAATGTTTTATTGTTAAATGGATTGGGGAAATTCTGATTTAATGTAAATGTTTTCGGCAGATGAAATACTCGATCAAGAATGAATCTATCCTCAGACGGAATAGTGATTTCACCTGTGTCTTCAAGAACAAACTGATATCCGCTATCGGAGGTGAGTACCCAATTCATATATTCTCCAGAATCTATTTTTATATCGTACGCTACTGTAAGGGTTTCAAATTGGTTTAAAATTATAATTTCACCTGATTCCGTTACAACCTTCATGTTATCCGTAAAACGCGCGTCAAAGACCATTTGTGGGAATGTAGGCGGAAGACTGTAGTTAAGCTTCTCTCTTTGCGGTATATCCATACCAAAAAACAGTGTGTTGGAATGAGTCCCACTTGAAAGTATCAGTGTATTTGCATTTGAAAGAGGGTTTTTATGTTCCACCGTTTTTATGGCAAGAGATGTGGAAGATAATGTTATCTCTCCATCCTGTGTTGCTCGGACCCAGTACCCCATACCAGGATCAATAGATTCAGGGCTGTAATAAACTATGTCCAGTCCATAGATCGTACCATTCTGGATAATATCTTCTGAGTATAATTCTTCCGGTGAAAAAGAAGTAGTTAAACCAGAGAAAAGGTTCCACCCCTCTGATAAACTAATGGTCAATTCATTAATGGGAGATCCGTTAAATGTAACTGGGTCATCTGATGTAAGTTTTAAAAGATAGCCTATTCCCAACTCAAGATACTGTTCGGGCTGGTAAGTATTTTCGAAAGAATAGAGTGTTCCACTTTGTGAATTCGGATAGAGAGACTGATAATTTGCATCTTCTATCTCTAATGATAGGCCCACTATATTCCATCCCGATTGGTAATCCACTGTAATACTGCCAATATCATTTCTCAGACCGAGGATCAGGTTTATAATGTAGATATAATCTTCCGGATTATTCGGGTCATATGGAGTGATATTAAAAGTGGTATCAACAATACCATTGCGATTTAAAAAATATACATCTCTCTGGCTGGCTTCCCACTCTGTCCAAACAGGATAGAAATCATTTTGTGAATCTTCCGTCCAGGGTAATATTCGACCCTCAACCATTTGATCAAGATATTCATTGTACTGATCCTTACCAACACCTATAACATGGACATCTAAAATATCCTGGGAGAGCAGGTCAAGATAAATGCTATTCAGGAAGCCGAACCGGCTTCTGCAACCTCCTCAAGATTCATGACCAAAAAAGACAATACAAATATCACCTAAAAAATCAGCGGGACTAACAATTTGTCCATAGGACTCTGAATTTGGATTTAAATCCTCAAGGTAAAAAGGATCCTGGGCATATAATCTTGTCAAAAGGGAAAAAGTTAACAAGTATATTATTTTCTTCATGGCTATCTTAAGTTTATCTAATAGTTGTATAACAAGTCAACTATGGTGTGACAGTTATCACACCTCTTATATCAGTTTATTTGATACGTTTCTTACTCAAACTAACTACACCGAATTTTTTTACAATGTAATTTCCGAATTCTGGCGCAAACACATTCAAAGCTAGGAGAGGTTTCATTGGTCCACTATTCACAATTATTTCCCCTTTTCCAGTTTTAATAGCTTTTATAACAGCATCTGCGACTTTTTGAGGTAGTGAGGTACCCAACAATTTTGGTGCAGGAAATCCACCATCGAAAAACATTCCTGCTTTATCTATATATCCCGGCATTATTGTGGATACCGAAACACCTGTTCCGTTTAATTCCTGCCGTAATCCGTCACCCCACTTTATTATACCCGCTTTTGACGCTGAATAAATAGAATTATATGCGACACCTTTTCTACCTGCTAATGAAGCAATATTAATGATATTTCCCTGACATCTTTTTAGCATTCCCGGTAAAACAAGTCTGGCAAGTTCCATAGGGGCTAAGAGGTTCACAGTGATAATTGACTGGATAGATTCATAGTCGTTATCTGGATAATGTTTATATTTCTCAATTCCTGCGTTATTAACCAAGATATCAATTTTGTTCATGTTATCTTTTTTCAGGTTTTGAACCAAATCCTTTAATTTATATGTTTCTTTCAAATCAAAGGGAATCATGCGGACCTTTCCACCTTCTTCGATTATTTGTTTCTGTAATTTTATTAATTTCTCTTCATTTCGAGCAATCCCAATAACTAATGCACCTTTACATGAAAGTGCTCTAACTATATATGGTCCAATTCCTCTAGAAACCCCAGTAACCAAGGCTATTTTTCCTTCTAATCTGTTCATATCTTTCTCCGTTTAATTATTTATGTGCAAAGAATAATTGGAAAATTAAACCGTACATAATAGTTCCACTTTTCATTCCTGGAGTGCACAAACTGCAGGATATAAACCCTTCCTATTTAAGAGGGATATATTGTTTGCTAAATAATTTTGTGACTCAAAATTAGAATTTCGATGAAGTTCTAATCTGGTTAGCAGCCAATTTGATCTCCCAAAATTTTTTGAAGATCATTAAATAAAGTCGAAGTGTTATATTTGATTCAATGTGCTGTTTAGTTTTCAATGAGTTCTTTAATAATTCTAATATGTTCAGGGGTTGACCCACAGCATGCGCCGATAACATCTGGCTTTTCAATAAGGATTTCATTTACCTTATATCTCCAGGTTTCATTAGAAATAATTTGTTCTATTTTTCCATCAATCTCAGGATTATTAATTCCCAGGTTTGGGTAAACTCCCCAGGACCTAGTCCAATATCGTTTTATAGTGGCTAACGCTTCCAGGGTTAGTTGAATGGTATTACAGTTTAGCAGTAACATTTCTACTTTACTAGTGGAAAGGGTTTCTAAAATTTCATATAAGGGCGTACCATCTAAAAGATGATTTTTATCTTTCAAAATAAGACTAAGCCAAACAGGTAAGTCATAATTATTTATGGAAATTACTCGTGATATTTCGTGAGCATTTCCCATGGTCTCAAAAAGAATTATATCAACTTCTGATTGGTGAAACCAATTTATAACACATTCCATACTATTAATTAATTTAGTATCACCTGGATATATTTCAGGAGAATAGCAATCCTCAATTGGAGCGATGCTTCCCGCAATTAATTGATTTTCAGAAACAGCCTTTTTGGCAATTGATACAGAGTTCTTTAAATTTATTTCAGATTTAAATAATGCATCTTTTTTTGAAAAACCTGCTTTTTGATATGCATACGGTGTTGTTCTAAATGAGTTGGTTGTTAATACGTCGGCTCCTTTTTCTATATATTCTCGGTGAACATCATAGACCTTATCTGAGCATGTTTCATTGGCAACCGCAGACCAAAGCGGGAGGGGAAGCTCAATACCCATTCTAAGCAATTCTGTGCCCATTGCTCCGTCTAAAATAAGTGGATATTTTGACATATATTTATTCCCTATCTTCATTTATGATGGAGTGTCAATTTTTTCAATTCTCTGCAAAGTATTTAATATCCTTGTAATAGGGATTAGTTGATAGCTTATCATATTGTTAGCTAATTTATTAAAACTCTTTATATCTAGACATTTATTATCCATATAATCAGAAATTACCTTAAGAAAAATAAATCTGTCATTAGGAACAATTGATGTCAATATATTCCAAATATATAGTGCTTCCATATCAACAAGATCGTCAAATGTATTGTTACCATCAACAACAGGATTATTTACTGTAGTCAAAGAGGATTCATTCAAATCATATTTATATAAAAGATTAGGATAAGCTGTTCCACCAGTATCACCAATAATTTTATTAATAAAAAACAAATCTCCTATTTTACCTAGACTCGCACTGGCTCCGGCTACCCCTACATTAATAATAAAATCATGTTGTATTATTTTCTCCTGGGAACAATAAGTTTCCAAAGTGTTTTGTATATTTGTTTTACCAACGCCCGTTATTAATAGAGCGATGGTTTTGCTATAATATATAAATTTAGAACCTATAAACTCTTTTTTTCTTAGCTTATAGTGTTCAATAAATGGAGATGCTTCTGCTTTTAGTGCAGCAAGTATTAGGAGTTTATTTTTTTCCATTTTTAAGTTAAAAAACTAAGTACATTTTAATTTAGTGAATCAACATTTTATTAAGTACGAGATTTTGAAAGAATAGGTAAAAGATATATTTACTATATTGTAAGTTTTCTAATACATAATTATTTTTTCAATTTTAATGCACTATTTTCAGCTTCCTTAAGCATTTGAGGTAAATATTTCATTTGAGCCTTTTTTATAATCCACGCCGGAACAAGACCTCCTGGATCTGTTAGTACTATATATGTGAGCACATTCTCCTCTCCATTAATAGATAGACTCCAGCTTCCAACATTTGTAGAAGCTCTTAAAATATCTTTATCTATGTGTTGTTTAAAAGCTGTATTGTACCAATCTACTCTATATTTTTTACGTACATGCTGATATTGATAAAGCCTAGGAGCCAAAAAAGGAATATCCATGACTTGCCAAGCTATTTGAGTTGAATCCTTATTTTGATATATACCTGCCTCTGTGATATATGCACTTGGAAGTGACTCTGGATATTTTGCTACATTCCAGGCTACATCTAAAATTGTTTGGGGATGAGCTTTTAAAATCATTTCAATTTTAAAAGCGGGGATAGAAAATCCATCAAACTGAAATTTAGATAATTTATATTTTTCTGTTTCTGTTATAGATTCCCAATCCTTTTGACTCATCATCTTTTCCCAGATATCAGGATATATTGTCTTCGATATTCCAAACGATTCTAAAAGAAAAAGGAAAATTAGATTAGTAAGTAACTTCATTAAACTAAATAAATCAATCTAGAAATTGCATAACAATTTCGTCAGAAACGTCTTTATCTATTTTTTCGGCTAATTTCTTTAAGGCCTCTCGGGATGCTCTCTCATAATCTGTATGTGTGCCTTTTATATCATTAAAATTGTTTGCAAACAGGATATCTTCTCCGTCCTTTAAATAAATACTCATTTGCGCAAAAACAGAAAATAATGAAAAAGCTTCTCCCCTTTTTTGCGTATCTATTCTTATATCCAAAATATAATTAGATTTTTTTTGATCAGTAACAAAAATAGCACCCAATTTTTCTTCCAATGATTTTATAATAATAGGCGTAACCAACGGATTTATTAGTGTTTTCCCCAAACTTTTTTCATCAATGTGAAGAAATATGGATATTGGTGTCATTTCAATATCAATAAATGTAGCTGGAATATCGATACCCTTATATTCTGAAAAAAGATATTCTCCAAATCCATCCTCACCTGTGAAAGATAAAATATCAAGCTCAGCTTTTACTTGATAGTGATTCTGTATTTCAACAAAATCATGTAATATAGATTGAACATTACCAAATCTATCGGAAGTAGTTTTATCAACCAAAGAACCCCTACCTATCGTAAAATTTAACAATACAGGAAGTTCAATCAAATCAATGAGGTCTCCATTAGATGATATATAGTGAGCTTTTATTTCAAGAGAAAGAGGCAGTCCTTTACCCAGATTTGTTCTGATATTTTTATTTAGGGGAGTTAGTACAATATTTGATAATAATACTTCAATATTTTTTCTTAAAACAAGGTCAACATGAATAACCTCATCAGGATTGTTTGGGTCTTTTATAACCAATAATTGGTCCTGGAAGGGAATGAGATGTTTCAATCCAGAAAAAAAATATTTAAGGGAGGTCACTGGATTCATATAAAGGTGTTTTATTCCTTCTTGCAAATTATTAGATGAAGCTACCAAAGCTTTTGATATTTTCCTTTTTAAATTATCTTTATAGACAGCTTTAGAAAGCCTGTTGTATACATAATAATAATCATCATCTTCCCACTCGCCTATATGTTCAACCCCCTCCAAACTTAGTGTTGTACGAGCGGAGTAAATCATTTCATAACTGTTTTCTATAGAAAATATATTTTTTGATCCCTTCCTCTCTATTTCCTTTACTTTGTTGATACTTGTTGCATCAATATCCATTTTGATTGCATGGGCAATCGTACCTAGAGAGTAGGCTCTTGCCTGTCCAATATATTCTTCCGCTTTTCCTGATTTGGAGACTTTTGAAAAACCATGAATAAATTCGGAATTAATTCTATTAACAGGTTTTAACCAAATCGGTAATTTGGATGAGCTGCAGGAATTAAATAAAAAGACGCCGGCCAAGAGTAATACCCCGGCCGGTGTCTTTTGAAAAATATTTATCATCTATCGCTAAATTTAGCAGAAATTCACATACCTTTTCTTTTCCTGTATGCTTCTACCTTTTGTTCCATTTCTTCATATAATTCTGATGCACGTATGGCATCATAAATTTCTTTATCAGCTTTTATCCTATCTAATAGACGTTTTTGGGCTGCACCTTCATCCCACTCAATAAGAATATAGGCACGAAAAATATCTTGGCTGTCAGAGCTCTCCTCAAGAATCTCCTTTTTCATAATATCATAGTCATTTATAGATGTTGATATTATTTGCTCCTGAGTTTGAGAAAATCGATCTAATATATCGGAATCTGTGCTGACCCCCGTCTCTTCCCTGACGCGTTTTAACAAGGCATTCATTTCAGAGTCTATTGCGCCAGCTAATTGAGTAGCAGCATCTTGCGTGGCCTTATTCACAGCAAGTTGCAGATCTCTGCTGGTGGCAGTTGCACCGGCATATCTAAATCCCTCTTTTTTAGGTGTGTTTATATACCAATCCGGTATATTTTTCATAACTCTTCTTGTAGGCTCTGGGGACAGATTTGGCCCCTTACTTGAACCACAACTTGAAAGAAAAAAAGTGATAAAAATAACTATGAGGATATTTATTTTTCTCATGGGTAATCTCCTGGTTGTTTAGTCTTTAATACTTTTTTTACAAATTAGTTCCATGTAACAATATATCAATATATCACAGCACTATAAAATATAGACTAAAATCATATTTAAATGATATAAATAAAAAAGGGCAAAAATGCCCTTTTTTATAATTTAATCGGATATTAGGATTAGCCCACTTTACCTTTTGTCCCGCCTTTTCCTGTTTTACCTTTACCTTTTGGCGAAGCTTTCTTCCCTTCATTAGGTTGTGGAATGTCCGTTTTTTTAGGACCTGATTTCACACATTTAGAAGCTTGACTAAGAATTCGTTTTTTATCCAATGATGACAGAGACTTTCCTTTTTGCCATTTATCATATGATTTTCCAAATCCATACTTCTTTTGATACCAGCTGACTTTATTTTTCTGGTCATCAAGACATGTTTTAAAATCTGCATCTGAATCAAAAGATTCACCATTTTTGTATTTTGCATCTTTTACCATGGGACTAACTACACCCTGTTGATATTTATCTTTTTTACCTTTTCCAGTTTTTGCTTTTACATTACTTGACTTGAACTTACTTTTGTCAACCTTTTTTGTTTTTTTTGGTTTACTTTTTTCAATGGAATCCTGACCCTTACTCTGTGCGTCTACCACAGATGTAGACATAAAAAAAGCGATCGCAACAATCAAAACACGTGTTATTAATTTCATTTTATTTCCTTTTTGATTTATTAATTAAAATGGCCTACTACTTACAATGATATATATTTTGAGAAAATTTGCGAAATAATTTATTCGTATACAGATATTTCTTCTTTTAATTGACGAATACCCTTTAAAAATTCTTTATCAAACGCGTTATTATAGTCATTAACTTCGTAGAAATATTGTGCAATTTCGTTGTCCAATACATGAGTATCTATTTTAAGCACTTCAGGAGAGGGAAATACTATTTCCAGTCCTGCATTGAATTGACTGATATTATGAATAATATTTGGATTCATCTCTAACACTCTCCTTAACACTAAAATTTCATATAGTCTGCGTTCATGTTTTGTTTTATAAAGCATTACAGCATTTCCATTAATATTATCATTAATATCTTTTAAATGCATTTTATAGTGTCTCTCATCCAAGTTTACTTCAGAAATAGATGCCACTGGACGACGTAAATGATCTTCGTCTATTATTTCGTCATCATTTTCAAATGTAAATACCAAACCCGTTTTATTTTTTGAATTAAGAAATTTTTCATATGTAGGTTTGAAACCTTTAACGTATATATTACCAGCAGCATCACTGTCAGAGGTGAAATAAATAACCTTAGATGGATCTATATATTTATAATATTCAACCCTTTCTACAAGATTATACAACATACGACGAATAAGAACCTCTTCTCCAGGTAATGAACCAGATACAATATTGTTAAAATCAACCCGAATGGTTGCATCAGGATTATTTTTTTGAACTAAATCTATGTCTGATAATATGTCCTGATAAATTGGTGTTTGCAAAACAAATCCTAAATCAAAAACATCAGGATTTTGGATTCGATAACTGTTTTGAAAAAGCATATTTCCCAGAGACTGAAATATATCGCGATCTTTTGGAATTATACGGGTAAAATCTTTATCTGCTACATCAATAATGTGTGGGGTTATAACTATGATAACTTCCTTTTTTATATCCTGTTTTACCTTATACTTGAATAATTTTCCAATTAGTGGAATAGAACTTAATAAAGGTATCCTTCCCTCGCTGTAGCTATTTTTGTTAGAAATTAGACCACCAATAATAAATGGTGTATTATTATTAACCTGAACAAAAGTTTGAACTTTTCTACTGTTAATGGTTGGCGCAACAGCAACCCCACTTCCGGATGTATTTCCTAAAAATGATTCTTCGGTCTCACTTATGATAGTCTCAACCTGCATGGTTATCTCATCTCTGTTGGAGCTAACACGTGGTCTCAAATTCAGTACAATACCCACCGGTATATACTCTGTTGAGGTTGTTGCAAATTCAGACGATGCTGTAGTCTGTATTGTGGGAATTTGTTGTCCCACAACTATACGTGCCTGCCTACCATCAAGAACTAGTACTGATGGACGCGAAAGTATATTGGTCTTTTCATCGTTTATAAGTGCGGCTAGCTCGGCTTTTAATCTATGTGCATCGCCCAAAAGACTCTTATCCATAACAAAAGTAAAAGGCTCCAATAAACCTGTTTCATTATTTTCTAGTGCAAAACTGGATCCATACATATTTCCGCTTGTCTCATAACGGATGCCAAGCTGGTCTGTGGCCCCTGAATTAATTTCTATTACCAACGCTTCAATCATTACCTGTATGGCAGGGACATCTATTTCGTTCTTCAAAAGATCAATGAGTTTACTCAGACTGTACGGATTTATTGGATCATAAGCGATCATTATCCTTTGCAAAGGTTCACCAGATGTGGTGTGGACCAGAGATGCTCCCCCCATATCAACATCCATACTTGTACCAGTTGCAGACATCTCTCCTTGCATTTCAAGCAATGTAATATTTCCTGTTTCCGGTAGAATAATAACGAGTGGAAGATAATCTAAATTATCTGTAGATATTTGCCCATTAATAAGTATATCACTGAAAGAATTTGGTGCAAATATTTTTTCGGTAGAATTTGGGCCGTCTTCTGAAGAAAAATCAATCACAGCATATCCTAAAGCTTTCAGAATACCTGCAGCCCGGTCAGTCTGAATGTAACTCAATTGAATCGTTTTATATTCAACATTGATTAATTCAGCTTGTCCAATTGCTGAAATACATACAGCAAGAATCAGATTGGTAATATATTGACGTGTTGTAAGGATAGATTTCATATTTTTATTTTGATATATTGATTAATAAATTATTTCAATGGAAATGGGAATATTTACGTTTATAATAGAATATTGACCACCTGATAAAGTCGCCAAAATATTCCCCTCACTAAAATCTAAACCGGGAACAAAACTTCCTGAGACCTCGTAGCTTGCATTTTCGTCATTTGATAATTGTATTAGAATGTCAAAGGCTGAAGGTTCTGTTAGGCTCTCAATTGTTCCCCCTGAAGAGGAAATGGATAAATATATAGGGTCCGGGTGGCTCGTTTTTTGTAATATTTTATGGTACAAATGGTCATCCTTAACATATTCCCATACCATGAATCCATCCATTGGTATAAAAAATCCACTGTGATCAAACGTATAATCCATTGTGCTTGATTCACCTGCAATAGTTGTTGTCATTGTACCTGCGTTTTTATCAGTTGTCCATACTCCATTGCTGTAGAGATCATCACCACCAACAGTACTGATATCAGTTTTATCAAATGTTTGATCGGCGTAAAACAGATAATTAGTTGGAAACTGAGCTACATTATTTGTATCACCATCAATTGTTAAAAAATGAAGTGTCCAAGAGCCAAGGATTCGTGAATCTGAAGATATATTATATTCCTCGTGGCGCTTCACTTTGGCATTAAAAAATACAGGTGAAAAATCATCTGTTATGTTGTTTGAGACATTGAGCTCTAAAGCGTATAGCTCGTTGCTTTCAGAAAGAGTGATCCCTGTATTTAAATCAAATCCTTCCTCACAAGAGGCAATGAAACTTATGGTAATTAAAATAAATAGTATTAAATTTCGATGCATTTTATTTCCTTTAAGGTCAGATATTTAGAAGAAAAAATAAATGATTAACCCAAAGTTACGAAACATAATAATTTATTCTATCACTTTTTTTAAACCACTTTTTCTGCTGGTGGGAGCCACCTGCATGATGTATTCAGCCCAACCGACAGTTGAAGAAGCTGCTGCAAAATGGATATCACACTCTAAAGATAGAGATATTTCTGATGGAGCTGCCATTGATTTTCATCCAAGCGAATTATTAGATATCATTGCAAGAAATGGTCATTCTCTTCCACTGGATTTAAAAAATGAGTTGATCGAACTGGGTTTTGATTTTAATGGAGAAATTGTCACAAGAGGAAGACCAATTATTGATGATGAACAGATTGTTGATACAGAGAAATTTCGTTTCCATTATACTCTATCTGGTACTAATGCAGTGCTACCTGAAGATGATGATGGTAATGGGATTCCAGACTTTGTGGATCTGATGGTACAATCATTCAACGACATTGCTGTAATTGATTTTGACCTCCAAAATTATACTGTTCCACCCAAAGATGACTGGTATACCAATCAAGATGATGGAGGATCGTATCATTATGATGTGTATATACTTAACTTGGAGTGGGGAGTTTACGGTTGGGTACAGGCAGAAGATTATGCTCAAAACTATTCTGAACTTACCAGGGGTGACAATGAAAATTCCACTGGACTTGAAGAACAAAATGCTATCATATCATACATGGGTATGAGAAATAACTATTACGATTTTCCAGGTCTTGCTTCAAATATTATACCTGTTACATCTGCTCACGAATTCTTTCATGCTATCCAATACGGTTACGATGCTTTTGAAGAAGGATGGATAAAGGAAGCAAGTGCTGTTTGGATGGAGGAAGTTCATTATGATGATATTAATGATTGTTACCAATATTTAATTGAATTTTTCAACTATCCAGACAGGGGACCCAACTATAGCGTAAACCGTGGATATGGTTCATATATTTTTATATCCTATATTGTAGATAATTATTTTGATACAAATTTTATGAAGTCCTTTTGGGAGAATAGTATTACCCATAATAGCTATGATGGGAGTTATAGTATACTTACCTTAAAACAGACTATAAATCAAATTGATGCGACTTCTTTTGACCCACATTTTAACGATTCTTTTGAAAATATAACCAATGATTTTCTTATTGCAAATGCCCTACTAACAAATGATGCTATGTACGATTCCATCTATCACTACGATGAAGTTTCAAATGATAATTGGCCCATCACAGAACCAGTCTATGAAGAAGATATTACTCTACTCGAATCAGACCCCCTCTTCCTTGGTGATAAACTTTTAGGTACACTTGGAGCTCACTACTATAAGCTCAATGTAAGTGATTCATCTTTACAAAACGTTTCTATTGAGTTACTACCTTACTATCCTGAAGAAGGAGATTTATATTTAACCATTATCAATGATGCATCAATTCAAACTACTCAAATGGATGAAAATGAACAGGTTGTTGATGTAACCATTACAGATGAGGTACGATTTATAGTGTCTGCCTTTACCTACGAATTGTTAGACCTCCTTTATGCAGTAAGAATCGTACCAAATTCTACCGCATCTACTGATCAATTAACTATCGAATCAGATAATGCTATCCCCAATTTGCATTCTCTAAATGGAAATTACCCCAATCCTTTTAATCCGTCCACAACTATCTATTATTTTATTCCTGAGGAGGCAAGTGTTGTCATTGATATATACAATATAAACGGACAAAAGGTGAATACATATACATCAGAAAAAGAAGCACTAGGTGAACACAGTATTCAATGGAATGGGAAAGATGAAAAAGGATCTGGGCTGGAGAGTGGAATTTATCTCTATTCTATGATAATTGATGGTCGAGTTGTTGATTCAAAGAAAATGCTCCTTCTTAAATAATTATTAATTATTTCGCCTGAGCTTCCTGTAATTTTATATTTGTATCCCTCAACCTTCCAGATAGCATTTTAATTATCTGCTGCATGATTTCAGAGTTACCCGCCATTAATTCATAGAACCCGTCCTGGGAAATCTCTAGCATAGTTGTTTCAGCCTCAGCAGTAGCATCTGCTGAGCGTGGTTCCTGATCTAAAAGAGCCATATCCCCTAGAACGGTGCTCTTCCCCAAAGTCACGATATGATGGTCCCCTTTATGAATTCTTACATTACCATCGATAACAACAAACATAGAGTCGCCATAGTCTCCTTCAGAAAACATAAGTGTCTCTTCGGAATGATAAATTTCTTCAGAAATCTGGGAAATTCTAGTTAAAATATCTCCAGGGATGTTTTTAAAGATTTCTACAGATTTTAATAGGATAGTTTTTTCAAGTATTGAATACACATCAGACTCCTTTTTTAAACTATATTTTTCCAGCGGAATTATTTGTTTAATTTTTCCCGATTGATCTTCAATTCGGTTAAACAATTGGCTAATGAAAATTGTTTCTGGCACATTGTCCCAATCTATTTTTTCCAATAAATCTTCCCGTTTTGACTTAATTATGTAGCTCAAAGCTGTCGCTTCTTTCCATTTATGATTTCCATATATCCATGACAGCAATATATCATCAAGATTGGTTTTTAAATCTTTAAATACTTCAAGACCCATCTGGCATTTTACTTCAACTGGAAATCCATAATCAATAATTGGCATAATTAATTTTCGATTATCTTGAGTAAAAGTTGTATCAACAAACTCCATTACAAAAGGGAGTAATTCTTTATCCTGACTTGAGACATATCTTATATAGGTTTCAATAGGAATTGTCGGATTTTTAAGGACACCCAGTTTTAGAATGATCGGGATATATTTATGTATATCACTCTCTATATGATCTTTAACAAGTGCGGAATGTTCATCATCTGGCAGTAAATGTGAGAAATGATATAATTGATAAATATTTCTGCAAATGTTATTGATATTATCACTTATATCTTCCATATACTGTTCAGAGGGCGGTTCTTCTCGAGCAACTGATAGCATAGAATTACTTACCTCAGATAAAATGTTCAGATAGGGTGAATTTAAACTCTGCTTTAGGATTTCTGCTGAATGGGAATTACCATAGTGTTTTAAACATCTAATGATACCCATCCGAAGATGGAAATCAATATCTTTTTTGTTTAAGTGTTCATCTAGAGCATTCAGTACAAAATCCTCATCATAGTTGGAAAGCGCATGTCTTGCCTGCATTGCTGTTTGCGGAAAAGATAAATTTTCTATTATCGGACTAACTAAATCTGAGTTATTTCTAGATGACGATATTGCCAGGGATTCTTCTCGAATTTTATGTGATTCATGTTGTAAGAAAACAATCAATTTATCATCACCCAAAACACCCATAGGTTTATCCAAATAGTGAAGAGCAATATTTATTTTATTCACATCAGAGCTATCTAGCATTGCCTGTAAAACCATTTTTGCTTTTTCCGGCTCAAAGTCCATTTTAATCATTGAACATGCACTTGCCGACCGAATTCTTAGATCATGATGGGTAAGATTTCCCTCTAGTTCATCTTGAATCTCATCTAATTTTCTATCACCAGCTACAACAATTGCCTCTGATTTAATATCTTCGCTTTGTTTTACCGCATCGATAATATTTTCATTTTTTAAAATATTAGTTTTATCACTTACAAGTTTCAAAACTTCTCTTTTTACGTTTACTGTTCCATTTTGAAATAAATCAACCAATGTATTTTTCCAGGGATCCAGAGGCATCGTTTTAATAAGGTCTATTCCAAACAATTGCTTGAATTCATTCTCATCGGTTAATGTTTTTTCTATCGTTTGAACTATATGATTATCCGTAACATCAAATTCTACATCTTCTAAATTCAGTTGACGTTTCTCAATCGCACTCATCAATGATTTCACATATCCATTTTTTAATCTAAAACTGTTCCATACCCAGAACAATATTCCAAATAGAGCAATGCCACTCAAAAGATTTAACTTACCAATCGGAACAAATTTAAATTGCACTAAAATAAAAATAAGAATTCCAACCACACCTTCGAGGGTTGCTCTTATAGAGCTGTCAATAATAGGTTTTGCTTGTTTTTTTCTTTCCTTTGCGATTGGAAGCCATAGTATCTCCTGTGAAGCACTATTTATTGAAAATTTAAAAACCTGGTCTGAAAATTTTGCTAAAAAAACCGTTGTAAGTATTGGAATCATTAGAAAACCAGAGGATCCGAACGCTAGTGAAACGGGTAAAAACAATAGACCAGCGAGTATACCAAGACGAGATAAGATAATTCCTGTTATAAAAAACTGCATAATAATGGTTGCTGCTCCAGTAGCCATATAATATGTACCAAAAAATCCTATTAAATCATCTTGTATTGGATATGTCTGAACCGCAGTCATTTTAAATTGATAGTCAATTATTTTTGATATAAAAGCAGCTAAACCGATAAGTACAGCAATAGATTTTAGATAAGGATCAAATTTAAATTTTGTTTTCCCTTTTTTTGTTTCTTTTTTTGGTCTTTTCAGTTGTTTGTTATCACCCACCGGGTCCTTATATTTTTTTGTCATCATACCCATGGAGACATATAGTAAAATAAAGAAGATTGTAAGATACAGAAGTTTATCAGAGCCAAAAGTTTTTACAAAAGGCTTCAAAGAATATCCTGCCAGCATACCTGCTACTGATCCTCCTGCTCCAAGAATACTAAACAACCTTTTAGCCTGTCGTGCATCAAAGAGTTCGCCTGCAAGCATCCAAAACTGCAAGATGGATAAAGAAACAATGACCTCCATAAGAACAAATAGTATCGGTATTAACCACTTTTCAGGTAATCCTTCAATTGACTGCCCTGCATTAAACATAATAAATAAACGTCCAAGTGAGAGCTGGATAAAAAGGAGAGCACCAGCAAATATTAATCCTCCTGCAGATATAATCTGAACAATATCTCTACCTTCGGATATCTTTTTATAATAATTAATTACAATTACCATTGTAACTGCAATAACAGCAAACATTAGAGGCAGGTAACTGCGGTCAAATAAATTAAGAAAAAAAGCATCCCGAGCAGAACTTCCGGTTATGCTGGTGGCGACAACTGCAAAAAATTGAACAAAAAGAATAAGCACTAATTTCCGCTCATCCTTTTTGATATTAAACAGTTTCAATGAAATTTATATTTGTTTAGAGTGAAGTTAACTTGTACAAAAAGTAAATTTTATACTGTTAATTTAAAAATGAATAATTTGATGGACAAATATCCATATAGAAATAAAATAATATGTAATGCAGGTTAGTTATTTCCTGCATATAATAATTTAAAAATAAAAATAATTGAAAAGGCTTACACTGAAACCTTTAGCTTCATTTACAAATCCTCCATTTTGAGAAAACAAAATATCTAAATGATAATTATTAAAATGTGCACCAAAGCCACCACCCCATTTTAATCCCCACAGAGAGTTATAAGTTATACCTAGTGTTAATGGAATTCTGCGATGAGGCAATAATCTTAGACCTCCCGATATTTCAATCTGTGATTCAGGTATTACATCAGATTCAGCTTCATAGGAAGCGGAATTAAACAATAATAAATTTTTACCAAATAAATACTCACTTTCTATGTCTATTTTTAATGGAAGCGTGCTTGTCAAATTATCAATTGTGGTAGTCAAATCTTTAGTGATAATTGTTTCCATTAAAGAATCCTGTTGTGCTTGCGTATACTCACCCATTTCTTCGAATTCATCCGAATTGAAATCCATTTCAAATTGAATGACATGATTATGGGAGCTGTTTTTATCCCAGCTTAATTGTCCCATTAAATTCTGAACGCTAAGGCTCAATGTCCAATTATTACCTATAAATTTTGTCATACCTATATCTATAGCATAACCTCTACCATTGATATTTGGACTAAATTTTCCCTCCGATGAATATGCTAAAAGGCTATCAACTTTTACATGCATATCACCCAAATTGTATTGTATTTGAATTTTACCATTCCCCAATAGTTTATCTTCATGTGATGTTATCCCTCCAGAACCATTAATGGATAAGTACGCTAATCCAAATAATCCTTTCAAACCAAACCCAATGTATAAATTATTTCCAATTTCACGTGATAAGACAAACGATACCGGTAAAACAGACTGCATACCAAACTGGGTATCATTTAAATCAATACTACTATCAAATTCTATTCCTTGGAAACCAGTTTGAAAAATAGATTTGGGAATTGTACCATACAGATCGACAGAACCTCCAACGTACATTGCCAACTTTTTATAGGATAATCCAAATAACATAAAATGTCCGTGTCCATTTAGAGATAATCCATTGGCCGGAATTTCGTTTAACATATTATCCACAGATTGTTTATCAAGATGTTTCCCACTGAATAAAAATGAGTTTAACCAATTGGGACTTACTGAATTATTATTCAATTGAATAGAAAGCGGAAGAAGAATAGAAAAATTTGACCTCCTAGACGTCCAAAAATTTGCAGGATTTATTGATGGGTATTGATTTCCAATGGAAGAAGGAAATAGGGTCCCTCCTCTCAATCCTCCTTCAAATTGCGCAAGAAGAAGATTCTGTGAGATAAAAATAGTTATAAAAAATAATTTAATAGATAATTTAAAGTTCATAAACTCAATCTTCTTTGGATGGATCTACAATAATCTCAATTCGTCCATATAAAATTAAATTTAATGAATCGCTGGTCAAAACATTTGATGGAATTGAATTACCATTTTCATCCTTATTACCAGAAACGCTGACATCTGCTTTAATAAATAATTTATCTCCACTGAAAAGCTCGATCTTTTCAGGGTCTAAGACAATTGAATCAGTAAAAGTAGAATTTGGAGTAAATGTGGAGGTAAAAAGAGTATCTTCATAGATGGTTCCAAATTGAACTGAATCGGATGTAGCATAAACAGAAATTTGTGTTCCAAAATCAAAATAATTTTCAGCATCAAAAAATATGGTAACCTCTTCTAAAACTTCGTTATCTAACTCTAGGTTGGTTTCTTCAATATCAGTTTCAATTTGAGTATTATCAGGAACACTAAAACTCAATGGGGCCTGAACGGTCATGGTACCAGCAACGTATTGTGATGCTGAAACGGTTCCAAATCCTGAAACTGTTGCTTCACCAGTTGCCCGAATTATATCTGGAAAAATATTTATCAAATTCTCAGCATTTGGAATAACTACATGGTTATCAGCTGTAATATCCCATTCTGAAACTGTTGATATTTCAATCTCACCTGATGAGTTTGAGGCTTCAATTTCTAGATCAAGGATTACTGGAATTCCAATATTAGTATTAAAATCAATGATCATTTCAACTTCTGTAAACTCAAATTCTTCAATTTCATCTGGTAAACCATCAATAGTTTGATCCACAGGTTCAATCTCTATTGTTACAGGTTTTATATCTCCGGTCACCGATTCAAATGTTAAGTTTGTCATAGTAACATCAACTACAATAGAGTCACTGAGGGATAAATCCATTACTTCATCATCTGGTAATGTTATGGTGGAAACATAGTTTATAGTTTGAGGATGTTCTGACAAATCTAAGTTCAACTGGTGATTTGAAAGATCAATAGTATATGATCCACCGGAAGGGGTTAAAGATAAAGTAGTATCAAGGATGGATCCATCCATAAAAAATTCAAGGATTTGAAAATTTATATCAGCGACGATCCCAATATTGTTGTCTATATCCAGTATTAACTGCCCTGATTTTATTTCAGCGGTTTCGATTTTAGTAGAATCATCAATAGAAATTGAATTTGAATCAACCATCGCATCCTGTGAAAAATAACCTCTAACCTCATCAAAAGATAGTCCTTCTACATTTATATCAATGAAGATTGAGTCACCGAGTGAATATGAACCAATTTCACTGTAGTTTGTAGTTACCTCCGCTGTATAACTCAGTTGTTGATTCTCCATTGTCATAAGAATACTGTAACCACTCAGGTCAATAGATTGGCTAACCAATCCTGACATATTTTCAAAAGTAGTACTAAAATCTTCACCAGATGCATTTTTAAGTTCAGGAATCGTAATGTATGCTGTCGGTGCTCCTGATGGAGATACATTCACATTATTTTCCACGAGGATTTCGAGTAAACCAGCACCAAGATTAGCTTCTAGTATATTAGATTCTGATTCGACATCAATCTTTCCATCAAATCCAAGATTCTGGGGTGCTACTCTTCCGGTAAAAAAAGAAAAAGTAATATCATCATCAGGAGTTTCTCCTACAATTGATATGGAAATCTCAATATCATCAGTGGAGTTTATAGTTACCATATTTTCTCCAGAATCCATTGTAAGAACGGTGTAATTATAATCAACGGATTGATCATTTAATTCCATCACAAGCGAATGATTATTTAAAATTATTTCATAGTATATATCGGCTTCACTTGCAGGAATATTTAAAAGCGTTTCAAACAGAGCACCCTCACTATTTTGAATTGTTGGAATATTCATTTGTACCGTACTACTGACCGCCATATTATTATCAATCGAGATGATCAGCTTTCCATTTAAAATTGTTGCAGATTGCACTTTATTTGAGTCTGATGCTGACAAAAGAATCATATTATCTTCGTAAATTATTTGTTCTGGTATTTTTGCAGTTGCAGAAGAAACCTCTAAACTGCTTCCTGAAACATTAACGGTAAATGAAGAATTTCTTGCAGCATCATCAATAACGACATTATCTGCGCCGGGGCTACTGCCTGTAACCTCAACAATAACATTGCCAGGTAAGCTTAGTTCATTAAGACTTAAATTTCCGGAACTGCTTTCGCCCGGATTAATGGGACCTGAAATAGTCAAAGCCCCATTGACTATATCAGATCCATCCCCATTTTTTAGCGCAATATCTGTTTCCCCCAAAGGAATAACAAGATTATTCACAATTGTTAACGTTAGGGTACCACCAGTGAACTCTGCACTACTGAAATCGTCAAACGAAAATAAATTTTCTACCGGTTCAAGGTTGAACCCTGGAATATTGTGAGATCCATTGGGGAAATCATTGATTCCGGGAAAGATACTAGAAAATAAATAAGGATCCGTTTCCTTTTCAGGGAAATCACTTAACGCTATAGTTCCTATTGCTGACGTAATTACTTGATTAATAGGACTTACGCCAACATTTTTAAATCCTATGCGCTCCTGAATGTGAGAATCTTCAACGCTAACATCATCAACATTTTGGGAAAATACTTTTTGTATATCTTCAATTTCAAGTTTATCTCCAACCTCAACACTGTCTATATCAATGTATTTTGTAAATGCATATAATGAACTTTCTTCAAGGGGATTGATAAGTGAGTCATCTATGATATCTTCGAAAGTAATTGTTTTTTCAAACATAGGAACTTCTAATTCAGTTGTCCATGAAGCAAGATCGTCTTTTTTTGGTATACTTAAATCACAGGAAAAAACTGATAACAAAAAAGAAATTCCTATAAAATATAAAATTGGGAATGAACGCCTAATCATCATATTCATATTCTTCAAAAATATTTTCCATTTCAGGAGCATCAGTATCTATAATATAATCTGTTTCATAGAGATATAACACTTTTGCGGTAGTTTTAAAATCAGTGAGCTGACCAAGGAAATCGTAGCCATAAGTGTCACTATCATCAGAATATACAATTGCATTTCCACCAATTTCACATGCACAATCTTTAATAGCCCTAATAACCTGATCATAGCTTTTTTTACTATAAGCATGGTAGGAACCTGTACATATACCTAACTCATCATATTGTCTATCCGATGGAGCGTAATATAAAAACATTTCAACGGGGCACCCAATTGGACGTGAATCGTATGAATGTTCTATATCACCTAACGACTCAAAGTAAGTTTTTGGTCCACATCCTATAAAAAAAAGAAATATAAATATTGTGAACTTGGTGATTTTCATAAATTAATTGGTCTGCCCCACATGGAAATATATAAAATCAAATAATTTCGTAGAAATAAAAAAAATAAAATAGCTAATATTTCCAATTCTTATTTAAGTAAAACCATTTTCCTTGTTCTTACAGTAGCCTGCCCTTCCAAAAGATTGGCAACACGCAACTGAAAAATATAGACACCGGCACTCATCACATTTCCATAACTGTCTGTAGCGTCCCATTCTACAGAACCGTAGCCCGCTGCTTTATTAGCATTTATAAGCTCGTTCATCTTCCTACCCTTTATATCATAAATCGTGAGTTTAACCATCCCCCCTTCTGGAAGGTCATATCTTATGGTTGTAATAGGATTAAACGGATTAGGAAAATTTTGGTATAAAAGATATGAGACAGGGATAACAGGCTCCCTATTTAGAAATATTCTTTTTGCTGATGGTATTGTAAGTGAACCATTACCTTCTAGAAAATAGTTTTTACCATTATCCAATGTTATCATCCATCCCATAGATTCATTGACATTATAAATAACATTATATTTGATAGTTAGCTCTTCAAAGGGGGATATTAGCTCTATCTCACACTCATCACCACAGATCCTGGTACCTCCAATAAAGCGTATATCA
>CAYSQB010000018.1:0-21561 GCA_964433085.1 uncultured bacterium
CTTCAGCAATTATTTCTGAATACATTTGAACAATATTTCGATTGTCTTCTCTCAGTTTTTCAACTATCCATTGTGAATATATGACAATACTGGTAATTAAGATTATCCCAAGAAGCATAAGTCCAGTTTTAATATTTCTTGAGTATCGATGGGAAATCATTTAATCTTTATTTCTCCATTCTTTCCACGATAAAAATATCAAACTGAATAAAATAATTAAAAATGAAATCCGTGAAATTAAACGAGTTATTTCCCATGAATTTTTATCATAATAAAATTTTATACTATGAGTACCTTCAGGTACAAAAATTGACCGAAGAACATGATTCGTCTGAAATATATCTGTAAGGATTCCATCTATTTCACATTTCCATCCTGGTTTATAATAAATTTCGGACAGAACAAGCAATCCTCCTCCACTGGTCGAAGCCGTGAGGACTATTTGATTTTCAGACAATATTTCTATTTGGGCGGTCCCGGTAGATGATTCAGGTATCTCCGGTCCGGAATAGTTTACAATAACTGCTTCTTTTTTGGGATCAAATGATTGTGACAAAACTGACTGTAGTGATGTTTCTTGATTAGTAACATTATTAATATTCTCTACAAACCATGCGCGTGGAAGAAAAGCTTTATTTTTATATAATCCATTGTGATTAATCACTTGAGAAAATAGTGGTGAATTTATTTTTTTTCCTGTTAATACATATTTCACATTTAACATATTCAAAATATGTGGTCTTCCAAAGCCCCCCGCATCCATTAAATCTTGATAATTACGTAATTTTACCGCTCTGTATCCACCAATGCTTTGAATCCCCCAATAACCATATTTATTTGAATTCAATTCGTCCACAGGGAAAATACGGAAGTGGGTATTATCATTTTTTAAATAGTTGATAAGTAGAGTTTCCCTAAAATGTAAATTAATTTTTTCAGGTTTTTTAAGAAATAAAAATTCGTTATTTACTACCCATAAATCTCCGATAGAAATTAATACAATGAGTGTTGAGAATATTTTTTTGTTCAACTCACCTTTTAATAATAGCCAAGAAAGACCAAAAGTTGCTCCACTCAAAACAAGTGCTAAAATAATTCCCTTCTTGAAAAGCTCTATTCTAATATCCTTTACTTGAGAAAGTATTGCCGGATTAAATCTATTATCTGATAAGGAAGAAAAGGACAATATTGACTCTCCAAAAATTAGAAAAATGAATGTTAAACCTATAAATCCTCCAAATACCCACAGAATTTTTTTCTTTACAATTTGTTTCTTTTCAGTGGTTATCAATTTATCCAATCCAATTGCAGCCAGATAAGGAATGGAAATGGCTAATAAAATAAAAATCATGGATGGAATTCGGAATTTAGAAAAGAATGGAGCTAATAAAAATAAAGGTTTATATAGAGCAGGGAAGTAACTTCCAAATCCAACGAATATCACTAGTCCGCTCAACACCCACATATACGATTCAAATCTGTCTGGTTTTCGAAGCAATGCACCTAATATTGCAAACAAAATAACAATTAACCCTAAATAATGAGTCGATTGGGTAAAGGGCATAAATCCCCAATATGCTGCTGATTTTATATCTCTTGTGGGAAAATTTTGAAGACCATAATGATAAGGATATAAAAACGAAATAGTTTCTTTTGGATGGAATGACCACTGCGTGGCATAATCCCAATCTGTGCCTGAGGATGTCTCTTTTGTATCATCCAAAACGGATTCAGCACCTCTATTTGAATGCTTTTGAAATTCATACACATGATAGTAGGGATCGACGACGACAATCAGAGATATTAATAATCCTATAATAATGATACAAATCTGTATTCCATTATTCTTCATTGAAAATTCTCTCAATCTCAAATCCGAAATCAAATTCCATAACCATAAAAATATCACCATCATCCAGGTATAATACACAACCTGAGGATGATTCGACCACAATTGAAATATAGTGGGGACACTGATCATCAAAATTGATTTAAGAGATTTGTGGTTCATCCCATAAATGACGCTTGCCAATATCCAAGGAATAAATGACATTGCGATGATCTTATTTGTATGTCCTGCATTGATTAATCCAAATGAATAGGGAGTAATCCCAGAAACGATCCCGCCGAATAGGCATGAAATTCTGCTGATATTCAATAATCTTAATAAAATAAAAAATCCTATCCCGCTCAATGAAAAATAAAACCAGAGTTTTATTCCACGGTTAAAAAATATCATATTTAAAAAAGATTTTGTTGGATCACCTGGTGTATAAATATATCCACCGTAGGATGGCATTCCTGAGAATAAATTCGGGAACCAGTGAGGAAATACTGATGTAGTACTTATCCACTTTTTAATAGGTTCATGTGCAACCATATCGCTTGCCAAAGGAACGTAACCATAAACAATCATTTTCCATAATAAAATCGCAGTTATAAAAACAATTATAAAGGGGATATATTTAATATAATTATTATCTTTCATTGATTTATCCTTAATATTTTTTGAATAATCCATTTTATACTATTGAGCTCTCTAATCCCTATAATGCGGAAAACTATCAAGCCAATAAAATAAAATATCAAAAGCAAGATTTTTTTGAATAATAGAAGATCGCCATCAATGAACATAATGAAATTGAAAAATATGTATGCTATAATGCATACTAACAAAAACAGGTAGACCATCTTTTTCCATTTCCATTTGATCTTTAAAGACCGACCGGAAATTATATATACTATGATATCCAAAAACAGATAGGAAATTAGTGTAGCAATAGCTGCTCCTTTTATACCATATTTAAGGATCATAAAATAATTAATGATTCCACTAAAACAAATTGTCATCAATGGTATAAATAGCAAGTCCCATGTTTTATCTTTCAACGCAGAACCAGCCTGGAAAAATATTCGATAGCCATGGAAAAAATAAGCTAGGGCGATTATCGGTATGATATTTGCAGCAGAATCATATGAAAACGTGGTTATTAATCCTAATATTTCCTTACTAAATAATAATAGACTAACAAATAAGCTCATTCCAATAATTGTATAATACAGTAGAAAATCTCTGTGATATTGAAGATTATCTTCTCTAAGTCCTAATTTAAACATCATTGGACCCCAAACACGCTGCATTGGGATAACAAGAATCATATTAATTATCATCCCAAACTTATAGCCGATGCTGTAGATACCCATCTGATCAAAAGGAAAATCTAATATCCGCATTACGAATCTATCCATTATTGTTAATATAGGATGTGTCAAACCCAAGAACATTAATGGAAATCCAAATCGCACCATAGATTGATATCCAAAGAAGTCAATTGTTATAGGATATTTAAATAACATATATAAGAGACAACACACAAATACAATTAAAAAAGCGCAGAATTTCCCTAAAATAATGCCTTCCAAACCTTTTCCCTGATATACAACAAACAGTATAGATAAAATAAGGGTGCCTGCAAATTGTATAAATGATACTACTATAAATTGAATTGATTTACCCTCATATTGAAGAAACCAAAGAAAAATACGAATTTGAACATTGAACAGAATATTCAAAAGAATCAATTTATAGGTCCACCCTATATCTTCAGGTATCCCTAAAAAATATATGAAAAAATCTTTGCTAAAATATAATAGTAAAATGGCAAGGGTTGTGGATATTAGTGAACAGTAAAACGCAGAAGAAAAAGATTGATTTTTTTTTCTAGGATCGTTTTTTAATTTATTCCACATACCATATGCAATCCCACAGGGCAGAAAATTGACAAGAAGATTTTCAAACAATTCAATTAAGATTAAAATGCCCACGACCGATGTTGGCAGGAAACCTGTATAGACAGGAATTAGAAGAAAAGATGCAAATTTATTTAGTATATTACCTAATCCATAAACAAACCCCTGTTTTCCTGCTTTGATTACTGGTTTTCGTATTCCCATTTAAAAATATTATGTTTCCATTATTTTTTCGATGCGTTTCCACATTTCATCCAATTTATTTTTTCGTCTTTTGTTTTCCAGAGAAATACTCTTGATTATGGAATCTAATATACTTTTATCAAAAATATTATTCATCATTTGAATTACTAATTGAGTATTATAATCAGAGATCAGATAATCTCCAAGACCATACTCATTCATCAAAGCTTCATATTTATGGCTCCATCCAGTTGCAATAACCGGTACGGATTGATAAAGCGCATTTATTAGTCCATGATAACGAGAGCTAATTATCAATTTTGAATTACCAATAATATCCTTTAGAACAAGCGGGTCACTTTCGCTTACTATATCTAAGAAACTTTCAATTTCTCCATTCAGATTATCCAAGAGATTATTATCCTTATTATATTCATGCAGTAGCAAAAAAGGGCGTATCTTCCTCTGATTACAAAATGATATTATCGATTTAAGTAACCCGATATACTTATTTTTTTCAATGGTATGTGAACTGAATAACTTATCATTGGGTATAATGCACACTCTATCCTTAAAATTATTGTACTTTTTTTTCTCCTTACCCTTTAAAGAGAATGTAAAATCCGGAGCATACACTATTTTATCTAGATGTCCCACTAATTTGGTTACATAATTAAATGATACGTCATCCCTTATAAAAATTAGTTTAGCAGCATCTATAATTTTAAGAACGGATTTACGAACAATAGGTTTACTGAAGGGACCCATTGCCTGCGGCATTAAAATGATCTTTGCACCAGAATGATATAATTTTGTATAGTAATCTGCCATTCTTTGGCATGGCTTTGCCCCAAATTCATCAGAATAAATAAAACCTGAGATATCAAAAACTAATTGAATCTCATTCTTTAACCATATATTATACTTTTGTCTAATACTTCTAGGGAAAAAAGAAAAGAAGGATTCTGTTAAATTTGCTGCAGGAAGATAATTCCATGTATGTAACCAAGCTAAATGCCCCAATCGGTAGGATTTTCTATCAGAGAAAGATCCCGACATCATGTGCATCACAAATATAGAATCATCACTTATTAAATTTTTCCTTGTGAGCAAAGCTTGCAACATAAGCTGAGCACCTTTGTTAACAAAGCCACCTCCTTTTACCTCAATGATCATCAATTATATTTTCTAATAAGGTCCAATGGTTTTTTTTCAGAGTAAGCGACCTTCCCATCCGGGTCTGCCCATCCTACAGCCAGAAACATGACAACACGATTTTTTCTCTCAAGGCTCAGTGCTTTTTGTATTCTTTTTTCTCGCTTTGGAATGTCCGGCCAGTTTAAACAACAGGTTGATAGTCCCATAGTTTCAAAGGAAAGTATCATTGCCATTGATGCTAAACTTGCATCAATATATATTAAGTGTCGATCTCTTTCATTAAAAAACGCATCAAGATGACCAACAACTGCAATTATAACTGGTATATTATCGGCAAATCCCTTTGTTCCCATTGGGATCTTAGATACTTCACTAACCATTTTCTCATCATCGATAACTCGAAATTCATATGGCAGGCGATTACAAGAGCTTGGCGATTGAACGGCAGCCAATATAGCTTGGTCAATCAGATCTCTAGGGACAGGTTTTGGTAGGAACCAGCGTACCGATCGTCTATTCTGTGTTAATTTTAAAAAAGCGTCATACTGAACTGGGGGATTCTTTGTAGCTAAGCTAAAAGGGATTTTCTTATCATCAACATCAAATAATATATTAATCTTTTTGAATCGATCTCTACATTTAGAAATTATCTCATGCTCTTTTACAACAGAAAAATATTTCTCCAAAACATCGTGCGCCCAGACTAATTGATCTTTCATTAATAAATCATTCTCTATACTCTTAATCATTATTTTCTCATAAATATCTACCAGCTCCTTAATATATTTTAATCCAAAAACAGGTTTACGGGGTCGCATAATCAAACCCTTTTCCAAACGATGAACATTTCGTCTTAATAAAAATAGATTTTCTGATTTTTCATGTAACTGCTTTAAATACAAAAAACGTCCAATTAAAACACTATTGAATTCCCTCCAAAATGCCCTCGATAAAATACTGTAAAATAATGCACTTAAAAAAAATGTACTGCTGAATAACCTTAGAAAAGGTAGCCTAAACATTAATAAAATTGATTTGATGAATAGTTTTAACTCAGTCATTTATGTGTTAACACAATTTGAAAATATTTCTGATAATATCTTTGTCTGATTTCGCCTTGAATACAAATCTAATTTGGATTTTTCTCTCCTCAATTTCATAGAATTCATCTTTTCTATATCAAGATTCGGTCGATTCTTATTAATGCGAAATCCACCAAAACTCTTAACGATATCTGCTGCATTACAATTATCGTTTCCAATCAAAATTATTTGTGTTCCACTACGTAGGTACTCATATAATTTACCAGGGATAATACCTTTATTATCTGGAAGGTCAGGTATAACAATTAATAAGGCATCAGAATCAATCATATGTTTGATCGCATCTCCATGAGGTACATATTCTATGAATTCTACCACGTTACCCAAATTTAATTTATTAATAGTTTCCTTTATTTCAGAATGAACAGAACCTATAAATCTCAAACAAATGCCATTTTTTGATGATTTTTCAGAATACGAAAGAATAGCATTAAATAATAATATTGGATTTTGTGATCTTGACAGTGTTCCTATATGTGATATCACAAAATTATCATTACCTCTATTATGGATAGCCATATCTTTGAAATCTTCTTCATCAAAACCATTAAAAATAATCTTTGTTTTATCCTTTATTGGAGTATGGTTATCTAACTGATCAAAAAATCCTTGACTAACAACACTTATACGATCTGCATCATCTAGCACTTTTTTTTCAAGTACTCTATCGAACCATTGTGTTAATCTATAACGTGGTGATTCAGAATAATAGAATCGGTCGGTCCACGGATCTCGAAAATCTGCAGTCCATTTCATTCCAGTACCTTTAGTTAGTTTTCTTCCAATTAAGTGAGATGTGTGGGGTGGACCAGAAGAAAAAATTAAATCAATTTTTTCTTTTTTAATAATACTCAGACCCACCCTTACTGCATCAGGATACCACCCTATACGTCCATCAGGAATCACCATGTTATAACGAATCCAACGGGAAAATTTATTAAAGATAGGTTCGTTTTCTTTAGGGCTTAATTGATAAGTCTGAATTCGTTTCGATTTAGAGAATAACTTATATAAGTTATAAGGAGATATTGCTTTAGCATAATAAACTTTTATTGATGCAGACTCAAGAATGAGGGATTCATCTATTGATGGAAATTCTCCATGTTTTACGGTTAGCACAATTGGCTCCCAACCAAAATCAGGCAGATATTTACAAAATTTTAATATCCGTTGCACACCAGGACCCCCACTAGGAGGCCAATAATAGGATATCATTAAAACTTTCTTCACTATTGGTAATATTTTTTTTCAAAACCTGTGAATGTATCGGAATTAAATATAACCCGTTTGATAAAGGCAAATAGAAATCCCGAACCGTATCCGAATATTTGAGTTGGAATAACTAATAGTAAATGTCCAAATACTCTTATATCCTTATGTTTTATCATCCCAAAAATGCATTGAATCAAAAAAAGGATTAATCCAAGTTTCATGACATGTAAAAAAAACAGATTGGCCCAAATACATCCTACCAGAATAGTTGTGACAGATAATAGACCAATTGATGGAAAAAAATGGATAGGTTCTAAGAGGGATTTATCAATTTTATACAAATTGATTCGGGCGACTCCCCAATTAAATGTCTGTTTGAAAAATGATCTCAGGGAAGTCCTCCGCCTGTGATAGACTATTGCATCAGGAATAAACCTTATCTTTGCACCAGATTTTATTATTCGATGACTCAACTCAATATCCTGTCCATGTCTGAGAGATCCAAACCCTCCAATTTGTTTGATTAATGTTTTCGTCACACCCATATTATGAGAACGGGGATAAAATTTTGCGATCATTTTAGTGCTGTGCCCTCTCATACCTCCTGTTGTTATAAAAGATGTCATTGAATAATCAATTGCTTTTTGCAGGGATGTAAAATCTTTTTTAGCTGCGTCAGGACCTCCGCATGCATCATACCTATTATTTAAATATTCATCGTATAGTACTTTCAACCATCTCTCATCAGCTTCACAATCTGAATCGATGAACAATATCAAATCCCCTCTGCTATTATCAATCCCAAGATTTCTTGCAGCACCGGGACCTTGATTATTTTTTGTTAAATATTTAAGATTAAAATCTATGTTTTCCAATATTGAAGGTATTAATGATTCAGTATTATCTGTAGATCCATCATCCACTATGATCATTTCAAAAAGAGAATGGTCGAGAGTTTGATTTTGAATTGAGTGTACCAAAAAAGGCAATTCATTTGCTCTATTGAATGTAGGAGTAATAACGGATATGACCGGAAGGACGGTTTTTACCATAACTTATTTAAGAATCTGTCTGATTCTATTTTCTCTATGCTGAGTTACTTTTGCAATCATTTCACCAATTAATCCAATCGAAAAAAACCATAGGCCCAAAACAAATAGCATACCACCAAACACGATTAACGCGAAATGAATCTTAAAAGGTTCATTAAAAAACAATTTTAAAATAACTACATAAATTTCAACCCCAGAAGAAATCGATAAACTAATCAACCCTAAATAGCCAAATAAATGGAGTGGATTTTGAGTATAACGATGGAGAAACAAAATGGTAAGTAAATCAAAAAATCCGTGAAATAATCTGGCCCCTCCGTATTTTGTTGTTCCATATCTTCGTTCTCGGTGATTGACAGAAATTTCTCCTATTTTAAATCTTTTCTGATTAGCCAAGGCAGGAATGTAACGATGCCGTCCCCCATAAATGTCCAGAGAATCTACCACGTGTTTACGATATATTTTTAACCCACAATTAAAATCATGGATTTTTACTCCTGTCATCAATTTTGTGACCCAATTAAAAATTTTGGATGGTATTTTTTTTGATAATGGATCCTTCCTTGTTTTTTTCCATCCGGAAACCAAATCATAACCCTCCTGAATTTTATTGTATAAATTACCAATCTCTCTCGGATCGTCCTGCAAATCTGCATCCATAGTTAAAATAATATCCCCCACTGCATTTTTAAATCCTTCTGATAAAGCTGCAGATTTTCCAAAATTTCTGTGAAATTGAATCAATTTTACCCGTTTGTCCTTCTCATGCAAAGACCTGATAATTTCTACTGAGTCATCCGTTGAACCATCATCAATAAACAATATTTCCCATATCGGAAATGGAGTAACGTTTATCTTTATTTCGTTGTACAATTCGATTAATGATAAAGCCTCATTATAAACAGGAATAACCAATGATAGTGTTTTATTATTTTTCATATTTTAATTATTTAATCCATTTTTATAGAAAGGAATATCTTCATAAAATTCGCGCTCTATAATTTCAATTGTTAAATCAATATTAGGATCGTTCAATTTTATTTGCACGGTATCAACTAACCTGTTTTCCTGTGATTGATTGTTATAGAAGAAAATAGAACCATTTCTAATATTGATACCAGATTCATCTTTTAATTGTATATCGGAGATGGATATTTTCCCCCACAAATAATTCTGGAGAACCATGGGAGTAACCACATCACTTAATGAGTAATATTGAATCAAATTATCCAGGTCATGTTTGTTACTATTTTGATGATTTATTATAGTAATTCCATGGGTATTCCCTTTAATGGAGTAGAGTCTGCGACCCAAAAAATCTTTAATATGAACTTGAGAGCTATCCCTTGTTGATGTAAAGGAAAAATAGAGTTTTCCTTTTAATGGATTTACAGAAAAAATCTGCCCTTTACCCATACAACGAGTAATTGATATATTATCAATTGTGTTATCATGATCTCTAATATGGACTTTTTGATATCCTTCCCTTTGAATCCAAGAACTGCAACCTGAAATAATCATTCCAACACACAGAATAATACTATGATTATTAAGGTGCACTTAATTTTTTCTCTAATTCTTCATTGGCTGGATTGATATTAAAGGCCTTTTTCCAATAAGTTTTGGCATCAGAAATATTATTATTAGCCTTATATACATCACCTAAATGTTCCAACACAATGGCATTATCATTTTCAATTTCTATGGATTGCTTTATGTAATCCAATGCCATGGTGTTATTCCCAATCCTGAAAAATATCCATCCCATGGTGTCCAAATAGGCCGCACTCTCAGGAACAAGTTGAACAGCTTTACGGGATAGTTCCAAAGCTAAATTTAATTGTTCGTTCCGTTCTACCAAACTGTATGCAAAATTATTATATGCCTGAGCATCCGTTGTATCTGTTGCAATTAAATTTTTGTATAGACTATCAGACTTCGTCCATAACTGTATAGAGTCATAAAGTATAGAAAGATTATGCATGGTATTTCTAGAGTTAGGATTTAGTACTAATGCTCGTTCATAAAAAGGAATTGCAGAAATTTTATTGTCAGTTTGATTTAGGACGAGCCCTGTTAAGAATTGAATCATATAATTAGATCGGAATTGTTTCGAAGCCGGTAAAAGAATTTCAATTGCTTTATTAATTTCATTATGATTCAGATATAACAAAGCTAAATCAGAAAATCCAATTGGATTGTCAGAATAATGAATAATCAGATTTCTAGCAAATTCCTCTGCTATTAAAAAATTACCCATTTCGTCATAAATTAATGTTAAATAGTGTAGAGCTGTTTGGTTCTTGGGTTCTTCATCTAATACATTGGTGAACACAGCTATTGATGAATCTTGTTGGCCCTTATCAAAATAAAGAATACCTAATTGATTCAAAATCTCCACAGAATATCCAGTCACTTCCAGCATTTTTTTCATTGACCAAATTGTTTTGTCTTTATTACCAAATGCCAAAGAAATATTGATCATTTTATTAATGTAATTCAAATTAGATGGATTTAATAATATTAATTTCTGCGTCAAAGCAATTGTTAGAGATTCATTCCTTAATTGTAATGCCAAATCTGCCGCGGTTTCTAAATAAGATAGTTCTTGAGGATTAACATTATGTGCCTTCTGGTAATAGGAAATTGCCTCCTCTAAATTATTTTGTAATCGTGCTAATTCTGCTAGAGAGAGAATATATTTTATTGAATCAGGATTCTCCATAGATAATTGCAGATAAACGTTTTCTGCTTCATTTAGTTGTTTTAAAGCAAAAAAACGTTTTGCTAATAATTCTTTTATATTTTGGTTCTCAGTTTCTATCTCAATTGCATTTCTCATATGAAAAATTGATAAGTCTGGTTTTTTTAACATCCAATAACAATCTGCAAGAGAAAGGTGAATTGTACTTACATTTTTGTCAATCAATAAAGCATTCTGTAATTCCACCGATGCCATCGCATATTTTCCCTGATTTATATACAATTGACCTTCCATAAAATATTTTAATGCTTCCGGATTTGGGGACTCAGATACTTTTGACTGCGGCTGTATTTGTATATTTGTAGATGTGGAGGAACATCCACCAAGATTGAAAGCTAGGACAAACAAAATAAAATAAAACCAGTTTAGCATCCCTAGACCTGATAAAATTTTACTGATTTATTATCTTGAGACAACGGAATCCTTTTGTGTGAAAGAAACCATATTACCACCTTGCCTTTTTGATTCATATAATACTTCATCTGCTTTCCCTATCAAAGGTTCTATTTTATCAGAATCCGCAGGGAATTCCGCCATTCCTGCACTGATAGTCATACGGACATTAACATCCTCATAGTCAAAATTAAATTTCGCGATATTACTCACCATTCTTTTTGCAACGTGGCGACATTTTGGAATATCTGTATCCACTAATATAATGATAAATTCCTCCCCACCATATCGTGCTACAATATCAATATTTCGCACACTATCCTTTAATATCTGCGCTGTTGATTTAATGACATAGTCACCATATGGATGACCGTAAGTATCATTGATGCGTTTGAATTTATCCAAATCAAACATGATAACTGCTAAACTTTGGTGAGTACGGCTTGCTCTGTTTATCTCCTCTACCATACGCTCATCAAATGCTTTTCGATTTAACACTCCTGTCAATCCATCATGGGTCGATGATTTATGAATCTTTTGAAATTCTTTTAACCAAGATAAGATATAACCCAAAGTTGAAGATAATAACTCAAGTAGTTTTTGATCCGAATCATCGAAAGGTTTAGATGTCAGTCGTTCCAGGCCAATAATACCTTTTACAGTGTTCTTTATATAAACCGGAAGGATGATGACAGATAAAAAATTATGCTGTTTATCTGAATTATCATTAAATCTATATGTTTCAGAATAATCTTCTTTCCAGTTATTTGACCGGATACTCTCATCTCTTAATATAGCTCTCCCGTGCAGAGAACCATGAATATTAAATTCAAATCCGAGATTCATATCATCTTTAATTCCATCTACACATTTCAATTGGGCATTTTTTTCATCAACCAAAAATGAAATACTTAATTTATCATAGGTAAAAAATCGATGGCACAAACCTTCTACTGCTTCATAAATATCCTCTTCTTTAGAGTACATATCAACCGATTTATACAATTGGCTAATGTGAGAATTATAATAATTATCTGCCAGAAGTGATTCAATTTTATCAATTTTTGTCATCCCCAAGGTTAAAAAATTTCCGTTATATCTTATGATATTCAGATCCCGGTTTTGAATTTTACTGAAGTGATCCGAATAAACTAATATAAAACCCACAGGATAGTCCTTGTACATGATTCGTGAGCCAATAATACATTCACTCCCTGACCACTGCTTTTCACCGAAGAACGCATCAAAACAACTGGAATATTCATTTTGTTTAAACAGTTGACTTATATCTTGAGGAAACAATTTATTCACCAATATAACATCTGAATGAATTTTGTCAATATATTTTGTTGATGAACCTTTTTGAAGTAAAAATTGATTATTCTCAAAATGTAAAATATATACAGCAGATTCATATTCTGGGTTTACTGCTTGTATAGATGTACAAACAGTCTGGACAAGTTCACTGAATTGATTTTGTATGCTATCATCCTCATCTGTCTCAATAAAAACTTTCAGATGGTCTTCAAGTTCATTATCACCCAATTTTTTTTCACTTCCGTTTTTAAAATAAGTATAAATTGTAATACTTAATATTATTAACAGAGCGATTATGATTAATGGAGTTCCCGTCATAAGAGAATTTTATTACTCTAATTAAACTCTTTGATATTCATGAACTTATTCCAAACAAATCAGTGTAAACTAAAAAAAACCCCACTTGTAAACTAATATAATCAATGGGGGTGATAAAGGAGTGTTTGGAATAATTTAGTTATCTTTCACAAAATTTGCTTTATCATCAAGGGGAAAGGAGGGTTTTCTATGTTTCTCTTTAACAGAGGTTGAATCAACCTTATCATTATCTTTTGTTGTAGCAAGAGCATTCATAGTGTGCGGATTTGTCAATAGTGGAGAACTATTTGGTTTCTGAATAACAATCTGTTTTCCCTGTTTTAATGGTTGAGATATTTTTCCTGATTTAGTATTCGGTAATAACTGTATCCCAATCCATATAAAACACACTAATGCAACAGAGAAAACACTCGCATATACAGGAGTAAATCCAAAATAGGTCCTACCTGTGTGTGAAGAACTTACCGGTTTATTCTTTTCAATCTCTAATTTAAGATTCAAACCGTCCATGAATCCATCGGAGACTGGGACCGGATTCATAGATCTTATTGAATCCATATTGTTTTTTACGGATTCCACAATTTCTCTACACTCCGAATTTGAATCTAAAAAAGCTTCAAATTCTTTTCTTTTCGGGATGGATAATTTATTTTCCAGGTAATCTGATATTAAATCTTCAAACTGATAACGATTCATCTATAAGCTTTCCTCCTTTTATCTATATTCTTTAAGTGTTTGTTGCAGTTGCAATCGAGCACGATTAATTCTTGATTTTACCGTTCCAAGGGGAACATTGACAATATTACTGATTTCTTCATAAGAAAGTTCCTGAATATCTCTCAGGATAACTACTGTCCTGAAATGAAGGGGTAATTGCAAAATTGCTTTCTGAATATATCTCTCTGTGTACTCCCCCTGAACTATGTCTTCCGATTGTAATTCTGTAGATGGAATTTCATATTTCCTATCATCAGTATTCATTTGGCTTAAAAGGGTTACCTTTCGTCTTTTCCGCTTTCGCAATTCTGTCTTTGCAAGGTTTCCTGCTATGGTATAGATCCATGTTGAAAATTTAGCAATCTCTTTGTAATAATGTTTATGAGTATACACTTTAATCATAGTGTCCTGAACAATATCTTCTGATGATTCCATGTCTCCGACAAACCTAAAAACAAATGTCATTAATCGATTCCTATAACGCCGGACCAATTCTATATATGCCTGTTCATTACCATTTTGAAAGCTGGCAATCAACTCTTCATCAGTATATTGATATCTATTCTTCTGACTAACTGATTGCACGGAAGAGGAATTTTGTGAAAGCTGATTCATGATTGATGGTTGATGTTTTTATTTTTCTGTCTAAAGATGCAAGATAATGAATAATATTTTCAATTTCATTTAACGAATAATGTTTTGCTCCAATGGGTATTCTTTTTTTTACATATGGTGATAGAGGAATAGAACTAATATTTGATAAGAAAGTTCCATTAGAAATTTTTAAATAATAAAGACTGGTAAAAAATGTAATGAGTACATTCATCACAATAGAAAAGTCAGGTACCAAATTAAGATAGGATTCTCCACGAATAAGAGCATCATTTAATTTTTTCCGAGCGAGAACATCCAAAAATTCCCAGTTTTGATATGATTTTTGCCAAAGTAGGCTTTCCTTTATGTCTTTTCCTGTTATTTTTCTTGAACCCTTGAACCCAATACACATTTTATCTATTTCGTTTGCAATATGATAAATTGAATCTCCAAACAAATGAACTATTTGTGTAATGGCATCTGCTGTTGCATATATATTTTTTTCTTTAAAAAGTACACCTGCCCATTTTTTTAAATCTGAATTGAAAGGAGTTCTCATGTCCAGAGGTCTAACTATCTTTTCCAGATTTGAAAGAAATTTCGTTTTTTTATAAAAATCATCGTTGATTATCACAAGGGTATGCTGAACATTAGGATTTTCACAATAAGATAAAATTTCTTTCTGTATTTTACCTTTCAATTTCTGTGGATAAAACAGTATCAGAAGTTTCTTGGACGAAAATAAGTCCGAAGTGTTTAGCATATCCATCAACTGACCTTTTCTCAACTCATCTGGTATAATAATGGTTTTTGAGACCGATCCATCCCGATTTAATCCAGTTTCTATTTTTTTTATTAAAAAACGGTGTAAAAAATGTTCTGGTCCTTTAAATAAATAAAGAGGTTTAATTTTACCTGAACTAAATTCCCGTTCTACAGATTGAGGATCAAGTGCCACTGTTTTTTCTCCCATCTATTATGCTCACAATGATAATGATTATAAACGCAAAAATAAAGCTAGCCAATCGCTCACTAACCGATGTTTGGAGCGATTCAATGTTCACCCATAAAACCGTTGTAAAAAATCCAGTCGTCAATCCGGCAATAATACCTTTTCTTGTAGTTTTTTTCCACCATAATGTCAACACTAGTGCCGGTCCAAATGCAGATCCAAGTCCACTCCAAGCATAACTTACCACACCAAATATCTTTTTACCTTGCAACTCTGAAAAGACAGCAATCCCGAATGCAAACAACCCTAGAATTAATATAAATATTCGACTGTTTGTCACACTACTTAATATCTTTCCTTTTATAGAGATACCAAACCCAAAATCTTCTGTTACAGCAGAAGTTGAGACCAATAACTGAGAATCAGCAGTAGACATCATGGCAGCCACAGCACCAGATATAAAAAGACCAGCAATAATTGGATGAAGTAACTCAGATGCCAATCGAGGCATAGCCTGTTCACTATCAACATTTTGGAAATATTCAGGGCCGAAATATACTAGAGCAACCAACCCGATTAAAAACGCACCGGTAATCCCAGGTATCGCCCAGGCAATTGCTATTTTCCTGGCAATTTTTACTTCTTCCGATTTACGAATTGCCATATATCGGACAAGCAAATGAGGCTGACCTAAATAACCCAATCCCCAGCTTAAACCGCCCAAGGCAGCCATCAGTGCTGAAATTCCGGATTTACCCATTAAATAAGATGTATTATGACCATTAAAAATTGTTTCAGCTTGGGATAAACTATCTACTAATGTCCGGTCTGAACTCTGCAACTCAATAAATCCCGCAATTGGAAGAATAATCAACGTTCCGAACATGAGGATTCCTTGTAAAAGATCTGTCCAAGCAACAGCAAAAAAACCTCCCATCATTGTGTAAACGATGATAATAGTTGCTCCAATGGAAATACCGTATATGGGATTCATATTGAATAATGAATGAAGCACTTTCCCAGATGCATGAAATTGGGCCGAAACATAAAATGTAAAGAAAAATGCAATAATAATTGCAGAAAATAATCGGATGATATTTGAATGGTCATCAAAACGGCGATGAAGATATTCTGGAATAGTGAGGGCTCTATATTTCTCGGTTTCTTCCCTCAGTTTTTGGGCAATCAGAAACCAAGATGCAATAATTCCTAATATAATACCCATGACAGTCCATGATTCTCCTAGGCCAACTGTAATGGCAGCCCCAGGAAGTGCCAAGAGAAGCCAGGCTGATTCCCCTGACGCTCGTTCAGAAAAAGCTGTGACCCAGGGGCCAAGTTTTCTCCCAGCCAGTAAATAATCTTCCTGCGTTTTATTGAATTTGAATGTCCAGACACCCACGCCCAATAGAAAGACGAGATAAAAAATAAAAATGATGCTAATTAAATCCATGTTAGACCATCAATGTTATAAATCCTACTGAAAGACAATAGACTCCAAAATAATGAAATTTACCTTGTTCCAACCACCCTAGGAGCCATTTAAGAGCAACAACCCCAACACCGAAAGAACTTAGGAACGCAACAATACTGACTGAAAGCGATAATTGAAACCCACCACTTACATCCAGTGCTGTTAAGATCCCTGCACCACTGATTACTGGTATGGCGAGTAAAAAAGAAAATCGTGCTGCTTCTTTTGGAGATAGTCCTAAAAAAAGTGCAGTGCAGATTGTCATTCCACTGCGGGAGACTCCAGGAATAATAGCGACCGTTTGAGCACATCCAATCAGGATAGATGTAACAATAGAGTGCTCTCTATTTCTTATTTTTATAAAAGAGGAACAATACAATATTAATCCTGTAAAGATAAGTGCACCCCCAACTGCATCCATATTGTCAAAAAGTGACTCAAGAAAATCCTTAAATCCCAAACCAATGCATATAGCAGGTAACGTTCCAACCAGAACAAAAAATATGAATAATTGTGACTTTTTTGATGTCAGTGAGAATAAAAGTGATTTTATATCATTAAAAAACACCAAAAGCACACTAGCCAGAGTTCCTAGATGGACAAGAATCTCAAATTCGTTTCCCGGTTGTTCGATCCCGAGTATAGCCTGAGCCAAAACTAAATGACCGGAACTGCTGATGGGTAAAAATTCTGTAAATCCCTGGACAATACCGAGAATCAATGCCTGAACCCAATCCATATATTAAACCACCGATTCCGCCCAACCCATAACTGCAATCATCCTGCCATTCAACTCTTTATCTCTTCGATAGGAATGAAATAGATCTTCCCTACAAAATGTGCACAAACCGCTATCATAAATCGAATTAGAGCTTATTCCCATTGAGACAAGTTGATCAATAACCATTTCCTTTAAATCTACTCTGAACGATTCATCTTTTTTTGGGACAACAAATTTTGAAGGAAACTGTGATACAATATCATTTTTTATCTCAAAATGATTTTGGCAAATAGATGGTCCTATTACTGCGCGTATATGTGAAGGATTACCTCCATTTTGTATCATTTTTTTAATGGAATTAATTGCAATTTCGCCCACTGTACCTCGCCAACCGGAATGAATTAATCCAAAAAGATCAGTTTTGTCCTCATATAAAAAAAGAGGAATACAGTCAGCAACCTTTATAGATAAAACAATACTTTTATTTCTTGAAATAAAACCATCCACTCTATATTTTTTCAGAGGTTCATTCACGAATTTTACCTTATTTGAATGAGTTTGAACGGCAGTACACATTCCTTCTCTAGATAATTGAAAAACACGTGCCAATTTAGATCGAATTACATCATTGTTCCCCTGAATACTACGTAAAGAAATACCTGAAATTAATTCAGGTATACCAAACCACTGGGAAAAATTAATATGATTCTCCACTGTATAAATTTTCAGGGAGTTTGTGGAGCGTAGGATATAAGAGAATCTGAGAGGAAATAGCCTAACGAGTTAAATTTGAAATCTTTGTATCTTAAAATATTTACTGCTTGATTTATATGTGATTGATCCGGGAAATAATAGGTATGAGAATAAGTTTCAATAAGCTCAAGTGATTCATTTTTTTCTTTAGACAAATGACTTAATAAAAATAATGCTGTATCATAACCATCAATAAATTCTGTATTTCCACGGTTAAATTCTTCCTCATTAGATAAATTCAAATATTTATACATTGTTGAAGTTAATAAAGATAAATTCTGAAAATGAGGCCCGATATTATCCTTGTTCAATGTTTCCAAATCAAGCCACCCGTCATGCCCTACAATTTGAGTTTGAAGATTATACATTGGAAATTGTGTGCCCACAAAAGAGAGATCATCATGAGATAAAGGTAGATACAATCCGTCTATGGTTGCCAAGGTAACCTTGCTTGAATCCCTCTTGGTTTTAAGGAGATTCTCCTCTTCAACTTCTTCCTCAAAAAAATCATCGATATCAATAGAAAACATTGCATTTAGACTGTCAATATCCATTCCCAAAAATGGCGCGAATTCATCATCTTCCGGAATCAATTCCCATGCTCTTTTCCTCAGTGAAGAAAAATGACGTTTCATATTGCGAGATTCCGGAGAATACCATTCCACAAGAATTGGGTTTATTTCCTTTTGGTCCAAGACTTTCAGAAAGGCGTCAACACATTGCCGACCTCCAGGTGTGGACGGTGCAACAATTGCGATGGAATCAAGCCCCAATATTTCAGTCATATATTTTGCCGCTAATTTCCCTTTCAGAGGTAAACCAGATTCTAATTGAATTGCATTTGGAGATATCTCTATTAATCCCTCAGTGTTAAAATAGGGAAGAATTAAATTTTTCCCTTCGGAAAATTTAGAAGACACAGTGGCAAGAGTAAATTGAGAAGAAAGGGGGCCGATAATTACAGGAATATTTGAGTAACGAGATATGTCTTTTAAATTTTGAATCGTTCCCATAAGACTGCTTTCATTATCATAAATGAGGAGTGAATACTCCAATTCTGTTCGAGTGAGGAATCCTGCCTGTATACCATCTAAAAAACGATTCCCTTTTGCTTCCATTTCTCCTGTCAAAGGCAGGATAATCCCAATTTTACTAAGAAAAGGCTTATCCTGAGCTACGGATTTAAGAATATCATCATAGGTATTAAAATAATATTCAGGCAGATTTAGGGGTTCAATCTTATGAACAAAAACTTCTGCTTTTGATCTGTCACCATTAGTTAAATGACTTACTGCTGATGCAAGATGCAAAATATCAATATGGTGGGGCTCAATCTCAAGTAATCGAATGGCTTCGATATCATAAGCAGGGATTCCGATTGAAATTGTATTTAATATCCGTTTATCTATGTTGGGCTTAATTTTCTCATCTGAATATTTCCGTGCATTTAAATAATATTCTAGGGCTTTTGAATATAACCCTTCATTGACAAAGATATCACCAGCAATCTGATATACTTCATTTTTGTATTTACTCTCAGGATATAACAAAAAGAAATCGTGGATAGTCAATTTAGTTTCTTCCAAATCACCTTGAGCATTTGCACATTTAATCCGTAAGAGGAGTACGGCACTAGAATAATCTCCCCATTCCTCCAGTGTCCGTTTTGTAAGGATCTTTTCAGCGATGGCTACCCTATCTGAATTAAAATGTCGTATTGCAATCTCAAATTCAGTTTTAGGATTCTTAATAGCAAAAAGGCAATGACTGCCAAGTATAAAATAAAAAATCGATTTATATAAACTGTTTTGAATCAACCTATTATAGATAGTTTAAAGAATATTAGAATGGAGTGGAAAGTAAAGAGATTTTGATTTTGTAGAGAAATTTTGAAAGGTTAGTCTGTTAAATTATTTTAGTGCAAATTGAAAGGCTTATCAGATTTTATAAAATCTCCATCAATTAAAATCCCATCTTTGTATTTTCCTGACCAAAATATTTCTCCATCTTTATCATAGAAAATATCACTTCCATTTCGTACACCATCTTTGAAGTTCTCTATCCTACCTATTTCTCCATTAATATGATAATGAATTGATTTACTATCTAATTTTCCATTTTTATAATTTTCTACCTTTAATTTATGGAAAATATTATAGTTTCCATAACCGGATAAAATAAATTCACCGTGTTCTAATCCATCTTTGTAGTGTCCTTCGTAATATATCTGTCCATCTTCTAAATAAAAAATCCACTTACCATCTTTCTCACCATCTTTATAGTTTCCTTCTTGAATTTTCTTGTCATGTTTACAATAAGAAATCCACTTACCATCTTTTTTTCCATCTTGATAGTTCCCTACTTCATTTGTTACTTCTTCAGGTCCACAACCAAAAGAGATCGACAAAAAAAGAACTATAACATAAATGATATAATTACTGTTTTTCATATTCACTATACTCTATTTAAAATTATTTAATTATTTTAATCTACTATCAAAAAACAGACGAAATCTACAGGATGAAATTACGAAACTCCACAATAAAAGGTGGGGTTACACAAAAATTCATACTCATTTAATAAAAAATGGTTCCAAAATTGGTAAAAGTAGAACTAAGGTTGATAGTATTAATAAGAAAATGAGGAAAAGAGAGGAGTTTTATTCCCAACCAATTATCGATGGAATTGGGAATTTTAGAGTGGCGATGAGGGAGTGTTAAAATTCTTCTACTTTTTTTAATGAACCATTTTCGTTAAAGTAAGTCCACTTACCAATTTCTTTTCCATTTTCGTAGTTCCCTTCATAACTAATCTGTCCATTTTTGTAATACCAAACCTCTTTACCATCTCTTTGTCCATCTTTGTGGTTTCTTTCCATCCTTATCCGTCCGTCTTGGTAATAGTAAGTCCATTTACCTTCTATTTTTCCATCTTCCCAGTTTTCTTCCCACCCTATGTGTCCGTTTTCATAATACCAAATATCTTTACCATCTATTTTTCCATCTTTGTAGTTTTTTTCAATTCTTATCTGTCCATTTTCAAAATAGTAAGTCCATTTACCCTCTTCTTTTCCATCTTTGTAGTTACTTTCTACTCTTAT
>CAYSQB010000019.1:0-21362 GCA_964433085.1 uncultured bacterium
AAATAATCCTAAAACATTACAAATATTTAGTTACTGCTAGAAACAATAATTCTCTCCTCTAGGATCATTTATATCCCATAAATAATTTGCTTTAAGGTTGCTATTGCTGATGTCAGGTAAATCATCTACAAAACCAGATAATCCTGCCGCACTTAACCATTGAAATACATTTGGTAAAGTCAAATCTCTATATCTGGCGTACGCTCTAGCTTCAAACCAAGATATTCCTGTAACCGGAAAATTTTCTCTTTTAGCATCAAATTGTCCATAAGACCAGTTCGCAGGTCCAAACTGACCATGTTTATCAACAAAGGATTTAATTGATTTATTATAAGAATACTCTATTCCATCAAGAACGATTGGGAAATCCCAATAGTCCTCATTTTCATAACCTCCATCATTGACAAAATCTTGAAAATTTAAATTTGAAACTTCAGTTCTCGATATTGAATATGGCTCAAATGTAATTAAGCCAAAATCGATCCCAGGGAAATACATCACATGATCTTTTGAACCAGATATAATAGCATGGTCCGTAGGAAATTTCTCATCTTTTCCTAAATAAAATTTCCCAGAACCTGTAAACTCTATTTGATTAGTTGCACCCAAAATTTCCCTTTCATTAATTATAAATTTTAATTGAAATTTTTCAGATACTTTATACCTTTTTGCAGATGCTGGAACTCTGAGACTATCTATCGGAGTATCACCAACATAATTCCATGTTGTATCTGGTTCATGTTTTATATAGACAGGCGTTCGTAAAGAGTCTGTACTAATATTTATTGGGACGGTTGCTTTATTGAAGTAAAGTTTTAATAACTTATTATCTGGAAATGAATCCAATAGATCTTTTGCTTTCTTAAATACAAAATAATTATCACCTTGATCAAGTTTTTTAACAATTTCTTCTATGCCATTATCTAATGTAATCTTGGAATTAATTTTCTTAACTATGAAAATAAAAATGAAAATGAGAGAGAATATTAACAAACCATTCCTCGATAATATTCTATCCTTAATCGAAATCTTTGTTTTAGTATTATCATCTATTATTTTATTACCCTTGGGCAAGCTGTGAGATATTATACTGTATATTTTTACCTTCTGAAAAACACCTTTAAGAGTAGGTTCACCTAGAAAATAAGTTTCAAAGTCTGGATCCCTTTCTAAGGTTGCATTAACTCTACCCGATATTGCAATTCCTCCTGCACCTGCAAAAGGCTCAATTCTTGATGCTATATTCACATCATCTCCTAAAACATCACCGTCTCTATAAAGGACCTCCCCCTGGTGAATGGCTATTCTGAGATTCATATGATCTATCGTCTTAGCAGCTTCCTGGATTTCAATGCAACAATTAACGGCATCCATGGTACCATCGAAAGTCAATAACAGCCCATCTCCCATTTCTTTTAGCCATTGTCCATTGTAGGATTCGACAATGGGTTTGAGAATATTACGCTGATTATCCAGTAGAGTAAGAGCAGCAGGCTCATTTTTGGAAGAAAGCTCTGTAAAACCGACGATGTCGGTAAATACAATGGCAGCGAGTTTTCGGGTTTGTTCCGTCATGAATAGAAATGTTTAATGAAGAATTGGGCAGAATTTACAAAAGATAGAAAAACAATTGTCATTCTGAACTTGAGTGGCACAAAAGGTAGCCTGTCTTTAGACGCGGCAGTACAGGCAGAGATTTCAAATAGAAAATGGGATTGGATTATTTGCCCTAAAGCACTTCCAATTTAAGGGTCTAATTTCAATATTAATTTAACAACCCTTCTATAAATTTTATATTCATTCAGTTTTTGGTTTAGATCAGTTGGTCAGAGCAGTACAACCTGAATCCTCTGTCCTACATATTGGACGACTCCCAAAAAGTATAGTGCTAATAATTAAAACTGATAAAAAAAGGGCTCCGAAAAGGAGCCCTTTATATACCAACGATTTAATTATTCATTTATTTCATAACCATCATCTTTTTGATGATAGTCTTGCTCTCTGTTTTCAATGTGTATAAATACATACCTGAGGGAACAGATGACGCATTAAATATTGCTTCATGAAAACCGGCATCTTGAACGTCATTTACTAATCTCGCTATTTCCTGACCAGCAATGTTGTGAACCAACAGCTCGACATGGGACTGCTCTGTTATTTCATACTTGATTGAGGTAACAGGGTTGAACGGATTGGGATAATTTTGAAGTAGCGCTATCCCATCGGGAACCATGGAAAGTGAGCGTTTTGACAGTTGCATATTATCACCCAAATTAGCAATGTCAATTGTACCTGTCCCATTCAAAATATATTCGGTCCCATCTATTAAATTGACTAGAATCCAAACCTGATCATTGTCAGTATCCCTCTTGATATCAAAGGAAATATTCACTTCGTCCTTATTTTTCATCAATTCAATATTCCCTGAATTTTCAGAATATATCATGTCATTTGAAAATCGAACATCAAAAGCACCTTCCGGTGGTTTTGGAGGTAGACTGTAGCTCTGTATTTCTGTTTCGGGGACATTCACACCAAAATACAATGGAATATTATTGAACTTGATAATGTTTGCATCTTCCATACGGTTCACAAAAGATTTTGTCCTTGCCTGCCCACCCATAGTGGTTATTGTGATCTCACCATCACTATAAGATCTAAGCCAGTATCCCTTACCGGGAAAGATCATGGCTGCCTGTGAATATCCCTGGTCAAAAGAATAAATGGTATTTGGGACGATCAACCCATCCGGGTCAATGATTGCGTTAGTATATACAGGAGTAGAAATACCGGAGATCATATTCCAATCCTCGGCAATAGGCACAGTGATTTCTTCAATCTCAAAACCAGTTAGAGTTGAGTATCCTCCCGCCTCTGGATAACGAATCCAGTATCCTACGCCATTTTGGACATTGGTCTCTAATTCATATCCATTGTTAAACGAAAACAAGGTATTCTCAATGGCATCAGGAAAAATATTTAGGTAATAATTATTATCCATCACCAATGGGAGGCCCACGGTGACCCAGTCACCTGAATAGGCTAGAGTCATGTCCATGGTGGGATCCTGCCATAAATCGGTGGTCACACCTTGATATATCTCTTTGCTGCTTGATGAGTAAGACTGAACCAGGACCATTGCATTAAGTTGACCCATGTTCCATGTTGGGTCAACATCAAAGTGATGGGTGTACAACCCAGTTTCACCCTCGCCATAGAGGTCAAAATCGATATACTCATATCCTTCAACCGTGCAAAAGTAGTCCGAGGAATATTTGTATGTAAGTAAGAAAACAATCTTATTATCACTTGTGGTTATATCCCCTGTCATTACGACATCAGCAACAAGGTCTAACCCACCATCATCCTGGTTTAGATAGGCAACAAAATCAATATAAACGGGACTATCATCGCCTATTAATTGTTCATAAATATCAAGATAATATGGATACATATTAGTTCCACCACCGATGCTATTTATAGTTCCATTAAATTCTGCATGAGGAATTCCACTAACACCATACATACCTCCTCTTTGAGAATAGCCAGGGCTGGTATGTCCGTCCCCCTCCCAAATAAGTGGAATTACATTGGTATGATTTGCTTCAAGTTGAGAAAGCCCGACCCGGGCGTCTGGACAGTAGGGTCACCAAGTTTGAGTAAAGACTTCCCCTATAACTGATATTTGGGTTCCGAATAACAGTGCACTAAATAACAAACCGGTTACAAATAGCGTTCTCTTCATTATAAACTCCTATTTTTCAATCAATTTGACATGGAATTGTATTTAAATATCCCGAAATCAAATTATTATAATTAAATGATTAGTGGAATGTACAAATTTTTTAAAAATTTTTCAATAGTCATATTTATTAAATCGAAACTGAGAATGGGAAGTGTATCAATTTAGTGGTGCATGCAGCCGGTTGGACTGGATTACCTGATTTGTTTCTGTATTTTGAATCATAGTCACAATATGGAACAAAGTGTTTTCATCCGAATATCCCTCAGGTTTTAAAAGTGAAATTGAGGTCGAATATGAGGAACCGCTTTCCAAAACAGACCACTCCTCTCCTTCAGCTAAGTCCCTCATAACCTGCATATGAATAGTCTCACCGTTATACCCCTCGTGGTAAATGCTGTCTTCCACCACTACTGCCCAACTCTTTATAGTACTGTTTATGGTCTCAAACGGTAGAATTTCCAAATCAACAAAAATACTGTCATTATCCAGTGATGTTTCATGTCCCAAATATAAAATGCTTTCATTTGCTAACTCAGTTAATATATTTCCATTGACATTAGATTCTATATTCTGTTGACCATACGAAATATGTATTCCGTTTACCACAGCTGCCGGGCAAAATGGGACACTATACATTTGTCGTCTTAGCTCCATATCTTCTGGATTATAATGATACATAGGATCACCTGGATTGGGCGAATTCCAGTGGTAACGAATCATAGTTATATTTTCATTGTAATCTTCATCTTCAAACAGTTCATCCAATAAATGATTTACCGGAACGCAGGGAGTACACCCATCATTAGTAAAAACCTCAACTAAAACAGCTTTTGCAGACTCACAATTATTGGTTGATATATTATCACAAACACCACAGTTGTCAATAGTTGCATTGCCACCCCAATTTCCTGCACAGTCCTGGACACAATCATCGGATGGATTATTATTACAAACATTGCAATTGTCCAATTGTGCAGTACCTCCGCATTCACCAAGACAATCCATTGTGGTACCATCAGGAAATCCAGGACAATCACACTCGTTGTCTCCGTTACAAACTCCACAGCTATCTAGTTCTGCAACACCATTACATTTTCCCAAACAATCAAGAAGCTCAACGGGACACGGATCGACAGTCAATTTAAAATATAGAATTGACAGATTATTTTTTTCACTTACATGGAATTTGATTACAGCTGATCCTTCTGTCCTCCCTAAAAACAATATTTGTTCTTTATTAATCGAGATAATCAAAACTTTACTGGTATCAGAATTACTGATCATAATCGGTGTTTCAAGATCACTGACTGGATTAATAAATAAAGAATCGAGATCATATATCAGCGTATCATCTTGGGTGATTTTTTTCATAATGATAATTTCATTTGGTGGAGGATCCATCGCCTCAGGAATGAGCTCACATCCAAAGAAAAGTAAAACCACGCTTAGTCCAAAAAGTAGGGGTTTCATATTCTTGCTTCTAATGTAATTCTGACACCGTCAAATGCGCTGATAGTTCTGCATACACCACCGGTACATCTGATACCTCCCTTCTCAGTGCCGTAGGAGATGCGTACTGTTAAAACGGGAGATGGTTTATAGCCTATTTCGCCACTTATCCATGGAGAGTTCTCTTTCTCGTTGGGATTCGAAGTAATATCGGTTATTAAGGCAATAGAAAATTTTCTTTTCCAATCTGCCGATACAATATATTGATGACTAAAATACTCTTTTCCGCTCTCAAATGCTTTTTGGATACCAAGTGAACCTCCTAAAACAAAAGGTCCTGTAATTCTGGAAAAATACGCCGGAATGAAGGTTATATATTTCTCTTTGTCAATCCCATTCGTAGAGAATTCAGTATATGCAGCTATCGTTCGGTTTTGCAAAAAATATCCAGAATAGTCTATCTCAAGATACAGCTCGTGAAATGGATAATAATCTAATGTCAATAATGGAAAATAAGAACCTTCTGCTTCTCCATGTGTTGTTGTCCGGCTTGCCTGTGCATAAATTCCTGTGAGTAAAAATTTTTCACCCAGATTCTTTCTGTAATCTATATTAAAACCCACTTCATCGCCGTAATCTACAGCATGTGTTAGATTTGCCAATAATCCAATATCATGCTGACGGAATAAGGTAGGTCCCAAGTGAAAAGGCATAGCCTTAACTGCCCTCCTGTTAAAATTTGTTTTTGGTGAACCTGATTCATTTTGGATAATTTGTCCTTCCCCAATTTGGTACAATTTATATTCAAACGTCAGAGAGGAATGATCAGGTAAGGTCCCTGTCAATTGGGAATAAAATACATTGCCTGATTCATCCGAAATGGATTCAACCATTTCAATATTACTTCCAATGTTCTGCGCAAATACAGGAATATCAAACCATTTCTTCAAAGATCCATATTCAAACGTCCATTCCCATTTTTCACGATATATGGTATAAGTCAATCCTCCATTTAAAATAAATGCATTTTGTTGAAGTGTATCCTTTTGAGATGGGGTCAATGTTACTGGATCCAGTGAAACAATTTCTACGGGAGACCTAAATTTCGTTCCGGTTATGTATACTCCACTGTTCCAATCTCCATTATCAGGAAAATAATTTACCTGAACCCCACCTACATCATAATTAGTGAATATATCCGGTGTTCTATTTGCCAAAGGCGAATAAGACGAAAATTCGGATCGAGTTCCAATTAACGACATCAATTGAAATTGTTCATTCAGCTCAATATCCAGCCGAAGACCGAAAGGACGGTTGTCAAAATCCAGAGATTTATTTTCGAAAAAATTAAAGGCCAATCCATTACCGAAAACTGAAGTCAAATGCCCTGCATCCAGCGACCAACTATCTCGAATGATATTTAAAGATAATGTGCGAACCCCAGAAAATTTGATTCCTAATTCAGGAGGTTTGTTGTAGGCAAATTCAGAGTTGAAATTCCATGAGTTTCCCTCAAAATTTAACGAGAAATAGTTTTCTAGATAGGTAAATGCATCTTCGACTTGAACACTCTCACCATAGCGGGAATAAATGCCACCATTGATACTTACGCCAAAAAGGGAAGAGCCTATCCCAAAAAGACAAAAAAGAAGAAATATGAAGAAATGTGAAATACTTTTTATTGTTCTGGCTTAACTACTGAGGTGGAATCTTCAATGCTCTCCAATGTCAACCCAAGAGCATTCAATATTACGGATTCAATTTCTTTTTCATCCCCGGGGATATAGCCTGTGTGCTCCCATAATATTTTATTATCTGGTGAAACTAATATTGAAAAGGGAAGCGCTTCTGAATTGAATTTGCTTAAAAATTTCTGTTCCATATCTAAATAAACAGAAAAAGTGATGTTTTTTGAATTTAGAATAGATGTTATTTTTCTAGCAGTTTTAGAATCATCTACGTTTATACCCAAAACCTGAAAATTATTTTCACTGTATTTATGATGTAATATTTCCAGTTTTTTCATTTTTTTTAAACAAGGGACACACCAGGTAGCCCAAAAACTGATAAATGTTAATTTTTCCTCGACGATCTTATCTGTTAAAATATTTTTTCCCTTCATTGTCTTGATCTTCACTTTTGGTATATCTCTTAATTCTTTATTGGTTGTGCTATCTTTTGTGTCTCCACATAAAGCAACTGTGGTTAAGACAGCGATAGTAAGTGTAGTCACATATTTTTTCATTCTTATCTTATCCTAATAAAATTATTTACAATTAAAAACGGGAACTTTGAAATTTGACACTGCCTATTGACTTATTATTCCAATGAGTCATTTTGAATATGTAGAATTATTATCATGGATCTTATTCCATGAATCTCTTAAGGGAACGGTTCGATTAAAAACAAGATTATTTGAGGTTGAATCCAATTGATCAAGACAAAAATACCCCTGACGTTCGAATTGAATGGTCACGCTCTTTTTAATGGATAATATTGCCGGCTCTATTCTGCAATCTTTTAATATTTTTAATGAATCAAGATTAAGATTATCGGAGAAGTGATTTCCATCAGGGACTTTTCCAGGGTTCTCTGAAGTAAACAATCTATCATACAATCTTACCTCAGCAGGGATTGAGTTATCAGCAGAAACCCAATGAAGAGTACCCTTTACTTTTCTTCCGTCAGGTGCAGAACCTCCCTTGGTATCCGGATCATAGAAACATCGCAATTCGACTACTTCTCCACTTTCATTTTTTATCACTTTTGTACAGGTTATAAAAAATGCATAGCGCAGCCTTACTTCCTTTCCTAGGGTTAAACGAAAGAACTTTTTGGGTGCATCTTCCAAAAAATCAGATTTTTCGATATAAAGTTCTTTTGTAAATGGGATTTTACGTTTTCCTGCATCTGGATCTTCAGGATTGTTGATTCCATCCACCTCAACCACTTCTCCATCAGGGAAGTTTTCAATGACCAACTTTAATGGATCCAAAACACCCATAAATCTCAATGCGGTTTTGTTTAGATCTTCCCTCACAGAATACTCTAACAATGCCATATCCGCTGTCATCTCCCGCTTTGCCACGCCAACCTTTTCTGCAAAAGAGCGAATGGATGCTGGGGAATATCCACGACGACGCATTCCAGAAATAGTGGGCATTCGTGGGTCATCCCAGCCTGAAACATGATTTCCTTCCACCAGTTCAAGGAGCATACGTTTGCTCATGACGGTATAATTAAGATTCAATCTGGCAAATTCAATTTGTCTGGGATGATACACATCCAATTGTTCCAAAAACCAATCATATAGAGGACGATGATCCTCAAATTCCAATGTGCAGAGAGAGTGGGTAATCCCCTCGATAGAATCCTCCAACCCATGCGCCCAGTCATACATAGGATAAATACACCATGTATCACTAGTACGATGGTGATTTTCATGCAAAATCCTGTAAATAACAGGATCTCTCATATTTAGGTTAGGATGACTCATGTCAATTTTTCCTCTTAAAACTTTTGAACCATTGGGGAATTTTCCTCCTTTCATCTCCCTGAATAGATTAAGATTTTTGTCAATAGATCGATCTCTAAAGGGACTTTCTTTCCCAGGTTCCTTTAGAGTACCACGGAAATTATTTATTTCTTCAGCTGTCATATCACAGACAAAGGCTTTTCCTTTTTTTACTAGAGTTTCTGCATGGCTGTACATCTCATCGAAATAATCCGATGCGTACAAGGCCTCGCCTCCATAGTCGAATCCCAACCATTTCACATCTTCAATAATGGAATTGACATATTCCTCTTCTTCCTTGGATGGATTTGTATCGTCAAATCTAAGATTGCATGTGCCGTTATATTGTTCAGCAAACCCAAAATTGATGCAGATAGATTTTGCATGACCAATATGAAGATAGCCATTTGGTTCTGGGGGGAATCGAGTAATGATCTCTTGGTGCTTTCCTGAAGCTAAATCATCTTCGATGATCTGCTGAATAAAATTTATTGATTTAATCATTATTATTTTTCATTGTTTCTCAATCGGAAGTGAATCTACCGCTTTTTTCAATCTCCTAACACTAATGTCTTTACCTAAAACTTTCATCATGTGAAATAAGGACGGTCCTGTGCCTGTTCCACTCAACGCCAATCGAACAGGATGAATTAGTTTTGCAGGACTGATATTTTTTCTGTCACTCAAATTTCTTAATTCATCTTCCACATTTTCAACAGTCCATTCCTCTACACTGTCAAGACATTGTATATACTCATTTACAAGCTCATTTACGTCAAAATTATTCCAGCGTTTTCTTATGGTTTTTTGATCGTACTCTTTTGGATCGTTGAAAAAGTAATCTGTTGTATCAATAAACTCAACAAAAGTTTTACTCCTGGGCTTCATTAACTCAATAACAGAAAGAAGAGTTTCTTCTTGCTGTTTTTCTCCCCACTGTGAATCGATGTTAAGAATCTGTACCAAAATATCATCATTTTTCATTCTTAGGATCGTCTGCTGATTGATCCATTCCAATTTTTGATTATCCCACACCGCCCCCTTCTTATGAACACGGTCAATTGAAAATTCCCGCGTAAGCTCTCCAGGAGAAAATAATTCCTGTTCTGTCCCGGGATTCCATCCCAATAATGCAAGATAATTAACTAGAGCAGAATTTAAAAACCCCTTATCTCTGAATTCCTGAACTCCAGTAGCTCCGTGCCGTTTACTCAATCGTTTTTTATCCTCACCCAATATCATGGGTAAATGAGCAAATTGAGGAATGTCATACCCTAATGCTTCATAAAGAATAATTTGCTTTGGTGTATTTGAAATATGGTCTTCACCGCGAATGACATGGGTAATATCCATATCGTTGTCATCCGCAACAACAGTAAAATTATAGGTTGGAGAACCATCAGTCCGAGCAACAATGAAATCATCTAGTTCATCATTGTTCACTGAAATATCTCCATAGATTGAGTCTGAAAACTTAGTTGTACCTTCCGGTATTTTAATTCTAATAACATTTGGTACATTACTCTCAAGTTTTACTTTAATATCATTATTATTTAGGGAACGGCACTTACCCGGATAGCTATAGCCCATCCCAGCTTTCTCTCTTTCACTGCGGATATTCGCTAATACTTCCTTATCACAAAAACAGCGATAAGCATTTCCCGATTCAAGCAAAACCTGTAGTTTACGTTCATACAATTCATCTCTTTGGGATTGAAATTTCAAATCTTCATCCCACCTACATCCCATCCAATTCAGAGATTCACAGATCTGATCCACAAATTTCTGCCTGGAACGAACCTTATCCGTATCCTCTATTCTCAAAAGAAATATCCCGTTATTAGATTGGGCAAATAGCCAATTGAATAAGGCCGTTCTTGCCCCTCCTAAATGAAGCTGTCCCGTAGGACTGGGTGCAAAACGGACTCTCACTAATTGATCTGTATTTTTATTCATAATGGGCCATCAAATTAAAACCATTAAAGTTCTGATATAAAGTTATTACGCGTACAACCATCTGTTTATTAAATTGACATATGGCATCCACTAATAAACCGATCCGTAAACTCGCAGCTATCATGTTTACTGACATCGCAGATTTCACAGAGATATCAGCAAAAGACGAAGAAAATGCGTTTGCTCTTATTGAAAAACAGCGTGAAATACTTAAACCAATCGTTTTTGAGTTTGGAGGTGAGTGGCTCAAAGAGATGGGTGATGGTTTGCTTATAAGTTTTCCCAGTTCAAAACAAGCAGTGAACTGTGCAATCAAAATTCAGCATACGTTAAAAGAAATAAATGAACTGAATCTCCGTATCGGTATTCACCAAGGAGATATTCTGGAAAAGGATGGAGATGTTTTTGGTGATGATGTAAACGTAGCCAGTAGGATTGAACCCTTTGCAGCCATTGGCGGTATTGCCATATCTCACAAAGTTCAATCAGATATTTCGAGCAGTCCTGAATTTAAAACAGAGTTTATCTCTCAACCTTTGTTAAAAGGTGTTCGCCAAGAAGTTAAAATCTACTGTATTGTATCTCATAATCTTCCTAAAACCGATATATCTAAGGTGACAGCCAAGACGGAATCAAAAGGTTTCAAGTGGAATGCTTTCAGCATATCGGGCGTAGTTTTAACGATTATCGGTATTAGTTTATGGATTAATTTTTCATTTGTGGGGATTGGAGTAACTATCGAAGAAGAAGTTCCATCTGTTGGCATTTTATTGATGGAAAATTTAGGGAATGAAAAAGATTTATTCTGGGCAAGAGGAATCACCGAAGACTTGATCATTAAGATTGCCGGCGCTGGGCTCATTCGTGTTACGCCTATGAAAGACATAAAAAGTGTAAACATGGATGATAAGTTTATTGATATAGCAAATCAGTTAAGAGTAAAATATTTACTCACCTCAAGCATTTATAAACATGAAAATGGATTTGACCTGCGTTGCCAATTAATAGAGGCAGAAACCGGTAATAGTAAATACGCAAATAAATGGAGTGAGTCACATGAAAATTCTCCTGTAATCGTTGGAAATCTTGCATCCAACATTATCAAATCCTTAAATGTTGGAACCAACCAAGACCTAGCAAAATCATCAACCGATAATGCTGAAGCATACGAGCTATATTTAAAAGCAAAATACGCTTGGGAAAAACGACAAAATGTTGAAGCCATAGAATCGGTTAGAGGATTACTCAAAAAAGTGATTGAAATGTCTCCCGAACTTCTTGCTGCAAATAATCTTCTAGGAGAAACCTATGGTGGTTATGGCACGAGTGAGTTTGATAAAGCAATGGAGATTTATAATTCTACTATCAAACAATTAAGTACCATTGGAAATTCTTCTGAGATCGCTCGAGCAAACCAAAATATTGCATATATTCACCACAGAAAGGGTGACTTTGACCTTTCACTAAATCGGTATTATGAAGCATTAGAAATATATAAAAAGCGAAATGATAAATTAGGTATGTCAAGCGTCTTTAATGATATTTCTCAGGTCTATGAAAGAAAAGAAGACATTGAAAACACCATCGTTTATTTGAATCAATCCCTTGAAATAGCAACCGAACTGCAAGACAAATTAAGTATTGGCAAAGCAATCACAAATTTAGGGTTAGTTTATATAAAAAAGGGTGAATATCAAAACGCATTAATTAATTTTAATTCTGCTCATGATATAATAAGAGATCTAAATATAAAATTTGGTGAAGCCATTTTACTGGTTAATATTGGGAATACCTACGGCCGAATGGGTGATTACAACAATGGATTGAAATTTTCGAAGGATTCCTATGGAATGGGTGAAAGTATTGGATTTAAATATGTTATGATTTACTCTGCTTTTTCAATTGGGAAAATGTATGCAGACCAAACTGATTACGAATCAGCATTAAAATATTTTGACATTGTAAAATTGATACAGAAAGAAACAACAATGAGAGATCTCATCCTTGAAAATTCAATTTACATGAATTTTTCCTTAAAACAATTAGGAAGAGATTTTACAACAGAGGGGATTGTTGAAAACCTGGAGAATATTTATTATCCGTCGTTTGAAGTTTTTCATTCACTTTATCAATTATTTAACAAAAAAGAATATCTAAATACTGCCCACGAGCATGTTTTACAAATTGCAGACAATTTGAAGGATAATAAAAAAGAAAAATTCCTGAGTTTTCCCATTCCCAAACAAATTTTGGAAGAGTGGAAAAACTTTTCAAAATAATTCCTGTTACCAACCAATAGGGGGAATTTTGATGCATCTAAAAAAATATTCTTACAGCATCTAACTTGAGCAGAAAAACTGCCATTACTTTCCTCATACTCACGGGAATCTTATGGAGTACTGGCGGTTTCATAATAAAGGCCATTCCATGGCCTCCGCTAACTATTGCAGGCCTGAGAAGTGGAATCACATTTATTTTAATATACTCTTACAGTAGGCCCAAGCTTTCTAACTTTGGTAAGTATACTTGGGGGGGTGCCTTTTCTTATACCTTAATGGTAATTTGTTTTGTAATAGGAAACAAAATGACAACAGCTGGCAATGTTATTCTGATTCAATTTTCAGCTCCTATCTATGTTGCAATCTTTAGTTTTTCCTTTCTGGGAGAAAAATCTACAAAAATAGACTGGCTTTCTATTTTTATCATTTTGACTGGATTAGGATACTTTTTTACGGGCGACCTATCATTCAGTCAATTGTGGGGGAATATTTTTGCTCTGTTATCAGGGTTTGGATTTGCAGGCCTGACCCTTTTCATGCGTAAGCAAAAGGATGGCAGACCTATCGATACAGTAATTTTAGGCAATCTAATTACTTTTATACTTTGTTCCCCTTTCTACGGAAAAGTAATGCCATTTGAAATTGATCACTGGCTCATGATTACATTTTTAGGTGTGGTCCAGCTTGGATTTGCATATATATTGTACAGTATGGCTATAAAATATGTGTCCGCACTTGATGCGATTATTTATCCCGTTGTCGAACCTATTTTCAATCCTATTTTTGCCTTTTTATTTTTAGGAGAAAATATGGGCGTAAATGCTCTGATTGGTGGTACCTTAGTTTTATCAGGAGTCATAGGTCGCGGGATTATCCAAAATCCTAATACTTTATAGCTAAAATAGTATGTGAAATACTTCCAAGCTTTTATTCTTATTAAAACCGAATTACTATTCTTGTTTCACATCCACTTCCACCTTTACTTTTCCCGCCATTTTACATTATAAATTCAATCAATAAACACTATAAATTCTATCATGAAAGACACACCTTTTAACATCCCCAAACCGGAAAACGAAACGGTCAAAAACTATGCTCCCGGGTCTCCGGAAAAATTTTCCTTAAAAACCAAAATCACAGAACTGAAATCTACAAAGGTTGAGATTCCGGTTATTATAGGCGGTCAGAAAATAAAAACAGGGGATACCGGAACGTGTATCATTCCCCATGATCACAAGCACGTTCTGGGGATTTTTCACAAAGCGGGAGAAAAAGAAATTCAATTGGCCATAGAGTCCGCCATGGACTCATGGAATTGGTGGTCAAAAACACCGCTTGAAGAACGCGCAATAATATTTTTAAAAATGGCTGACCTCTTGGCAGGTTCTTGGAGAGATACCATCAATGCCGCCACAATACTGAACATGAGTAAAAATGCTTTTCAAGCGGAAATTGATGCAGCCTGTGAGCTTATAGATTTCTGGAGGTTTAATGCATGGTTCGCCCAGGAACTATATCAGCAACAGCCAATGTACTCTCCCGATGGAATGAAAAACTCCACAGAACACCGTCCATTGGAGGGGTTTGTATTTGCTGTTACCCCATTCAATTTTACCAGCATCGCCGCGAACCTCCCTTCCGCCCCGGTGCTCATGGGAAATGTGGCACTGTGGAAACCAGCCTCCAGCACAGTGTATCCAGCCTATTTTCTCATGAAATTGTTCAAGGAAGCTGGATTACCGGATGGAGTCATTAATTTCATTCCTGGAAATGGCTTTGTGGTAGGACCTCAGGTGATGAATGATCCTGACCTTGCTGGTGTCCACTTCACGGGCTCCACTTCCGTCTTTCAAAATATGTGGAAAACAGTTGGTGAAAATATACAAAAGTATAAATCCTATCCCCGAATCGTGGGAGAAACCGGAGGAAAAGATTTTTGTATAGCCCACGAATCAGCCAATATTGACGGACTAGTAACAGCTATGGTCAGAGGTGCGTTTGAGTTTCAGGGACAGAAATGTTCAGCCCTTTCCAGAGCCTATATTCCCTCAACTATTTGGGATGAAGTAAAAGAAAAATTTATCAAAGAAGTAAAAACCATCAAGATGGGTGATCCAGAGGATTTTACTCATTATGTTAACGCAGTCATTGATAATTCTGCTTTTGATTCTATTTCAGGATATATTGATTATGCAAAAAATTCCGATGATGCACAAATTCTTACTGGAGGCAGCTACGATGACTCGATTGGATATTTTATTGAACCCACCACCATATTAACAACCAACCCTCAATTTAAATCCATGAAAGAGGAAATTTTTGGTCCCGTTCTCACCATTTTTGTGTATGAACCAAAGGATTGGGATGATACCCTGAAACTTGTAGACTCCACCTCTCCCTATGCCCTTACAGGAGCGGTTTTTGCAGATGAACCTGCGATTGTGAATGAAGTAAAACAAACACTCTCACACTCAGCAGGAAATTTTTATATTAATGACAAACCCACTGGAGCTGTTGTTGGACAGCAACCATTCGGAGGAAGCAGAGCGTCTGGAACAAACGACAAAGCTGGTTCTATCTTCAACTTAATTCGCTGGGTGTCCCAACGTACTATTAAAGAAACATTTGAACCGCCCACAGATTATCGGTATCCGTTTATGGAAGAAAAATAGTGAACCCATATACTAATCCTACTGCAGATATTACTCTCTGTAGAGCTTCTTCTATTCTGTCCCAACTGGACAGACAAAAAAAATCAGTACTTTTTTTAGATAATAAATAAATAAAATATATTGACAATCCGGTCTGAAATAAATTCTCTAAAAAAAGTCATCATTCATTCTCCAGGGATTGAACATCATTTTACTTTGCCAGAAAATACCTTTGAATGGACAGAAAATGAAAACGGAAAAATGATTCATAATCCCGATTATCTTTTGTTTGATGACCTTATATCGCCAACTAAAATGAAGGGTGAACATTCCCAATTGGTTGATATCCTAAAAACCTTTACAGGTCATAAAAATACCATTCAATTTCGAGATTTATTGACCGATGTATTGGACACTGATAACAGTAAAGATGAGATATTAGAAGAATGTATCAAGCTTGACCTTGATTTGTATGGTCATAGATACTCTTTAGATAAAAGAAAATTATTGAGTTTGAATTCTCATCAATTTTTAAACATCATTTTATCTGGAAGGTGGGAGAATGGTCAGATTGACTCCGTTTTAAAATGGCCTTTACCAAATCTGATTTTTACACGGGATATTGCTGCGATGCTGGGAAACACACTCCTCTTGACCTGGGCAAAGCGAAATGTGAGAAAGAGAGAAATGCTGTTAACAAAATTTTTAGTTAAACATCATCCTTTATTTGAAAATACCAATGTGTTTGATTTTCATAAACATCATCCTGATCTTTCTATTGAGGGTGGAGATTTAATCATATTTGACCATAAAACCCTGTTCATTGGATTAAGTGAACGAAATTCAAAAGATGCCATTGAGGCAATCCTTCCGCTTTGCTATAACGAAGGATTTCAAAAAATTATCATTGTTGATTTACCAAAAACCCGAACTATAATGCATTTAGATACAGTCTTCAGTCGAATCAGTGAAACAGACATTCTGGTTTATCCACCTCTATTCCATGAGAAAGAAGTTAAAGGAAGGCCCATTTCATTTTACTATCTGGAAAAAGATCAAACTATATTTAATGCAATTCCTGCTCATCATTCGTTGGAAGATTGTTTGAACTACTTGGGTTATGAAATGAATCCGGTGTATTGTGGTGGAAATGAAGCAATCTTTCAGGAACGTGAACAATGGTCTGACGGTGCCAATGCATTTACAATAGAACCAGGCAAAATCATTAGTTATGCCCGAAATCATGAGACTCTAAAGGAACTTGAAAATATTGGATTTAAATCTATTGATGCTATGAAATTTTTTACAGAAAAAGAACAATGGATAAACTATGAGGGGAAACTCACAATTACAATTGACAGCGCTGAGTTGCCAAGAGGTCGAGGGGGACCAAGGTGTCTTACACTACCATTGGATAGAGTTTGATGGCAGAAACCGTTTTAATAGCATTGGGAGGAAATGCACTATCTCCAAAAGGCGAACAAGGTGATATCTATCAGCAATTTGCTCATACCCGGGAAAGTATTTCGGAAATATTGGAATTTGTAAAACAGGATTATAACATCTGCATTACCCACGGCAACGGTCCGCAGGTTGGTGATGCACTCCATCGCATGGATCTGACCCATGATGCTATCTCGCCTCTTCCTCTTGGACTCTGCGTAGCTGGAACCCAGGGTACCATAGGATATATGATACAGCAATCTTTACAAAATGCCCTGAGAGAAGAAAAAATTGACCGGGAAGTGGTCACATTGGTGACCCAGGTCCGGGTGGACGTGAACGACCCGTCTATTGCTCACCCTACTAAATTTATAGGGAAAAGATATTCTAAAGATGAAGCCCATAAAATGAAAAAAAAATTTGAATGGGTGATAAAAGAACAAGAAAAAGGGAGTTGGCGGCGTCTTGTCCCCTCTCCTGACCCTGTATATATTCTCCATGGAGTTTCAATAAGAACCTTAGTAGAGAAGGGAACCATTGTCCTTGCAGGAGGAGGAGGAGGCATACCGGTTTACAACAATAGTCGGAATTATTTGGAGGGTCTCGATGCGGTGATAGATAAAGATCTTACCGCAGCAAAGTTGGGCTGGATAATTCGGGCAGATGAATATTATATCATCACTGATGTTGACCAAGTTTACTTAAATTTCAATCAAGAAAATCAGGCACCTATTAGCCAGATGACTGTCTCTGAGGCCAGACATTATCAAACCAATGGTCATTTTCAAAAGGGAAGTATGGGACCAAAAATACGTTCAGCAATTTTCTTTCTTGAACATGGAGGGAAAAAAGTGGTCATTACCAATATAGCACATATGAGGAAAGCTTTTGGTGGAAATGCCGGTACACAAATAACTAATTAACACAAGAATTATCGGAATGAAAATACACGAATACCAGGCAAAGGAACTATTTCGGAAATATAATGTACGAATACCGGAAAGTTTTCCTGCATTTACTTTGGAAGAAGCTTTAGAAGCTTACGATAAACTGAACCGTGATACAGTTGTAATAAAAGCACAAATCCATGCCGGAGGCAGAGGAAAAGGAGGAGGTGTAAAACTGGCTCACACTAAGGAAGAAGTGAAAGAGCTCGCAGACAATATCCTAGGGATGAATCTTGTGACTCACCAAACCGGTCCTGAGGGAAAGGAAGTCCAGCGATTACTAATCGAATCAGGTGTCAATATCCGGAACGAATTTTATGCAGGTATTGTTTTGGACCGTGTAAAAAGACAATACGTCTTTATGGTTTCCACAGAAGGCGGTGTAGAAATCGAGAAAGTGGCTGCTGAAACTCCCGAAAAAATAATCAAGGAATGGATTGAACCTGAAGAAGGATTAACTAAAGAGCAAGCAGTTTCACTGGGGCAATCACTAAATCTAACTGAGAGGCAAATTGTATCATCTACTGATATTTTTATGGCTCTTTGGAATGTATTCAACGATATGGATTGCTCCCTATTGGAAATAAATCCCCTTGTGATCACACAAGAAAATGAAGTCATGGCCTTGGATGCAAAAATGAATTTTGATTCCAATGCCCTTTTCAGACACCCCGAACTCAAAAACCTTCGGGATGAAAGCGAGGAAGATCCTTCAGAATTGAAGGCATCCAAACATCAATTGAACTATATCAAGTTGGATGGCAATGTGGGGTGCATGGTGAACGGCGCAGGATTAGCTATGGCAACCATGGATATCATTAAACTGCATGGAGGTGAACCGGCAAATTTTCTGGATGTTGGTGGTGTTGCAAATCCTGAAACCGTTGCTAACGGGTTTAAAATTACTCTTTCAGATATGAATGTTAAATCCATTCTCATAAATATTTTTGGAGGAATCGTCCGCTGCGATCGTGTAGCCCAGGGGGTCATTGATGCAATGGAAACCATTCAGGTCAATCTTCCTGTCATTGTTAGGTTGGAAGGAACTAATGCCAAAAAGGCTGGAGAATTGCTCAACAATTCTCCCTTGGATTTTCTGGTAGCTGACAGCCTCAGTGATGCTGCTGAGAAGGCAGTTAGAGCCGCAAAAGGGGGAGTGGTATGAGCGTACTGGTAGGACAAAATACACGGTTGATCATCCAAGGAATCACAGGAACAGAAGGATCATTTCACGGCAAACAGATTAAGGATTACGGTACAAACCTCGTTGGTGGGGTAACACCGGGAAAAGGTGGACAAACGGCATTGGATGTTCCGGTTTATAATACGGTACGAGAAGCCAAAAAAAATACGGATGCTAACACCTCTGTTATTTTTGTTCCTCCTAAATTTTCCACTGGAGCTATCATTGAGGCAGCTGAAGCAGGCTTAGACCTGGTCATTTGCATCACTGAGGGAATCCCAACAAAAGATATGGTAAAAGTTAATAAAGCGCTCAAAAAATATCTGACCCGACTCATCGGTCCAAATTGTCCTGGAATCATTTCACCAGGAACTGCCAAAATCGGTATCATGCCCGGATTTATTCATGAACCTGGACATATTGGCGTCGTTTCACGATCAGGAACGCTAACCTATGAGGCAGTGCATCAGCTGGTTGCTGAAGGTTTAGGTCAGTCTACTTCAGTAGGAATTGGGGGAGATCCCATTATCGGAACCACTTTCATTGACATGCTGGAACTATTTGCTGAGGATAATGACACCCACGGTGTAGTACTCATCGGAGAAATCGGTGGGTCCGCTGAAGAGGAAACAGCACAATGGGTTGTAGAGAATAATTTTACAAAACCCATTACCGCATTTATTGCAGGTCAAACAGCTCCTCCAGGCAGGCGCATGGGACATGCAGGCGCAATCATATCAGGAGGACAGGGAACGGCAGCAGATAAAATAAGTGCTTTAAAAGAAGCAGGTATTCACATAGCAGAGAGCCCAGCAGAAATTGGTAAAACTATGCATCGCGCACTACACTCTTAGTACCATTTGGAGAATTATATATGAAGACTAGAACACTGGCAATCATTAAACCGGACGCAGTCGCGTCTGGGTATACAGGAAAAATCACAGACAGAATCACCAATGAAGGGTTCACGATTCTAAAATCAAAAGAAATGAAAATGAGTCTTGTACAGGCAGAGGGATTTTATGAGATACACCGAGGAAAACCATTTTATGGGGAGCTCACACATTTTATGAGTTCGGGATCCTGCGTTGTTCTTGCTCTTGAAAAAGATAATGCTGTGAATGAATGGAGGCGTGTCATCGGCGCAACAAATCCCGAAGAAGCTGAGGAAGGTACCATAAGAAAATTGTACGCAAAAAATCTAGGTCAAAATGCGGTACATGGGTCAGACTCTGATGAAAACGGAAAAATAGAGGTGTCCTATTTCTTTGCTGAATGTGAATTGATCCGAAATTGAACTTTTACTAAAACAAATTAACTTCTGAAAGTGAACTGTTAAGGATTTTATTAACGTTGTACAAATATTTCATCTATCTACTTTTATTTATATGTATTTTTTCAAGCTGCGATAAATCAAACCCTGATGGGTACACAGGTGAACTAATGGCCATTACAGCAAAAAATCCTGATGATATATCCTCACTTAGATACAAGTGGTTTGTTTCTGAAAAACCAGAAGAAAGTAATCTAAAATTGAGTGGTGTAAAATTATCAGAGGATGAGTCTACCCTGTCTTTCGTACCAGATATTGCCGGTCATTACAATTTCAGAGTATCGGTTTCCTGGTACGGAGAAGTTATTTCTATCCAATCATTTCCACTGGAGATTGGGACGATTTTTCAGAATTCTCCTAAGAATATAGTTGAAGCACCAAATCCATCAACAAGTTGGACAAATGAAGACAATTCGTGGTTGGAAGATTCGATTAAAAAGCCGGAGACAAAATCTATCCCAAAGTTTAAGGAAATCGTTGAACCAAAATTAAAATCAATTTCTCCTAGAAATAATGAAAATTATTACACCATTCAGGTGGCTGCAAAAAAGGATAAAAAAAGTGCAGAAAAATTTATGAAAGAAATGCAGGGAAATGGATTCGGTGCGTATATTCAAGAATCTTATAAAGAAGATTCCAAGGAATTGTGGTATAGGATTAGGGTGGGGTCGTTCGTATCAAAAGATTCTGCTGTCATTGTTGCCGATAAAATCCGTGAGTCTATGCACGTAAGTTCATGGATTGATTATGTAAGAGAAACCAAGGAGTAATTATAATGGGACCTATGAAATTGTATTTTGACATTCGTGATATCTTTAGGGCACCCCGCCTCGCATTAAGCGGAAAAAAGATAATGATCATG
>CAYSQB010000020.1:0-21201 GCA_964433085.1 uncultured bacterium
GTGAGTAACTGGGGATAACCCGGTTCGAGAGTTCGAATCTCTCCCTCTCCGCAACATTAGCAGATATAATATATCTTATGTTAAAATGATATCACGCAGACGATTTTTGCAATTAAGTGGAATTACCGCAGCGGGATTGGTTATTCCAAAACGATTGGAGGGATTGACCTGTGATCCTTCCACAGCTGATGTAATGGGACTAGGTCCCTATTGGGAACCATATTCTCCTTTCCGAAGTTTTCTTACGACACAAAATGAACCTGGAATTCGTCTGATCCTAATAGGAGTGGTCACAGCTAATGATTGTGAAACTCCTATTCCAAATGTGGTCATTGATGCCTGGCAAGCTAATAATGACGGATGCTATTCTGTATTCCAAGCCTGCGAAACTGGTAATCCTGAAAATGATGAATTAAATCTCCGTGGTAGGGTCCTATCTGGTCCTTATGGACAATATTTTATTGAAACAATTAAGCCTGGACCTTATCCATTAGGCTTAGATCGTTTCCGTCCCAGCCACATTCATTTTATGATAACTCCACCAGCAGGAGATCCCATTGTAACTCAGCTCTATTTTGAAGGGGATGATTATTTAGATGAAGATGCTGGTTCATCTGACCCAGGTGCTGTAGATAGAATAATTCCTCTCAATGAAACGGAAAATGGCCTGACAGGAATTTTCAATATTATTTTAGATATTGATCCAGATCAAAAAGCGATTAACACACTACAACCCGAAAATGGAAATTCAAATTATATACAAAACATTTCCACTTTTCCAAACCCATTTAACTCCCAAATTAAGATAGAATTTGATTTAACAGAATCTTCACATGTTTTAGTTTCGATTTATAATTTAAATGGGCAATGGATTCAAACTCTAAATGATGGAATTTTAATTGAGGGAAAACATAATTTTATATGGGATGGGAAACTGGTTAATGGTTATTCAGTCCCATCAGGAGAGTATTTCTTGAATATCCAAGGTCTTTTAAGTCACCAAATGAAAAAAATTACTTTTTTGAAGTAATTAATCCTATCATTTTACAATTCATATCTCAATATTCTGAAAAAATAAAATTCAAACGCACATATATTTTTCTTATAGCGGTTTGCCTTACTGCTCAACCTTCTATTGAATTTGGACAGAATTATCATATACTATCGGAAGATAATATTGACCAAAATTTTCCTAATGGAGCCTTTGATTCAAATGGTATTCTTCATTTGGTCTGGGTAAATGATAGTAATGGGCATAAAGATGTGTACTATACCAAATCTATTGATGAGGGATTTTCATTTTCTGAACCAGTAAGAATAAATTCTCATGCTAACACAGTTGTGGCATATATTCAGTCTGGTCCAAAAATAGCAATTCGAGGAGAAGAAATTATCGTAGTGTTCATGGATGACCGTACTGGTTATACATCTGTTTATATTAGTATATCAACAGATGCTGGTATAACTTGGGATGATGATATAAGAGTCAGTGATCAATCATATTTAGAAGCATATCCTGAAATTGGTGTTGGTATTGATGGGATGCTGCACCTTATATATTACAGCTATAATCAGAATTATTCATTTAACAGTGTTCGCTATACCACTTCTTCTTCTGGATCATTTGAATTCTCATCTAGTGTACCGGTTGGAATTTCAAACGAAGAGATGGAGCCCTGTGACTGTTGTCAACCAGATATCGTTATCGCAGATAACGGAGATTTGTATATTGGTTATCGAAATAATATATCAAACCTTCGTATGCATTACATTGTAAAGAAAGAATATGATTCTGACAGTTTTCAGGAACCTTCTCCTATATCATATTTTTCTGATTATGTTTCGTATTGTCCCTCGTCTGGTCCATCCCTGTCTATTATGGATAATAATATTGCTTCAGGTTTTTATGTTAGTCAACATAATAATTCTTATGTTAATCACGCCTTTTTAGATTCACTTAATTTTTCTGGGGAAGTGAATGTAAGCCCGGGATCAGGAGCATCACAAAATTACCCTTTTGTCATTTTGAAAGAATTTGTTATACACACAGCATGGATTGATTACCGAAACGGTAATCCTGATATCTATTATGCTGCTATGCAATTAGGGGAAAATGAGTTGGTTAACGAGCAAAGGATAAGTGATGACTTGGAAGAATCCATCAATGTTCAAAAGGATCCTTTTCTCATCTTTGGAAATAATAAACTTATCTGCTTCTGGTCTGATAATCGCACAGGTGATTATCAGATTTTTATGGCGAATACAGGTGGTGAACAAAGTGAAACTATCACAATAGACTATGTCCAAGACTGGAACCTTGTTGGTTTGCCCCTCCAGGTTGAAGATGCTTCCTGTTTTTATATATTTCCAGAATCAGTAGAAGGGACATTGTACTCTTTTGATGATGGATATGGTCTTGAAACAAGTCTCATTCACGGCGAAGGATACTGGTTAAGATTCAATGAGGAAGGCAGTACTTCTATTTCAGGCTCTCCAGTTAATGAACTTACTATTAGTCTGAATGAAGGATGGAATCTTATATCAGGAATAAGTTCTCCTATAAATACCTTAGATATAGAGGATCCTGATGAAATTATCATTCCCGGTACGATTTATGGATTTACTTCTGGTGGCTACTCAAGTACAGATAATATAGAACCGGGAAATGGATATTGGATTCGGGCAAATAATCCAGGTTATATATCTTTGATAATTAACCCAGATCTTCTACCAGAAGAATGTTACTTAGAACCAGATGTTGGACCTTGTGATGGAGTATGCCCTAGATATTTTTATAATCAAGAAACTGAAGAATGTGAAGAATTTTCTTGGGGTTGTTGTGAAGGATTGGTTCCGTTTGATACTTTGGAAGAATGTATCAATACTTGTGAATGACCATCTCATTTTTCTATAGAAGAAGGAGAGTTTGTGAGTACCAAGAAGATAGTGCTGTTGAAGTATTGTAAAAAAGTGGGGATAGAGGTATATTAAAAACAATACAATCCTTTTATTTGACTATTAATCGTTGCCCTATCTATTGGGAGATCCTTTGTTTTCTTTTTTGTATTTCCTCGTGTGCTAAACAAAGCAATACTACATCAAAAACATCACACGCAGTCATCCTCATTTCAATGGATGGATTTCGGTGGGATTATCAGAATAAAAGTGAAACTCCCAGTCTCGATTACCTCACAGAAAATGGTGTAAAGGCAGAATCAATGATTCCAGTGTTTCCGTCAAAAACATTTCCGAATCATCTTTCCATTGTAACGGGGAACTATCCAGAAAACCATGGTATTATTTCCAATACTATGTATGATTCAGAATGGAATGCTGAATTTTATATCGGACAAAATAGCGTACCCGTAAGAGAAAGTAGATGGTATGAGGCAGAACCTATTTGGGTAACGGCTGAAAAACAAGGGCTGATTACCGCAACTTATTTTTGGCCCGGATCAGATGCTGAGATTAATGGAAGTCGGCCTACATACTGGTATCTATACGATGGTTCTGTTCCAAATCATAACCGTGTGCAGCAAGTTCTTAATTGGCTTGACCTATCTAAAAACGATCGTCCAAATTTTATAACTCTCTACTTCAGTGATGCAGATAGCTGGGGACATACATATGGTCCCGAGTCAGATGGGATTGATGATATTATCAGCGAATTGGATGGCCATATTGGAATGCTTATAGAAGGTTTAAGAAATAGAAATCTTTTGGACGATATAAATATTATTCTTACCTCAGATCATGGTATGAAAGAGCTCAGTCGTGACAGAGTTATCTATCTCGATGATTATATTGATATTTACAGTGACAGTGTCCGAATAATTGAATGGTCACCTATAGGAATGATACTTCCTGTTGATAGTTGGGTTGACTCCATCTATAATTCACTTCATGGTGCTCATCCCAGTATGACAGTTTACCGAAAGGAGGACATTCCAGAGCGACTTCATTTCAGCAACCACCGCCGAATCCCTCCAGTTGTTTGTATTGCCAATGAAGGTTGGTCAATTACGTCTCACAGCTATTTTAACGATCATCCAGATGCATATACAGGTGGAGCACATGGTTATGATCCTATCCATACATCCATGCACAGCATTTTTATCGCTAGTGGGCCAGCGTTTAAAAATAATCTCATAGTGAACTCATTTCAAAATATTCACTTATATAATTTAATAGCACATATTTTGGGAATTAACCCTACAGAAAATGACGGATCGCTTGATTCTATATCTGTGATCTTGAAGTAGCTTATTATTTGTAATAAATATTTGTTTTTAGTAATGAATTTAAAAAATTAACTTGAGGGGTGGACTATTAAGGTTACACTATATATGAGGAAGATATTTTATGCTTGAACAAAAATATGTAGAAAAAAACAAATTTGGTCAAATAACCGTTGAGGGTAAATATTACAATAAGAAAAAACATGGAGAATGGTTTCGATACGGTAGGCTAGGACAAAAAATGGAAATGAAAACCTATGCAGCGGGAATATTGAATGGCAGATACCAATTTTATTACGAGAACGGAGCAGTTCATGAGGAAGGATTTTACAAAAATGGTGTCATGAGTGGAAAACAGATTATTTATTATGAGAACGGGAATATATTTAAGGAAGGCACCCTTATAGACGCGTATATATCAGGGGAATGGATTTTTTATTTTATGAATGGAAATATAGAAGAAAAGGGTGTTTTGGATGGGGATATAAAACAGGGATTTTGGAGGAGATATTATGAGACTGGAACACTAAAGGAAGAGGGAAATTACACGGACAATAAAAAAACCGGTGAATGGGTTACCTATTGGTCAAATGGTGAAATCAGAAGTAAAGGAATTTATGATGAAGATCACAGTCAAATTGGTGAATGGTTTTATCATAGAGAAGATGGTACCGTACAGGAAGTAAAAATTTTTGGTGAGGATGAAGAATAGTAGGATCGTTTAGATCAGTTTGTTTAATTATCATTTAATGTGTGTTTTCCATTAATTAACTTCAAAGGAGGTGATCAGTTGTCTAAATCAATTAGAACACTGACCTCTGCAGGAAAGACTCGTTAACACACGAATGAGTTAATTTCTGTGCGAGGTCAGCATTAGAAAAACAAAGCCCCGGATTTTTTTCGGGGCTTTGTCATTTGCTGATAATTTCTATATAGACTTCTTCTTTTTATTAATTCCGACTTTCTTTTTAGCCCAGTATAAGAGTCTTTTTTCTGGTGGAAAATATTTTGATAGTATTATAAGCCCCGGAATACCAAAAATCCATCCTTGAAATATGGGTATAAGTCCGCCAATTAATCCTACGAAAACTAGAAAAAACCCTAGTGTTATTATTAAAATATATTTGATCATCTGGATTAATGTAATGATACAAGTATCATATAGTTTTTTATAATATATCTTCCTATGATAATTATTTCATTTATCATTAGAAATATTTACAAAAGGGTAAGATAAGATTGGGTAATTTTATTCATATAAATTAGGAAATATTATGAAAGTAAAGGTACCGAAAAAAGATTATAAATTTTGGACAACGTGTCATACACGCTGGGGTGATATGGATGGCTTACGTCACATCAATCATGCTGCCTATCTTTCTTATATGGAGACATCCCGAATGAAATGGCTGAATGAGTCAGGGTTAGAAAAAGGGAATTGGGAACCCGAACATGGTGTTATTTTAGCATCGGTAAATGTTGATTACTTCACTCAAATCCATCATCCGTTAGAACTTGAAATTGGAATAGCTGTTTCGAGAGTCGGGAAAAAAAGTTTTGACCTTTTAACTGGAATATTTAAAAAAGGAAGAACGGAGCCGATTCTACAGGCTACCTTTGTTATGGTTGCATTTAACTATAACTTGAATCAAACGATTCCTATTCCAAGCGTTGTCCATAAATTTCTTATCTTATAGTTTCTGCTTCCGCCATAGGATAAAACATTATAATATATGTAATATTGATCCCTGTGATATATAGTCTTTTAACCTAATTAAACCATATAAAATAACATGAAATTATCAATTGAATATTGTAACGCTTGAAACTATTTACCAAGAGCAGCCAGGATGGCTACCGAATTATTGGAAAAATATGGGACGGATATCAAGTCATTGTTATTAATTCCTTCAGGCGGAGGTGTATATGAGGTGGAAAAAGATGGGGAATTGATATATTCAAAGAAGAAAACAGGAGAATTCCCCGAATTAAAAGATGTGATATCTATTCTAGATAAATCGTAGCAGGCACTGTAAAGGGTTTTATTCTCCATTAATTAAAACCTCAAATATTTATTATTTTAGTCTAATATCGTATACTTCAATCAAATTCCTATTAATACAAACATGGTTAGTAAGTGAAGAAATTATTCCGATGTACAGCTCAAATCAATCTTATCTTGTTGCTTGTTGTCTCTACATCTAAGATTAGTGCTCAATCTGTTCAACCGTTTCGGGATTATAGTGCTTTAACAAAACGAGTATATTATTTTACCAAAGTCGAGTTTATTACTAAAGAGGGAGAATTTAATGAAGAAATTTGTACCTTTTTTATTCCTGAGTTAAAAGAAACAAGTCCTCCATTTATTGCAATTTATTATAAAAGAGAAAACTCACAGTGGTTTACGGAATCTCTCTATCGAAAGCGAGTTAGATTCAGTTTTAGAGACGGCTTGCTTAAACTGGATCGAACTAATTTCTGGGACTGGTTTGAGCTGGAAGAAATACGTGTTGTTATTCTTTTTTAGATAGAAGGTCTTTTATAGTTTCCATAAATTAAGCGTAAATTTTTGTACTTCTTAATCTGCAAATTAATATAGAGAAAATAAAATGGCATTTATAACACATATCAAATCTACATCCGAATCTTGGGAAGAATCATCCGCTGATTTGGTTGTATTCGGAATTTTTCAAGATCAATCCATGACAACAATTGCTGATGAAATCAATATTCATTTAAATAATGGAGTTACAAGAGGTATCGAATGTGGAGGTATAAAAGGCAAGGAGGGGGAATGTCATAAATTCTTTGGTAAAAATAAAAGGTTTTTACTCCTTGGATTGGGTGATAAAGAAAAATTTAACACTGAATCCATGCGCAATGCAGGTGGGAGAACTTCTAAATATGCCTTGAAAGAAAATTGTCAATCTATCTGTGTAGAATCTTTTCATGGTGAAACAGATGAAACATACACCCGAGCACTAACAGAGGGACTAATCTTGGGCAGTTATCAGTTTAGAGATTATATTACACAGAAAGATGCTGATGATAAAACTTTATTGATTGATCGTGCATATATTTTAAACGGTAATAAATCTGGAATAACCCAGGGCATAGCTGTTTCTAAATCAATTTGTCTTGCAAGAGATTTAGGCAATCATCCGGGCAATGTAACTACACCTTCTTATTTAGCTGAAAGAGCAAAAGATATTTCGAAAAGGAGTGAAATGAAGTGCACTGTTTTTGATAGAGAACAATTTACAGAAATGGGAATGGGAGCATTAGCAGGAGTTGCTCAGGGTAGTGATGAACCCCCTAAGTTTATACTTTTAGAATATTTTGGTGGTAAGGACAATGAAAAGCCTGTATGTCTTGTGGGTAAAGGACTCACATTCGATAGTGGAGGGATATCGATTAAACCATCAAATAAAATGGATCAAATGAAATATGATATGTGCGGATCTGCTGTTGTTCTGGGTGTGATGAATGCTATCTCTGAATTAAAGCCAAGTGTGAACGTTGTGTGCGCCATCTCATCCACAGAAAATCTTTCGGGAAGCAAGGCCTATAAACCGGGAGATATACTTACAGCTTACAATGGAAAAACAATAGAGGTGTTAAACACAGATGCTGAAGGCCGTATTATCCTAGCGGATGCTTTATCATATGTAAGTAAAAATTATGACCCAGAATATATTTTAGATTTTGCAACTCTAACGGGTGCAGTGGTCATCGCTCTTGGGCACATAGCTACAGGTATAATGGGAACTGATGAAACATTAATTCAAAAGATTAAAAAATCTTCTAAAAACACAGGGGAAAAGGTTTGGGAATTTCCTCTGTGGGATGAATATTGTAAACAGATAAAGTCCCAAATCGCAGATGTCAAAAACATGGGAGCTCCTGGTCAGGCTGGCTCCATTGCAGGAGGTGCTTTTTTGAAGGAATTTGTAGGTAATAATATTCCCTGGGTACATTTTGATATCGCTGGAACTGCATGGGGTAGGGAAGAACAACCCACTACACAAAAAGAGAGTGCCACAGGTGAAGTTATCCGCCTTGTTTTAGATCTATTGGGGATATAACTCTGTCAGTGGAAATTCTAATACAGATAATTTTTGGAATTGTAATTGGTGGAATTATCGTGTTTTTATTTATTAAAAACAGAACGGTTGACAATAGCAGTTTTGAACATCCTGAAAATTTTATATCAAAGGACCTATATGAAGTAGAAAAATCTCGGTTGGTGTCCGTTGAAAATGAAATTAAAGAAAAAGAAAATATTATCATTGATCTAAAATCTGAGATTGCTAAAAAAGACGAAATTTTATCTAATTTAAAGGAACGTCTAGATGAGGAAAAAAATCGACTTAAAGAACAGCATAATCAGTTAAAATCTGAATTTGAAAATCTTGCAAATGAAATTTTGGATAAAAAATCTGAAAAATTTGTAAAACAGAATGAGGAAAACCTTGATAAAATTCTAGATCCTTTGGGAGAAAAAATTAAATCCTTTGAAAAATCTGTACAGGAAAAATATGAAAATGAAATCAAGGGGAGGTCCGGATTAGAAGAGCAAATCAGAAACCTCATACAGTTAAATCAACAGCTTAGCTCAGATGCGGTTAACCTCACAAATGCACTTAAAGGTGACAGTAAAACGCAAGGTGATTGGGGCGAATTCAGATTGGAAGTGCTTCTGGAAAAGTCAGGTCTAGAAAAAGGAATTCATTTCGAAATGCAGGTTTCACTCGAAGATGAAGAAGGCAATAGAAAACAACCAGATTGTGTGGTCATATTACCTGAAAATAGAAATCTTATTATAGATTCAAAGGTATCATTAACAGCTTATGAACAATTTGTAAATACAGAAAATATGGAAGAAAAACCATTTTTCTTAAAAAATCACAGCGATAGCATAAAATCTCATATCAAAGAACTCACGAAGAAGGATTATCCAAAATTATACAGCATAAACTCTCCAAATTACGTTTTGATGTTTGTTCCGATAGAGCCAGCCATGACTCTTGCTTTTCAGAATGATGTTGATCTATACAATTTTGCTTTATCGAAAAATATTATTTTAGTAAGTACAACTACCTTAATAGCAACTATGAGTACAGTGTCTTATATGTGGCAACAGGAAAGTCAGAAAAAAAATGTTATGGAAATTGCGAGACAATCAGGAGCACTTTATGATAAATTCTGCAATTTTGTTGATGATCTGAAGGGAATTGGAAAGTCTATAGAACAAGCTGGAAAAAAACACGATGATGCTATGAATAAACTGAGTTCTGGAAAGGGAAATTTAGTCAAGCGGACAGAAACAATTAAAAAGCTTGGCGCAAAGACAACTAAGTCTCTGCCCCAAGAATTTATTGATAAATCTGAAATTGAACTTTTAGAGGAGATCTCTTAAATTAATGAATAAATTTCGTTCAATATGTATTTTTCCTATGTTTCTATGTATATTAATATATATCGGATGTGTTGGACCTCCAGAGGCTGAATATGGACTAGTCGAAAATTTTCCAGTGGTTATCAACACACAGAATCTTTTCACTTATTCTTTGAACGGTGACAAATACTCTTCAGAAGATATTTATGAACTTAATCTATCTATCTCTGACAGTCTTCACAAAGTAATTACAAGCCTAATAATCTCAGATTATGCTGGATCCAACAGGGATACATCAATAATTATGGTTCAAAATGATTCAACTATTGCAAATGTTTTTCATATAACGACAAACTATTCTTTACCACCCATAGAAACAGAAGTTGACTCTGTGTTTTATTTCCCAAAATCAGTATCTATAAAAGTGGACCAATTTATTGGAAAAATGGAGTTTATGATGGTCCGAAGTAATATTTAAATAATTGAATAAAATATGGAATCATATCTAGAAAACCTTAAGAACTATTCAACTGAGCTATTTTCAGTGGGAATTGTGTTTGTACTTTTCCTTTTAGCGGGTCAACTTTCAAAGTGGGTATTTATTCGAATTGGAAAATCTAATAATCCTAGTACATTTAAAATCTACAAATTGATGGGATCTACATCTAATATTGTGTTAATCATCATGGGAATCGTAACTGCATTGGGAACACTGGGAATAGATGTTTCGGCCATCGTAGCAAGCCTAGGGTTAACCGGATTCGCTATTGGGTTTGCGTTCAAGGACGCTCTCTCAAATTATTTGGCTGGAATTATGGTTATTTTATATCGACCATACGATATTGGTGACAATGTGAACATTACAGGATGCGAAGGGAAAATAACGGAGATTGATCTTCGTTATACTACCATCGAAAATGATAGTGAGACACATATGGTACCAAACTCTGTGTGTCTGTCTAAAACAATCACAAAATACAAATTCTCTAAAGATAAACCTCCAGAATAGTTATACCTTTGTTTCAAACTGGGGGCAAAGCAAATGCTTGTAATCACACCAGTTACAGTGGTATCCCTCTTTAGGATCAAAAAGGTTTTGACGAATTTTTTCTGCGATATCTAGTATAATATTTTTTGTATTATTCAGTTCATCATTGCTAAATGAATAAGAAGATAAAGGTTCTTCCAATTCCCTGAGAAAATATAAACTTGATGAAAACGGAGTGCCTGTTATTTTGTCCTCCACAGCCTGGGACAGGTAAAGGCAATAAACTGCTAGCTGTATATTTTTTTTAGCCAAAGACGGAGTTTTGCTCGTTTTATAATCTATAACGGAAATTCCATTTTCTGTCTGGTCAATTCTATCTATTTTACCCCTTATAAAAATATTATTATTTATACTAAATTCGAAGGGATGTTCTCTTGATATAACTGTGGGCGGATTTTCTATTATTCTTTTTGCATATTCTATTAAAATATTTTTTCCTTGCTCACGAAATTTTTCTTCTCTCGCTGAATAATCAAATTCATCCTCTTTCCATTCTTCATCCAGCAGCCGTAAAATTCTTTTCTCGGTAAGGATTTTCCCTGTTTCATGAAAACGCTGTAACACTTTGTGAATTATACTTCCAAATGCCATCTGGGGTTTGCTGGCAGATTCAGGTACATTATCCTGAAAAGAAAGCCTATATTTTAAGGGACAGCTTTGATAGGTTTCTATTGACGTTGCAGAAAGATATAGATCTTCGGCATCTGTTTTTACATTATATGTTTCCATATCTGAAAGTAACTCTTTTTGCCATCCATCAGTGTGTTCAGTTTTAAAGGAAAAACCATTTTCTAAATCGCTGATAATCTTCAGAGCTGATATCATATTTTCTGCTCGATCAAAATTATCCTTAGCAAGTGAATTTTTCAGTTTTTGTTCATAGACCGCTCTTAAACTATGTTTTGATACATTGATTAGTTTTTCCGATTGTATAGGTTCCATTTCTTCCTCTTCAATTAATGATTTATCCATTTCTTTGATAAATATGGATGTTGCTTTTTTTGGTGCTAATAATATTAAACGCTGTTTCGCTCGTGTCATCGCAACATACAATAGACGTCTTTCTTCCTCATAATGGTGTTCTTTAGGTGACAAATTTGTGTGAGATGTATATTGCATCCATTCATCCGGTGGTTTGCTGATCACAGAGTCCTTTTTAAAATTTAGGGGGAAGCTGCCGCTACGATTGAAAGGTACAAAGACTATCGAAAATTCACCTCCCTTTACACCATGAATGGTGCTAATGGTTATAGTATCCGATTTACGATTATCTTCAGGATATTGGACAGGGATTCCACCTATATCCATAAGTGTTTCCAGATAAAGATTAAATTCTCTAATCCCCCTGTTTTCTCTTTCACGGGATGAAAATTGCTGAGCCTTTTTAATAAAAATACCGATATTAATCAGTGATAATTGATCGAAATAATCATATCGCTCAATTAACGGTCTCAGTAATGCGGTCTGCACACAAATGTCCCAAATAATTTCTCCGGCAGATTTTTTTTTGGATTGTTCCTGCAATGACTTGATCAGCCGGATAATATGGTCCAACATATTTGGTAATGCTGAAATATTATTGTGATTTAGTATTTGATCTACAATAGAATGTTTGCTCCATTTATTCACATCACGAAACCAATAAACTGCTTCGTTGATTCCTAAATTTATATTTATCAAATGAAAAAATGATGAGCTTTCGTAAGATCCTTTTCCGATAACCTGACACCATGCGTTTAGGGTTTTAATAGATTGAATCTCGAAATATCTTATAAAACGATTGGTTACAGGTAACCGTGATTTTTGGAAATGCAGGTGCAATGATTTTGCTTTGGCAATTGACCTGCAAAGGACAGAAATCTCTTTTAGAGGATACCCTTTTGAGATATAATCTTTAACCATATTAATAATAATCTCAGGATGGTCATCCATTTCTGCATAAATGATTTTGGGTTTTGGTCCGGTATTATTTCTAAATGAAATCAGTTTTTTTTCAATTCTTTCAGAGTTATTGTTTATAACATCATTGGCCGTATCCAAAATTTGCTGATGAGAACGGAAAGATGTGTTCAAGGTTACTCTAAGGTATTTAGGATGTGATTGATATTTTTTACTAAAAAAATCAAGATTATATTTACTCGCTCCCCTAAAACTGTAGATTGTCTGATCGTCGTCTCCAACTACGGTAATTGATTTACTCTTGTCTCCTATTAATCCAATGACCTGATTAAGAGCATAATTGTTATCTTGAAATTCATCTATAATGATATGTTTTATTTTGCTTTGAATTTGGGTTAATACTGATGAATCATTTTTTAATAGTGTCCATGCATGAAAGATCATATCACCGTAATCAACCAAACACAGTTTCTGTTTTATATCTTGATAAAATTCATATATTTTCTGAATGTCCCTCAATTGATTTTTATCTTCAGACGATAACAGAGGATTGTTTAATAATTTTATATTCAAATCAACTGGGGCAAGCATTTCATCCCTACATCTGTTTATAAAATGTATTGCTTTACCCACTGATTTATGTGGATTTAGAGGAAACTCTTCTGAGTAGTATGGGCGTAATCTATCAAAATTATTTAATATTAAATAAACAGCTTCACTTTCCTCTATCAATTGAAGGTTGTTTTCAGATAATCCAAAATCTTTAATTAAACTGTAGCAAAAGGAATGGAATGTGGTAATTGTGGAATCTCGTACCTGTGCTCCGATTTTTTTAACCAGACGGTCTGTCAGTTCCCGTGCAGCTCGTTCTGTATAAGTAATAGCAAGAATATTTTCAGGTTTTATTCCTAAATTCTCAACTAAATAAATAAATCGATAGAGAAGTGTTGTGGTTTTACCTGTTCCGGCACCGGCAAGTATCATTAGAGGAGCAGAATCATGGCATATAGCTACAGTCTGATCCGTGGTTGCTCTAAATCTTTCTCCGTGAGTATAATTCACGTTTGAAAATTAAATGAATTCAAAATAGGAAACAGGTAAATTGGTTTCAAAAAATATGTATATAATCTTAAGTTGTTGCACTTTAAAAACAAATTTTAACCTTTAGCAATTACGAATGTCTAAAAAGGTAAATGAGATGCAAAATGATTATGAACTTATTAAACAATTTCAAGAAGGAAATCAATCTGCATATGATGAATTGGTCAAACGGCACCTTCAGAATACCTATCAATTTTTTCTCAAATTCACCAAAGATCCAATGGATGCAGAAGATCTTTCCCAGGATGTTTTTATCAAGCTACTCCAGTCATTACATAACTTTCGATTTGAAGCGGCGTTTACAAGCTATCTCTATCGTATTCAACTTAATACAGCCAATTCTTTTATTCGCAAGGCCCGTTGGAAAAAATATCTCCACCTGGATCAAACAGCTGAAACCGGTTCCTATGATCAGAAAATGGAAAGAGAATGGTCAAAAAAGGAAATATGGAACCACGTTTCAACTCTTCCAAAAACTCAACGGATGGTTATTATAATGAGAATCGCACAGGATTTACCTTATAAAGACATTTCTAATATCTTAGGAATAAGTGAGGGCTCTGCAAAAGTAAATTATCATCACGGAATAAATCAATTAAAAAAACGATTCAAGGATGCGAGATGAAATTTGAGGAAAAAATAGAAAGCTCTTTGTCTTCACAAGATCTTATTTTAGATGAAGAAAAATTCATAAGTAATATTCATGAGAAACAATTCAATATTTTAAAGAAAAAACAGCAATTAACACATACAATTATTGGTGGGTTATTAATTTTAATGATTGGATTCTTGAGCGTTGAATCATTAGATAAATCTCCAATTATTTATAATTATTATGTTGAAAATAATCAAGAAGTATTGGAAATAGACACAACTGTGTATTTTGAAGATATGGCACTAATCCTAATCGATTCTGATGGAGATATTTATGAAACCGCAAGATTTCTTTATGAATTAGATATAGAATATTTTAATCAATAAATGGAGATTTAACTATGAAAAATATAATATTATCAATTTTGGTTCTATTAGTAGCTATGGTGACAGGACAACCGAAAAAGGCTGTAGTGAAAGAGAAAAAAGAAAAAATGGAAATGATGATGGCCTGGAAGCTTACGGAGCATTTAAAACTATCAAATGAGGAAGCTGAAAAATTCTTTCCCCGGTTTAGAGAACACAGGGAAAAAATGCATGCTTTGATAGAAAAAGAAAAAGAATTATATGCAGAGTTAAAAGAAAAGATCGAAAGGGGAGATGTGCTTGCAAACAAGGATCTGGACAAATTATTAGATCAGCTATCTGTATTTGATGAAAAAAAGATGAAAGAGAAAAAAACATATATTGACGGATTAGAAGGATATTTAAACAATGTTCAAAGAGCAAAATTGATTGGTTTCGAACATAGATTTAGGAAGGAAGTTCGAGACCAATTAGAACACCATAAAAAAGGTGGTGGAAAACGTGATGGCCCAAGCTTTAATAAGAAAGGAAAACATTTCTGGAAATAATTTATAATAGGAAAAATTTTATGAGAATAATAAAACTTACATTAACGGTAATTAGTTTATTGTTTATTAGTTGCGAAGACCAACAGTATAGTTATACTGATAGAGAATTTGAATTAGAATCATTAATAGCAGAAGATGATGTTTTAGGGATTGACGGACTCGATGACAATATAGATAGGGTGCTTTCTGATGATGAATATACTGCAGGTGAGGATAGCCTTGAGTCAATAGCTAAGATTAATTTAGGAAAAATAATGGAGATCCATAACCCTGACAGCGGCTACATATATCGTTTTGGGAAGAGTATCAACTCCATGACCAAGACAGTTATTTACACACATGAGGAAGATACTTCAACTGCGGAAATTATCCGGATGGTTTCCGGAGACTTTATTTGTGTTGTTATTGATACAGTTTTGGCAGACACTATTAGAACTGAGAAACCATTTAACAGTGAATTCCATCGCATGGTGCGGTTTGTAAAACATGATGATGCTGATGAACAAGGCCGGCACTGGAGAATAGATGCTTTCACAATGGGGATTGGAAATACGAGTGATTTAGTTTCTATTACAAAGCTTGAGTATTTTACAATAAATTTAGAAAATACATGGGAATCAGAGTTTGTTTTAACCAGTGATGAGGCAGAGACAATTTGGATACCTAGAAATTCAATACCCACTTTCTACAAAGGAGATTCTGTTAAAGTAGAAGTTAGCGTGATCAATAATAGTGATCCAGTTTTTGATTATAAAAGTGGTGAAGGTGTTGTCATGCATTATGGTCGTCACCGTAACTACAAAGCTCGGCGAAAAATGTTTGATAATGGTATTGAATCTGATGCAGGTGAAAACGACAACATCTTTACGAGAGTGTGGCGAATTCATGGACCTGGATATACTTTTGATGGACAACCACGTCCGCAGCGAATATTTCGTTCCTTTTATGATGTAATAGATTTTGGTACACTTTTCGATACAGAAAGAGATGTACACACAGCTGTCTGGGCATTGCCTTACAAGGTGGTTCGGCAATAATCTTACTTTCAGACCAGAACGTATTATAAATCTTTCAAATCTTTGAGGAGATCTGTAAGCATGGTTTTAGCATCACCAAAGACCATTATCGTGTTATCGAAACCGAATAGCTCATTTTGAATCCCTGCGAAACCTGGGTTCATAGTTCGTTTATTAACCATTACTGTCTTTGATTTATCTACATCCAATATGGGCATACCATAGATAGGACTCGATGTATCATGCCTAGCTGCAGGATTTACTACATCATTTGCACCAAGAACAATTGAAACATCACAATCTTCAAACTCAGAATTAATTTCGTCTAAATCTTTTAGTTGTTCATAGGGTACATTTGCCTCAGCCAACAATACATTCATATGTCCGGGCATTCGCCCTGCAACAGGATGTATTGCATATAAAACATTTTTACCTAATTTCTCTAGATAATCAGCAACTTCCCTTATAGCATGCTGAGCTTGGGCAACAGCCAGTCCATACCCAGGAACTATAATTACTTTTTCCGCTGCATCCAATATCATAGATGCTTCCTCAGTAGAATAGCTTTTTATGTTCATCTCTTTTCCTGTGGAAGTTGCTCCATCTGACTGAAGACCTACTGCACCAAAAATAACATTTGCCAAGGAACGGTTCATTCCTTTACACATGATGTTAGTCAGAATGAGGCCTGATGCCCCCACAAGTGAACCACTGATAATGAGTCCATTATTCATTAAAACAAAACCTGTTGCAGCAGCAGCCACACCAGAGTATGAATTTAATAACGAGATAACAACAGGCATGTCAGCGCCCCCTATAGGAATTGTAAGGGTTATGCCTAGTATAGCCGCTAGTGCAACAACACCAAGAAAAAATAGCATCAAGGATTCTGTTGATAAAATCATTCCAGCTGCTGCACAAATAAGGGCAAGTGCAAATAAAGCATTGAGAATCTTCTGTCCTTTAAAAACTATAGGTTGACCTGAAATCAATCCCTGTAGTTTTGCAAAAGCAATAAAACTTCCAGTTATCGTTAGTGTACCTACAAAAACGCTAACAGAGATAGTCGAAAGCAAAAAATGATTTGTAGCTCCTGCAAAAACTTCTGGTGCTGCTTTGGTGTAGAATTCTGCTGCTGCAACCAATGCAGATGCGCCACCGCCAAATCCATTAAAAAGAGCCACCATTTGAGGCATGCCGGTCATTTCAACCTTTATGGCAAATATTCCACCAATTAAAGAACCAATAATGATCCCCAGGGCAATGAGTCTATAATCAATAGCTCCAGAGGAAATAAGGGTGGTTGCTATAGCTATAAGCATTCCTACAGATGCAATTGTATTTCCGGTACGGGCTGTCTTGGGATGACTAAGCCTTTTAAGTCCTAGTATAAAAAGGACAGCAGCTAAAACATAAAATAAATTAGAGAGCTCCATTAAATTATTTCCGTTTGAACATTTTCAGCATACGGTCTGTTACCATAAATCCACCGACAACATTTATTGTGGCAAATATAACTGCAATTAAACCAAGCCATGTGCCAATTTCCCCACCCACTTTGGTTGCGATAATTGCACCGACGATTGCAATTCCAGAAATAGCATTAGAGCCTGACATAAGGGGAGTGTGAAGAGTAGGAGGGACCTTGGTTATAATTTCAAAACCGACAAACAATGCCAATATGAAGACCGTTAAAATATTAATATCCATATGTTTTCCCTATAGAATTAGAGCTTCTTTAGTTGGTTCATGAGTGATTACCCCATTATGTGTAAACATAGCTCCCGAAATAATTTCATCCTTTAGATTTAGGTTCAGTTCACCATCTTTAAACATATATCTAATAAAACTAGTTATATTTTTTGAATAGAGCTGAGTAGCGTGTATGGCTACTGTGCTTGGAATATTGGCTGTTCCATCAATAGTAACATTATGAACGATAACAACCCTGTCTTTTTCCGTTAATTCGCAATTTCCACCATTTTCAGCTGCAAGATCCATGATAACTGATCCGGGTTTCATTTTTTCTACCATATCTTTAGGAATTAAAATTGGGGCTGGCCTTCCTGGAATCAACGCCGTCGTTATTACCATATCTGATTTTGAAATATGATTTTTAATTAATTCTGTCTGCTGTTTTTTGTATTCATCGGATGTTTCTTTTGCATAACCACCTTCGCCCACACCTTCATCAAAATCGGAGATTACTTCGACAAACTTTGCTCCAAGACTTTCAACTTGTTCCTTTACTTCTGGACGAACATCAAAGGCCTCAACCTGTGCCCCAAGACGTTTTGCCGTTGCAATTGCCTGAAGTCCAGCGACACCTGCTCCCAAAACTAGTACTTTTGCAGGAGGGATTGTACCTGCCGCAGTCATGAGAAGGGGCATATACACCCTTAGATGCGTTGAACCGGTTAAAACGGCTTTATAGCCTGCAATATTACTTTGAGAGCTTAAAGCATCCATTTTTTGTGCCAATGTCGTTCGTGGAATCAAATGCATAGAAAAACCGGTGATTTTCTTTGAAACTAGTTTTTGTACGATTTTAGTTTCTTTTGTGGTTTGAAAAAGTGAAACAAAAATTGAATTATCCTTTAGCATATCTGCCTCTTTCTCAAGGGGATGATTTACTTTAAGAATAATATCTGCATTCTGTAATAAATCTACTTGATCCTCTACTATATCTGCACCGGAATCTATATAGTTTTGATCTGAGATGTATGATCCTTTACCGGCCCCGGATTCTACCTTGACAGATAAACCGATCTTAATTAATTCCTTCACACTTCCAGGATTTACCGCAACACGGTTTTCACTTGGAATGTTTTCTTTTGGTATACCAATAATCATAAAAATCTCTTAAACAGAAAGTATGTAAAATATAAATTAAATTGACGGGAAATTTACATTTAATAATTTTGGATTTTAAACTTTTATCTTATTAAAAATAAAAATATTCTGAGTTATCGATCGCTCTATTAATTTTTGTCTGAATATCAATTTTGTTTTCCTCAATATCTAATTGTTCAGGTGTAGCTTTTGTAGCGGGATTTTTGGGTAAGAATAGAGTACAACAGTCTTCATGTGGACGGATAGATATGGAATAGGTGTTTATCTTTTTACCTGTATTAATAATTTCTTGTTTATCCAGCCCAATTAATGGACGGAAAACCGGGAGCTTAGATACTGTATCAACTGCACCCAGATTTTCAACGGTCTGAGAGGCCACTTGCCCAAGAGCTTCACCTGTAATTAAGCCCTTTGCTCTCTCGTTGAGAGCAATTTTATTTGCTATTCTTAGCATCATACGACGATATAGTAATAGTCTGTATTTATCTGAGTTTTTTTCCAGTATCTCTTCCTGAATCTCTAAGAATGGAACCATGATTAGTTTTGGTCTTTTCTGATATTTTGATAGAATTTTAACCAGCTCTTTAACTTTTTCGATAGATGCAGGTGAAACCTGAGGAAGAGAATGAAAATGAACATAAATCGCAACCATCCCACGTTTTATCATGTAAAATGCAGCCACAGGTGAATCAATGCCACCGGAAAGTAAAAAAACTCCTTTTCCTCCGCTTCCAACAGGCATACCACCCATGCCTTTGATTTTCTTAGTATAAATAAAGGTTCCTTCATTTATTGTATCAATATAACAAGTTATGTCAGGATGTTTGAGATTGACATCTTTTTTCATTTCTGATTGTATAAACAGGCCAACATGTTCATGAACATACATTTTTGCATATAGGGATGTTGATTTAGACATTCTGGCTGTAACCCTAAACGATTTGAATTCCTCCTTTTTTAATATGTTTATTGCATTACTTTTCATGGAATCCAAATCATTGTCAATCATCAAAACAGGGCAGAAGTAGGCAATCCCAAATACCTCTCTAAGTCTATTAAAGAGTAAATCATAGGATTCTTTTACACCCTCGTTTAATGTGATAATAAGTCGATCATGGGTTTTCTCCACGTCTTTGAGCAATTCGGGGATTGACTGGTTTACAGCATATCTTATATTTTTTTGTAATGTTTTAACAAAAAATGGTCTATTTTTTCCTTTAAGACCAATTTCACTGTAATGACAAATGATATGGGAATATTTCATGAATAAAATTTAAGTTTAAGCTATAAAATCATGTTCATTTTAAAAAAGTGAATTAACAAACTCCAATATGAAATAAACCTATTTTTCTCATTTTTATGACAGAATCAAAACATCCTTCATTTTCTATCATTATCACAACTGTAGATTCATCTACAGAGGCAGAAAGTATATCAAAATATTTAGTAGAAAATAAATTGGTTGTCTGTGTAAATATTATAGGACCATCTACATCAGTTTATAATTGGAAAAAGAATCTTGAAATATCAAAAGAATATATATTGTGGATTAAAACTATTACTGAAAATATATTATCTGTTACTCGTACTATAAAATCTTTGCATTCGTATAGCGTTCCCGAAATTATATCATTCCCATTTAATAGCCATAATGATGATTATTCACATTGGATTCTTGATACATTCGGCAAGAAAGACTAAACTATGATACAAAAGAGTAAATTAATTATTTTATTCTTTTTTCTGATTATAATTTCTGGATCTTCTGGATTTTATCTTCTTGAAGATAATTGGTCAATATTTGATAGCATTTATATGACTGTGATAACTTTATCAACTGTTGGATTTGGGGAAGTACAACCCCTAAGTCAGGGTGGAAAAATTTGGGCAATGATAGTTATCATATTTGGAGTGAGTGGATTTGCTATGGTCGTCAGCAGATTAAATACCAGTATAATAGAATTTAAAGACTATAAGGTAAAGAATATGTTAAAGAAAATTAAGAAAATGAAAGATCATTATATTTTATGTGGTTTTGGTAGAATGGGCGCTGTGATTGCCCGAGAACTTCATGAAAAGAACATTCCATTTGTTGTTGTGGATTTAAATGAAGAAAAAATAAAAAAGGTAAACGATTTAG
>CAYSQB010000021.1:0-20671 GCA_964433085.1 uncultured bacterium
ATGTATCAACGGGATCATTGGATTGAAAAACCGTCTTGATGGACAGCATGATACGGGAAATTTCTCCACCAGAAGCAATATCAGTCAAGGGTTTAGGGGCCTCTCCCGGATTTGTACTCAAATAGAATTCTACTGTATCAAAACCGCTCGCTGTTGGTTTTACATGAATTCCCTTAAAATTTATAAATGAAGTCTCCTGCTCTGTATATCCAAAATGAATATTGAATTCAGGGTTTGGTATATTTAAGCTTTTCATTTCTTTTTCTATTGAGACTTGGAGAGCTTTCGCAGAGTCCGTTCGAGACTCATGCAATTGATGTGCCTGTGTTTTATAGGTCTCCTTAAGTGAAGCGAGCTCCAGCTCAAGAGAGTTTAATTTATTGTGATCCATTTCAAAAGAGGATAAATCCTCTTTCATTTCTTTTAATCTGAAAATTACGGAATCAATGGAACCACCATATTTCCTTTTTAATTCCTCAATTTCTTGAAGCCGTTGATCAATAAGTAAACATTTTTCCTGATCCATTTCAATTGAATTTTGATACACCATCAGTTGACCGGATGCCTCCTGAACCGAGATTCTCGCAGAGTTTATATCCTGAATATAGCTATCTAATTCAGGATCAATCTTTGTTAGATCCTTTAAGGTGTTCAAACTATCCTGAATACGAGATATTACAGATTGTTCCCCTGACTCAAGTGAGTGTACTAAGTGTTCAATAGAGTGATAGAGGGATTCACTATTGGACAGCTTTTTATATCGTTTTAATAGAGACCTATCTTCTCCGACATCAGGAGATACAGATTCTATCTCCTTTGTTTGAAATTCCAATAATTCTTTTTTGGACTGTGTTTCACTCAGTTTTTTCCTGGCATGTTCCAGTTCCTTTTCCACAGTAAATATTTTCTTATAGGTCTCTTGTATAGCGCTTACAAGTATAGTATTACCTGCATATTTATCAAGATAATTCAAATGGGATGACCTGTCTAATATTCTTTGTTGTTCGTGCTGGCCATGAAAATCAGCACGATATGGGATCCGCTTTATTAAGTGACTTTCCTTTACAGGTTCGTCATCAACAAAGGATTTTGATCTTCCTGCGCTTGACAGAATTCTTCGAACTGTACCGCCTGAGGTGCCTACTTCAACAACTGAGTGCGGACAGCCTGACCGCACCATTACCTTTTTACCTTTTCCCCCTAGTCCGTAGGCCAAGCTCTTTACAATTAGAGATTTCCCTGCGCCCGTTGCACCGGTAATAACCGTCAGACCGGGGTGGAAATCAATATTCGATTCAGAAAATATTGCTAGGTCTTTTAGATACAGAGATTGAATCATTATTTAGTGGACAGTTTGTAGAAAACACTACTTCCTACCAGCATACCAATACTATCAGCGAGCAGGTCAAATAAACTTGTATATCTGTCTGATATAAAACTTTGCCACCATTCATCAAACACTCCAAAAACAAAACCACTGAAAATAATATAAAAAAGTTGATATCCTTTTTTTGGTTTAAAACTGTGTACAGCCAGTATACCTAAAATAGCATACTCTAAAAAATGAGCAACTTTATCGGCATGCTGGAATCCTAAACTCGGTATTGAATTTGCGGGGATCGCAGAAATACATAAAATAAGTACCATGTAACCAACGAGTACGAATTTATAAGCTATCGATTTCATATTCTCTGATTACCTTTGGGATCTCATTGACGATATCCTTTGCGGTCATACCACGGTATCCGGTTTGAACCAACAAAGAATCTGCAGCCATCCCATGGATAAACACTCCAAGTTTACTTGCATCAAAAGTTGAAAGATCTTGAGATACCAAACTTCCGATACAACCTGCTAACACATCCCCTGTTCCGGCAGATGCCAATCCTTGATTACCACTGATATTTAATGATCCCTGTCCATTATGAATAACAGAAACGGGGGCAGTCTTTAGCACAAGTGTTCCATCATATTTAACCATAAATTCTTCAATAATTGAGATAAAATTATCTTCCACCTCCACTTTAGACCGGTTAACCAATTTTCCAAATTCTCCTAAATGTGGAGTAAGAATCGACCTCTCGGATAAAGAATTTATATTATTCCCCAATGAAAGTAAAGCATCTGCATCCACAACAACTGGCTTTGAACAGGATTCTAAAATTTGTAAAACTAGCTCCTGTGTATCACTACTGATTCCCAGTCCAGGTCCAACAATAATGGAATCACACCACTCTACTTCCTTTATTATTTCCTTAAAATTTTTTGGTCCCAATATTCCACTATCATTGTCCGTACACATAACGGAAATTCCTTCCAAAAATGCTGACTCAAAAATTGGATTTAGAGATTCAGGAATGCAGCATTTTACTAAGCCAGCACCACATTTTAATGCAGACAATCCTGTTAATATTGCTGCTCCCGTCATCCCTCGAGATCCGGCGATTACAAGGACCTTCCCCTGCCTGTGTTTATATGAATCTTTTGGCGGAGGGGAAAGAAACCGTTTGGCATATTTTTCCTCATAGAGATTCCAACAAATTCCTGAAAGGGGTTTATCCAATGTGGGGAATCCTATATCAGCGGTAATTATTTCACCACATTGATCCTTTCCAGGATGAAAATACAAGCCAGTTTTCTCATATCCCATAGTGACCGTAATATTTGCCTTAACAGTATTTTCATCAAGGTGCCCCGTGTCTGCATTCAGCCCTGACGGGACATCAATTGAAATAACGTCCAACTGTTGGTTATTAATCCAAGCTATCCACTCAGCTATGGGAGATCTGACTTTCCCTTTGATCCCTATACCAAGCATAGCATCAATCACCAAATTATATTGATATGATTGTGGCGGAAACTCTTGAAATTGAACATGAATATCATTTTCAATACATTCCAAATAATAATGGTTAGCATCAACAGAAAATGTATCCGGAGAATAAATCATATATATCTTTGGATTAAATTTCTTCAAAGATAAAGCTGCAGCAAAACCATCACCACTGTTATTACCCTTTCCACATACAATAAGAATTTTATATTTTTCTGTGTCAGGATAAAATTTTAAAACTGTGTTAGCAACCTGCCCTCCAGCATTGCCCATAAGGGTCTTTCCCGATATCCCGAATTTTGAGGTAGCAATTTTGTCTAACTCCCTTGATTGGCAGGAGGTAATAAACTGCATTATTTTTTTTGCATTAACGCAAATGAAATAGCACTATCACCATCATGAGAGATTGAACATTCACAGTGATATTTGGAGTGATATGGCTTTGGCAAGTGGACAATAGGTGCGCCATCCTGTCTGGAACTTATTTCAATTTCCTTAAACCATGGACCTTGATTTTCCCCCTTTGATAGGATAGCCTTTTTAACTGCCTCCTTGGCAGCAAATCGTCCAGCAAAATGGTGCGAAGCAGCTCTCCCCCTATCTTGACAATAAGCGATCTCTGATTCGGTAAAAACACGGTGCTTAAATCGAGTCCCTCTTTGAGATTGTAAGATATTTTTAATACGAGCAATTGAGACTATATCAACACCAATGGATAGGTCAATCATTATTTAATTCCTTCACAATGGCTACTACATCATATATATCTTCGACATCCCAATCTGCACCAGAATGTACAGTACCAAAAGTATCACCGTATTTAGCAAATATAGTTCTGATACCCACTTTTTTGGCACCAACAACATCTCGCTCAGGCCAGTCTCCGATCATCAACGTTTCATCAGAAGAAATTTTCATTTTTTCCAGCGCCATCTCAAAGGGAATAGGCGATGGTTTTCGTGCTTTTGTATCATCAAAAGTAAGCACCAGGTCAAATAAATGATGCAAGTTCAAATGATAAATCCTTAGCCAGGCCTCACGGCTGGGAGCATCAGACACTACAACCAGCTTAATTCCCATTTTTAATAATTCAAAGAGACAACGATTCACATTGGGATATAATTGCAAGCTTGCCTCCCGGGCACTGCGGTAGGCAACAATTCCCGCAGCTAAAAATTTATTATCAACATAGCCCAGTGTTTTTATTAAATATTCATTGAATATTTTTTGGTTTTCCCACCCAATTTCTTCATAGAGTGAAAATATATCTTTATATGATTTTTCAGTATCAAGATTAAGTCCAGCTTCCTGCATGGCTGACACTGCCGCACGGACTGCATTTTGCTTCATCTTGATAAAATCGAGGAGGGTATTATCGAGATCAAATATGACAGCTTTGATCATTATATTTTTATGCAGAACTCATCTGCTCAATTTAAATTATTCTTCGTACTTCGCGGGGTTTTTTATTTTGTCAATCTCATATTCAGCCATTTGACGCCAGGAGCGGTCCTCTCTTGCTTTCTCTAACGCATTAAGTGCAGCGGTCTTATTTCCTTTTCCATTACACCATTCCGCAATACCTAATTCATACCAACCTGCACCAAACCGTTTTTTTCTATCTGTTGCTTCCCTCGCTGCTATTTTTGCTGATTCACAATCTTTTAATTGATTGTGAACGGATGCGAGGCGTACCCAGGCACCACCATTCTTTGGATCTAATGAGGTACCTTTTTCAAGATGAGTTTTTGCCATTTCCAGAGAATCCAACTCCATATAAACCATACCCAAAGAAATAAAGGGCTTTGAATAGTTTGGCTGAACCGCTATCGCTGTATTTAATACCTCGATCGCCATTTCATAATTTCTCCCCTTTATATAAATATCACCCATACTGCTGTAAGCTTTTGCATATGTAGAATCAATCTCCACTGCATTCTGAAAGGATTTCAGTGCACCAGAACTATTACCATATTTGTTCTGGGCAAGTCCCAAAGCAAACCATCCCTGATAAAAGGTAGAATCTATTTTAATTGCTTGTGAATATGCGTCAATTGCAATGGATAAATTCCCTCTCTTTGTTTCAATAACACCAATCTGGTAGTGGGCTCTCGTAAAAGTTGAATCAAAAGTCAAAACTTTATGATATAAATCCATTGCTCCCTCAAGGTTCCCTCTTCTATATGCATTATTCCCATCATTAAATGTATTTTTCACCACATTATTAATAGCTATACGGGCTTTTTCGTGACCAGGATTTAATTCCAACGCCCTTCTATAATAGTTGACAGCGGATTCAATATCGGACAACCTAAATTTTGCCAGTCCCATACTGAACACGGCCTCAGTAAAATTTGGAAACTCAGCCACCACTACTTCGTAGTTCGAGAAGGCCTCCTCATATTGTCCGCCTTTCATAGCTCTACCACCGTCATTCATTTTGACATTGGTATCATTAAACCGATCGAATTCTTTACGATTTTCTTCATTGACCTTAACTGCATTAAATAATAACTCCTTTGCCTTTTCCATATTACCGAGCCGCAGTGCTATTTGAAATTCTGTTAGTGGCTCCACCCCATCAACTGGGTCGTTTGTCGTGCTTGTTGTGGGGGAGGTTCCATCGGACTCCAATCCATCTGGAGAAACCGAGGTGTCCTCTGTTTGGGGAATCGATATGGAAACAGAAAATAAAAAAAGTATTATTTTAATTGATTTAATATTTCTCATTTGTGATTTGATTTATGTGTTAATACTGTGCCGAAGGCCGGAGTCGAACCGGCACGTCCAATGGGACACTGCCCCCTCAAGACAGCGTGTCTACCAATTCCACCACTTCGGCTAATTATTCTTCCCCTACAGGAAAATCTCCTGTGGTCTCAAGTCCTGCTGGCAAAGATAGGTCAGCACCAGGCGAAATAGGTTGGTTTTCAGATTCTTGTTTCAATAAAGATTCTGATTCCACTTGTCCCGGAGCACTTAATAAACTGATAAGTAGTGCAAGGGATAGAAATATTCCAGCCAACCAGGTTGTAATTTTACTTAAAAATGAAGCAGCCCCTCTTCCACCCATAATGGCACTGGTGGTGGCACTTCCAAATGTCCCTGATAGTCCACCTCCCTGGCTCGCCTGCATTAGAACTGTCAGAATTAACAGGATACTAACTATTGTATGTAAAAAAATAAAAAATCCTTGCACGTTCACTCCTTACTATATTGTTCGACTTTGTTTATTATTTGATAAAATGAATCTCTTTCTAAACTGGCACCCCCTACCAAAAATCCATCCACACCAGGTGTAGAGATAAGGGAATTTGCGTTCTTTGGATTCACAGAACCTCCATATAAAATAGGCATGTTTTCACTATCACGGACAGAATAATTATTTTGGATTTTTTTTCTGATAAATGTGTGAGCCTCTTCAATTTGTGATTCATCAGCATTCAAACCAGTTCCAATTGCCCAAACAGGCTCATAAGCAATAATAACATCACCTAAATTTGAGAGCTCTCTCAATCCTCTGTCTATTTGGTCCTCCAAAACTTCTTGTGTTTCCTCAAATTTTCTCTGTTCCTCAGTTTCTCCTACACAAAAGATGGGTATTAATTTGTGAGAAATAACTGAGTGAATTTTTTTATTAATCAGCTCATCATTCTCTCCAAATACATGCCGTCTTTCTGAATGTCCAATGATGACATACTTTACACCTAGTTCGGACAGCATAGAGCAAGATATCTCACCCGTAAAAGCACCCGATTCTTTCCAATAACAATTTTGTGCGCCCAACCCATGTGTGGTACCACTTATTTGTTCCATCATTCCAACCAACGCCGTAAAGGGCGGGCAGAATATAACTTTTGTCCTTTCTATATCCAAAAGTAATTTGGACATTTTTCCGACGAACGAGGTCCCCTCATTCAGAGTTTTATTCATTTTCCAATTACCTGCTACTATCTTTTGAATTTTCATGGTTTCTCCAATACAGAAATAGCGGGTAAAAGATTCCCGCTTAATAGCTCCAGAGACGCACCGCCTCCGGTTGAGACATGTGACATGGAATTGGCAAATCCAAATGTATTCACAGCTGCCGCTGTATCTCCACCTCCAACAATAACGACACGATCGTGGTCCCCCTCCTTTGCTAATGATTCAGCCAATTGCTTAGTTCCGTTTTCAAATCCTTCCTCTTCAAATACACCCATAGGACCATTCCACAAGATTGTCCCTGCATGTAAAGCAGAACTGCTAAAGTGTTGAATCGTTTCAGGTCCTATATCAAATCCCCCCATTCCCTTGGGAATTTCAGAAACAGAAACCGTTTGTCTTGAATGTGGTGCGTCCATGCTTTCAGCGACAACAACGTCAACAGGCAGATCTACCTTCACAGAATTATTTCTGGCATAGGACAATATCTTTTTTGCATCTGGGATCATGGAATCATCCACCAAAGAACTTCCAACCTCTTTCCCTTTTGCTTTTAAAAATGTAAAAGCCATCCCCCCACCAATGAGAACTGAATCGGCAATCTCAACAAGTTTTAAAATCAAATTCAATTTTCCTTTTATTTTAGCGCCACCTAAAATTAAAATAAATGGCCTTGCAGGAGATTTGATCGATTGACCTAAATATTTTAACTCATTTTCAATGAGAAAACCAATCCCTCTCTGAGAGAAAAATGGGACAACCCCCACATTTGATGCGTGCCTTCGGTGAGAAGTCCCAAAAGCATCATTGATGAACACATCACCATGCTTAGCTAACTGTGAAGAAAAAGAGGAATCGTTTTCAGTTTCTCCTTTATGAAATCGAAGATTTTCAAGCAAATGTATTTCACCCGGTTTCAATCCCAAAGTCACATCGTGGGAATCTTCTGAAATACAGTCCATGGAAAATTTGATTGGCATCTCCAGTAAATCTGCCAATGTTTCTCCTACCGGTAGTAAACTCATTTTCTCCACTTTCTTTCCGTTTGGCCGTCCCAGATGAGAACATAAAATGATAGATGCACCTCGTTTTAAACAATATTTGATTGTCGGAAGAGAAGATTTTATTCTGTGTTGATCCTGTACCCGACCATTATTAAGTGGCACATTAAAGTCTACCCGTATCAAAACTTTTTTTGAATTTAGATTTAATAGTTTTGGGGATTTAATCATTCTATATCAATTACTTTAAAGTTCCCAATGAAAGTTCATTTATATTCTCAAAATTATATTTTTAAAATTAAGATATGCAAAAACTATCCATAGATCCGGAGATCAATCCATCATACACCAATCCTGCACTTTGGTATAACTTGTGTCTGCTAATTTTAGTAGCATCTTTCATATTTATATTAAGCTCTTCTTTAGATAAAGTGGTTTGTTAGAGTATATATTTTACTCTCTTTAATAAATGCAATTCTACAGGGATATTCAAGTGTAATGCAATGCCTATTGCAATCTACTCAGATTTGAAAGAATATCGATTTACAATAGCCCTGTTATTAATCAATATTTCCCAAACATTTAATTAATAAGTATTGATGAATTGGTTATTGAAATGTAATATCCGTTCAGTAAATCTGTAGTCTCAATAATGAATTTCTCAGGTAATAATAAAAATAACAGACTAGAATTTCAAGACCTAATGCTCTTCAGGGTACACGAAATTCTTCTTGTCTCTAGCCCCTATGATGCATATATCCTTGAGGAAGATGGTCGCCTTACAGAACAAATACTTCATGGCTATCTTGGTATGAATATCAGTTATGCACCACGACTGTGGCATGCACAAACTGCAGAGCAGGCACTAAACATGATTGAAAAACGTAAATTTGATTTAATCATTATCATGCTTAGAATTTCAGATATGAATTCTGTTTCTTTGGCAAAAAAAATAAAAAGGACGCATCCCAAAACATCCCTCTTTTTATTAGCTTTTGATGAGTCTGAATTGACTATATTTAGAGAAAATGAAATCCAAAACTTTTTTGATCGTGTGTTTATTTGGTCAGGAAATGCCAATGTTTTTCTTGCAATCATAAAACAATTGGAAGACCGGAAAAATTCCCCCCGGGATATTAATAGAGGAGAAGTGAGAGCCATTATATTTATTGAGGACTCTCCCCGGTTTTATTCGGTTATATTACCTTTGATTTATCAGGAGATAATGTATCACACTCAGCAGTTAGTGAGTAAAAGTTTTAATCACACCCACAGAATCCTTCATTTGCGTAGCAGAACAAAAATTTTATTTGCGACTCAATTTGAAGAGGCAAAAAAATATTTTAATGCCTACCATGAAAATATTTTAGGTATAGTATCAGATATTCGTTTCCCAAGAAAAGGCATACTGGATCCAGATGCCGGAATTCATTTTACTGAGTATGTACGGGAAAAGGAACCTCACATGCCCGTTGTTCTGCAATCAACAAATCTTAAGAAAAAGAAATGGGCTGATAAAGTGAAGGCTTCTTTTCTAAATAAACGGTCGGACTCTCTCATGTATGATATAAGGAATTTTATCACAAATAATTTTGGATTTGGTGATTTTATTTTCAGGTCATTGGATGGAGAAGAGATTTCGGTAGCTGCAAATTTGAAAGAATTAAGGAATAAGATTAAAAAAATCCCTACAGATATTATGATTTATCATGCCTCAAGTAATCACTTCTCTAATTGGATTGCTGCAAGGGGCGAATTCAGCCTTGCAAAAAATTTAAGGCCGAAACAAGTAACAGATTTTGAGTCACCGGAAGAATTAAGAAGATACTTGGTTCGATCTATAGATATGACACTGGATGAGGAAAAAAAATTACGAGTTGCAGACTTCAGCACACCGGAAAAAACAACGGTCACAAACTTCACAAGACTCTATGGTGGATCTCTAGGTGGTAAGGCCAGAGGATTGGGCTTTATGAATAAAGTAATTAGGGACACAAGTATACAAAATAAATTCCCTGAAGTTGTGATCCAAGTACCACGAATTGCCGTTATAGGTACAGACGCTTTTGATCAGTTTTTAGTTGAGAATAAACTACATGAAAAGATCTACACATTGGAAACCAACTCGGAATTGGAAACCATTTTTATAAATGCATCACTCCCTAAAAACCTTATAAAATCTCTAAAGGCATTTCTAAAGCAGGTTAAATATCCCTTGGCAGTTCGATCATCCAGTCTTCTAGAGGACTCTCAATATCAACCGTTGGCTGGAATGTACTCAACACTTATGATCCAAAATTCGGACAAAAACAGTAAAAAACGATTGGACCAGCTAAGCGAAGCTATAAAACGAATTTATGCATCCACCTTTTTCAAGGATCTCAAATCAATTATTTCTAAATCAAGACATCATCATAACGAAGAGAAAATGGCCATCCTGATCACAGAATTGATTGGTCAAAATTATGGAAATAGATTTTATCCAACACTTAGTGGGGTCGCACAAAATATTAATTATTATCCTGTCAGTTATTCAGAAAGGAACGATGGTGTCTCAACCATTGCACTGGGCTTTGGAAGAACAGTGGTAGAGGGGGAAAGATCTCTTCGTTTTACACCAAAATATCCGGCAATTCTTCCTCAATATTACTCTATACGTTCTGCAGAAGAAAATACCCAATCCACTTTTTATGCCTTAAATACAGATCCATCGGTTGACCCATTGTCCGGCGGTGAAAAAACAAATTTAACAAAATATAGTATGGATACTGCGGAAGATGATGGATCTCTGTTTTGGGCTGGAAGTGTCATTTCTTCTGAAGACTCTGTAATTCGGGATTCACTGAGATACAAGGGAAAAAGAATCATCACATTCCCTTCTCTTTTGAAGTGGCAAATTTTTCCATTCCCTGAACTTATTACAGAAATATTAAACACAGGAAAAAAATTCATGGGGTGTCCCGTTGAGATTGAATTTGCTGTTAATTTATTTCAGAATAAAAAACCGCCTGAATTTTTTCTCCTTCAAATTAGACCCATGATGATCAGTAATCTAGATGTAAAAAATAATATAAAAATAAAATCATCGGATGACGTGTTTATAAAAAGTACAGTGTCCCTGGGTAATGGATATTTCAATGGAATAAAAAACATAATTTTTGTGGACCCTAAATCATTTCAGCCAGGAAAGTCAAGAGATATTGCCAAAGAAATTGGATATTTTAATAATAAATTATCTTCAGAGCCCTATCTTTTGGTGGGACCTGGGAGATGGGGATCATCGGACCCATGGCTGGGCATTCCTGTTAATTGGCAGGACATCTCCAATGTGAAGATCATGGTTGAACTTGGGATGAAAGACTTTCCCGTTGACCATTCTTTTGGAAGTCATTTTTTTCAAAATGTGACCAGCCGAAGAATTGGATATTTCACTATCTCACATAAAGAAAAGGAAGATATATTTGATTTGAGATGGGTCAGGGAATTACCCCTAAAAGAAGAAAAAGAATTCTCTTCCTGGTACCAATTGGATGTCCCTCTCAGGATATCAATTAACGGCCAAAATGGGCTCGGAGTTGGATTAAAATCTGAAGTGCAAAAAACAGATGTTATGGATGAACAAGAGTCACCCGGGATTTAATTATTATATCAGACAACCCCTTGGTCAAGCATGGAGTCAGCTATTTTTATAAATCCAGCAATATTGGCACCTTTTACATAATTTACTGATCCATTTTCAGAGCCATGATTCACACAGGCCTCATGAATATGTTTCATGATATCATTTAATTTATTATCCACCTCATCTCGAGTCCAGTGAATCCGCATGCTGTTCTGGCTCATCTCCAGCCCCGAAACTGCAACGCCACCTGCGTTGGATGCTTTTCCCGGACCGAATAGTACCTCATTTTTTTGTAAAACATCCACCGCATCTGGTTCGGTAGGCATGTTTGCCCCTTCGGAGATGCAGATACAGCCGTTTTTTACAAGGGTCTTCGCATTTTTCTTATTAATTTCATTTTGGGTGGCACAGGGAAGGGCAATATCACAGCTCACTGACCAGGGGCGCTTTCCTTCCATAAATTCACAACCGAATTTTTCTGCATATTCATAAATCCTCCCACGGTGGACATTCTTTAGTTCCATAATATAGTCCAGTTTTTCTCTGTCAATTCCATCCGGATCGTAAATAGAACCTGAAGAATCTGAAACGGTAATGGGAATTCCACCAAAATCTAAAACTTTCTGTGCAGCATATTGGGCAACATTCCCCGAACCTGAAATGGCTACTCTCTTTCCAGAAAATGATTCCTTTCGGGTCGCAAGCATTTCGTTTGCAAAATAGACACAACCGTAACCGGTGGCCTCAGGGCGGATGAGGCTCCCTCCCCAGTTTAAACTTTTTCCTGTTAGAACACCCGTAAATTCATTTCTCAAGCGTTTATATTGACCAAACAAAAAACCGATCTCTCTTCCACCAACACCTATATCACCAGCGGGAACATCCGTGTTGGGACCTATGTGACGAAATAACTCCGTCATGAATGACTGACAAAAACTCATGACCTCGTTATCTGACTTTCCTTTTGGATCAAAGTCTGAACCACCTTTTCCTCCACCAATGGGAAGCGTGGTCAGACTGTTTTTGAAAACCTGTTCAAATCCCAGAAATTTTAAGATACTCAAATTTACTGAAGGATGGAATCTCAGTCCCCCCTTATAGGGTCCGATCGCTGAATTAAATTCTACACGATAACCTCTATTTACCTCCACCTCTCCCCTGTCATTCCGCCATGGAACTCGAAACTGGATCACCCGTTCAGGCTCTACCATCCTCTCTAATATCTTGGAGTGTTGATAGTGAGGATTTTTCTCTAAAAAATCCCACAGGGATTCCACAACTTCAAACACAGCCTGATGAAATTCCAGTTCGTTCGGATTTTTACTCTTCACCTCATCCATAAAAGCTTCACATGATGCTGCCATTTAGGTAACTCCTTTAAGATATTTATTATTTTAATAAAAAATCATTTATTATTACTGCTGCCTATATAGCGAGATATAAAAAATCATAATATTAGCAGTAATATTAACTTTAGATTTCAAGATAATTTTTCACTTGAATTTCAGGGAAAATTTTAATTGAATCCAAGAATTGGATAGATTTATTTTCTTTATTTATAAATATTTTGGTGACCCAGCTCAGCTGATCAGTCCATCATAATTAGATTAAATAAAAAAAGCCCCAACAGAGTGAGGCTTTTTTTATTAGCTTATATTAAAACTTAATTATCTGTGTTCTCCATAACAATTTCTATACATTGAGCGTCTTCCCACATACCGCCATAGGAGTCACAGGTAGCCTCATCTTCAGCATCTATGGATCCTCCCTCTGTAGTTTCACATTCTGATTCATCATGGATTTGATAGGTTATGGTATTTCCTGAAACTATACCAGTACTTACGTCACCTTCCTCCCACTCACCGCCAGCGGCCTCACAAGCAGCCTCATCTTCAACATCTATAGATCCTCCTCCTTCATTTCCCGGTTCGTCACTAGATTCACATTCTGAATCAAAAGTAACAGTAAGAGTTGACCCATCCAAGCTCCAGGTTCCGCCGTCACCACCTTTCCATTCATGACCAGCTTCCTCACAAGAAGCCTCATCTTCATAACCATCTATAATATCACCAGTATCATCATAACACCCCGAATTTGGATCCCCAAAGGTTCCATCATCAGAAATTGTAATCGAAAAAACACCAAATGCATCTATCATATTCATCCAACCAAATGGCATCCAATCACCACCAGCTTCTTCACATTCAGCTTCATTTTCTCCGGAGAAACCACCCTGACACATACCTGTATACCACATTCCTTCGGGGCAACTGGTTTCATCAGAACCCGATCCATCAAAGCACACTCCTTCTGGACATTCAGCCTCAGATGTTGCAGTTGAATCCGTCGTACAGATGCCTGTAACACCATCATTTGCAGAGCAATCTCCTCCTGGATGTAGTTCGGCGCTTATTGCTGTATAAGTACCTAAAACATTCACCGGACAGTCCTCTTCATTACACACATACGATCCATCCGAACATTGATATCCTTCATATCCGCCACCACACTCACCATTACAGTCATATTCATATGGACAGTCGATACATTCTCCATCAGCATTACAATAGTTGCTTTCACAGTCAGAGTGCTCTTCACATTCATCATCGCCCTCAGGTACACAACTTCCATCATGCGTTTCATCATGGGTTAATTCAAGTTGCATACATGAAGGGCTTTGCCATTCATAAAGATTTGCCACGCATTCTTCTTCTGTTTCGTAAATAGAATTATCACAGTGACCATCATCTCCCTCAACAGTTGTTATAGTACCATCTGCATTTATTGTAGCTGTGATAATATGATCTTCCCAACTTCCACCAGCATCTGTACAGGCAGCCTCATTTTCAGCATCAACAGTATCACCTTCACAATGACCCTCTTCCAATGTTATTGTAGTTCCATCAACAGTAAATGGAAAACTATCGCAGTTCGGATTCATGAATAAACCATCTGCACCAAAAATAAGATATGGGGCACTGGCAGGATCACCACCTGTAAATACATCTATTAGTGGTAACCACTCTTCGCTCGCGGCCTCACAGTCAGCTTGATTATCAATGTTATCAGTACACATATGAGTTATTCCTTCACCCTCACAAGTTGCACTTTCAAACAATGTTACACCCGTAAAGTGGTACGAACCACTTGGTGAGCCATCAACAAACCCAGGGCCAGAGGTGCCGGGAACACCATCATCAGTCTCTTTGTCTTCACAGCCAACCCAGAACAAGATTGGTAGTGTTAATAATAATAAATAGTATCTTGATCTCATTTATCTCTCCTAATATGTAATTAAAAATTACTGGTTAAGCCCTGAAATTAATATTTCTTTATATAAGTTAACCAACCATTATCTAAATAATTTTTTGGTGAGGTATACCAGACCAAATAAGCTAGCCTCATCTCTTTGTAAAAAAGTTGGGATGAAGTAAATTTTGTCCTAATAATTAAGGATACTCCCATTAATTTAGAAAACTTATTAACCCTGGCACTACTCACCTTGCTCCAGGCAGTTTTGGGATTTGATAATCTGTTGTACATTTCAATTGAATCTAAAAGAGCTCCCCTTGAGAGACAGGCAGAGGTGAGACGTTGGGGAATCGGCATTGCCGTATTGCTACGTATCGTTCTGTTGTTTATTGTTATGAAACTCATTCACTCTTTTCATAACACGATAGTGCATTTTGGTTTTACAAATATAATCGAGGGAGAATTTAATCTCCACAGTATAATTGTGATTTTTGGGGGCATCTTTATTATTTATACTGCGATGAAAGAAATCCTCCACATGATGGTATTAAGTGCTCACGGACCAGAAGAAGAAAATTCAAAATCAGTGGGAAAGATCATTTTTATGATCGTTGCAATGAATGTCGTCTTTTCCTTTGATTCTATTTTAAGTGCGATGGCACTCACTGAAGTGTTTTGGGTTATGGCATCTGCCATTGTTATCGGCGGTCTATTGATGATCTGGATGGCAGATCGTGTTGCTCAGTTTTTAGAGAAAAACAGGATGTATGAAGTCCTGGGATTGTTCATTTTATTTGTCGTAGGAATTATGCTTTTGTCCGATGGAGGTCACATGGCACACCTCCATTTATTTGGGTATGCAATTACGCCCATGAGCAAGGCTACATTTTATTTCATCATCGGGATAATGATATTGATCGATATTGTCCAGACCAGATATCAAAAAAAATTATTAATGTCTGCTAAGAAGTAGCTAGTGAGAGAGGATGTATCCATTTATTATTTGCACATAAAACATTACACCATATTTCTAATTTAATATCACATCCATATGACAAATAAAACAATAGGTATTTTATTAATTATCTATGGCATCTTTATGTTGGGCGTTAACATTTTTTTTAATGAAAGTAATGCAAATATCATCCTTATTGTTCTATTAATGGTGAGCGGGTTCTGGTTAATTAGGTCCGCTCCTAAGAAATAACACTTAATTTATTAGTATGGTAGGTGTGATTTAGATCACATAACCTATTTCATTTTTTTGTTGATTAGCTCAAACCATTCCTGTAATTTTTTAATCACATTCAGATGAAAAGTTTGAAAGATGAAAAAAATAATTAAACTGCTGTTTGCCCTCCCTCTTGTATCGGGATTGATTTTTGCTCACATTCCCCAACCAAAAGATGCTAGTGAATTGTCTGGAAAACAAATAGAAGAGATCAGCAGAGTGGTGGGAGAACTCCATAAAGAAGGAGCATCTCATGATGAACTTCACAAAGCTGTTGTCAAACTATATAAACAGTGGAACATTAAATTTAAGAAACTGGATATAAAAAAGCGAAAATCTCAAAACTAATTCCTGCATACTAAAACTGAAAAAATTAAAACCCTGCAATTGCAGGGTTTTTTATTAATGGTAAAATAAATAAATTCGACGCCTAAATGCGCCTGTAGCTCAACTGGATAGAGTGTCTGGCTACGGACCAGAAGGTTGGGGGTTCGAATCCTCCCAGGCGTACTAGAGCTTCCTATACTAAATAATTATAGGTATTACTGAACGTGAGATTGGGCAGTGACCTGATCTATATCAAATATAGGGAGAATTGTCGCTTCATAATCCAGGTTCAGCATTCTCAAAAAGAACGGCGGAAAGGAACGGAAGCGCAGTCGGGCTGAGATATCAAGTGTTCCATGAGAATCTTCAGGTAGTTCAATACTATAGTTCACAGTTTTTGATCCCTCTACAGGAAGAGTATAGTCACTTAAACTCACCATATCTTCGACACCCACTTTTTTGAGACCTGAATCCCCATCGGCGTTATATAAGACCGTGTTAAAGATCTGTAGTTGAGGGTCCATTTCTTCTTCAGGGTCAACATAAAAATCTGAAATATCTCCATCACTATTTAGGAGTCCAGATGTAAAGATAGTATCTCCATCAAGAGTGGCCACAACCTCCAACCACAGCTGGCGGATGAATGTGGTTCCAGAGGGAAAATTATGACCGGAGTTATTGGAAACGATAACCTGAATAATTAGAGCGTTATCTTCCTCTAGAGTATCCGGAACAGCTGGAAAAAATTCAATGTCTGCAGCATCCAGTAATAATGACTCTACTGCAGTCAAATGTTCCGGGTCGGGTTGGGCTATATCTAACCTGACATCCACACCTGGAAAAAAATGCCGGTGTAAATTATCCCGTTCGGGACCGTCAACAGCAGCCTGTCCCTGATAGGTGGGCATGTGACAAGATTGACATTCGCTTCCCATTGCCTGGAAAGCAGTTCCCTCCCATTCAAACTGGGTTACCTCTGCATTCACTCCGTTCACAGTTAAGTTATGACAGTTTTGGCAGAGTGCTGACCGGTCGTACCCGGGATGATATTCTGAAGTATGATAATTATTGTCCACCGGATCATCAATTGTACCGTAGCGGGTCCCATCAGTGAATAGTTTAAAATCCGTAGTTTCGAACAATTGCCCATCAGTTTGGATATCGGTTGGTTCAGGAATGTGGGTCACCGTGTGACATACATCACATGTCACTCCTTCTTGAATTTGTGGTGGGAGAGCATATAAATCAGATAAAGAAAATGAATTATGGTCAGTAATTGCATCAGTAAGACTAGCAACCGGGCTGTGGCACTGAACACAGAAATTCCCCAATTCAATCCCTATTTCATCATGGACCTGGTGTTCACGGCGCTGGAGGCTCAACCACACAGGATCTTTCATGGAATATGCATGCATGGAGGATGACCACTCATCATAGTGAGTGGGATGGCAGGACTGACACGCTTCTGCAGAGCTGAAGTCCTCCACCTTAAAATGTGTTTGAAATGGTCTTGAGGGTGGTAGTTTTTCTTTCTTACCTAAATCACCACATGAAAAAGCAATTAAACAGAGGACGATTAGATAAAAACTATTGTACGATTGCCACCCCAGTGGGCATGGAATTTTGTTCACTTCCATCACTTAAATTAACTGTATGTAACAAAGTATTAGTTTCCGTATCATAGATATAAGCATTGCCATTGCCTGGTGAAGTTACAACCAATAATTTATTGTTTCCCGATAGCGCACATCCGTGAAGCATATTCATTGAATCATCCTGCACTATTGAAATATCATTTGTCTCAAGATTGATGATGGATACAGAATTTCCCATTCTATTTGCCACATATAGTTTTGATTCATCGTCTGTTAGCTGAATGTGCCAGGGCATCATCCCCGTAGTGATTGTTTCCAGGCTATCGCCTGTAGCTGTGTCAAAAATCCGAACCTGATTTACAGCTGAGCAGGATACATACAGCTTTGAATCGTCATAGTTCAGTTCTAGTTCAAGGGCATTGTACTCTCTATCTGGAAAATCAATTGGTGCACCCTCCCACTCTGAACCTAAAGGAAAATTTTGGGGCTGATATGAATTATCACCAAATTTGTCAGTCTCGATCTTAAAAAAATGTGAGGCCTCGTTGCTTGCGACCCAAAGAATTAAGCCATCAGAACTCAGGGCGATTCCGTGAGGTGAATCAGCACCAACATCAACCGTACCTATGACCGTCATAGTCTGGGCATCAATCTTGTGGATTTCCTTTGAGTCCGTTCCCAGTCCCATCATTGGCATGAAACGCGATACATAAAGAAATTGATTTTGGATATCTAGCTCCATTAGAGCAGGGCTACTACCTACACTAACAGAGTCAACTAACTCGTCAGTAACTAAATTATATTTTAACACGAGCCCCGATGAAATTAGAGTACAATACCAATAGCCGTTTGTTGCATCAATAACGATATAATGGGGGGCATCATTTAAATTTGTTAAGTTTACGTCAACATGATCCAGCAAACTACCTGCGTTGATATCAATTACTGCCACCATATCTTGTCCCTGAAGGGTGATATAAGCTTTTTGAATCTGCTTGACATTTAAATTATCCTCACAAGATAACGCAAATATCAAAAGATAAGCAAAACAGGCTAAAATTATGTATGGTCTATTTTTATATGTCACAAGAGTAAAAATATTTAAATATTAGTATCATCTAAAAAATTAAACTTCAATACAGTAGCGGCGCAGGGACTCGAACCCCGGACACTCGGATTATGATTCCGATGCTCTAACCAACTGAGCTACGCCGCCAAATTATCGACAAAATATGATTTTTCAAAATTTTACTTTTCCCAGTACACTAAAATATACTAAGGATTAATCGAAAAAAAATAATGACATAAGAATACTAGAGCGGGTCATGATTTATTCCACTACCTCCTTTTTATAAAGAGGTGGTCTACTTCAACAGCACTATCTTCCATAATTAAATAAACTCACTAACACAAAAAATATAATATTATTCACAGCCAAAAGCACTCAAGTCATATGATAATTCACCATCAATCGTAACAATTTTTGATGAATCTAAATCATCATATTCTATGATAAAAAAGTTATCCTCACCTAAAAAATACAGATTTAGGCTATCAACAAAAACTGAAGGATTACATTTATTATCTACATTATAAGATGAGTTTCCTATTTGATTAGTAACATAATAGGCATAGCTGGAATCAACTTTTGCTGAAAAATGGGCTGTACTATCATTTAGCGAAAAAGAATAATTACTTTCAAACATATTAATATCTTCAAAAGCCATAACCCCTACTATTTCAGAACTCGTTTCATTCCCGTCACCATCATAGTATGTATATTCTTGAATAGCTAATACATCGAGTACACCCTGAAACTCGCCTGTGATTGTTAAATTTCCGTTTGCATAGGTACTTGGGTCACTATCATTATCTTCACATCCCCAAAATGTGATTAACCCAAAAAATAGATATAATACGATTGACTTTGTTTTTATCATAAATTTCCTTTTTAAACACTAATAATTTATTTCATCTCTACTTTTTTTCAAAGAGTTGAGGATAAGATAAGAAAGCCCCATTATAAAAGGAGGCCTCTAGAGAAAGTAGCCCGTACGAGAATCGAACTCGTGTTACCGCCTTGAGAGGGCGGCGTCCTAACCCCTAGACGAACGGGCCAAATTAATTTACTACAAATCACCCAATTTCAGGCTGTTCAGTGGCTGGGGAGGAAGGAGTTGAACCCTCACTTACGGAACCAGAATCCGCTGTCCTACCATTAGACGACTCCCCAAAATTATGATGACAAAATACGAATTTTCCAGAATCATAAAATTTTCAGTAAACCAAATTACACTTAGAACTGCATTTAGTCCATTAGCATAATCGTTAGCAATGCCCATTTGTGTCTGCATTGAAACACCTGCCTAGTGCTTTTCTGCTACATCCTCACTTTTTACAAAGAGGTGGATAAACAAAAACCCCACAAATGTAGGACCTTACATCCATATATAAGAACTTTTGTTCAATGATCGGTGGTTTTTTCCCGTTGTGCCATCCTTTTTCTGAATCCAGCATAGCGTTCCCTAGCCTGCTCAGGAGTGATTAGTCCCTGCTCAACGGCACTTTCAATTCGCCTTTGAAAACCTTCCCACAAAGCTATGTCTTTGACATTTGATTTATCATTATTTTTACCCTTATTGTCCCTCAATTCCATCCTTCTTCTGAATTCAGCGTAGCGTTTGTCAGCCTGCTCATGAGTAATTTCACCCCGTTCAACGGCACTTTCAATTCGCTCTCGGATGTCTACCCATTTAGCTCGGTCTTCGACCCTACTCTTTTCTAATGAATTTTGTGCCAACAGTAACAAAGGAAAATACATTAAAAATATTGAAATTATGTTCTTCATAAGATTCTCTCAATTTTATATCTAAATCTACCCATTAT
>CAYSQB010000022.1:0-20282 GCA_964433085.1 uncultured bacterium
TTTTTATTTAATTAGGAGAAACGAATATGAGATACTATGAAACAATGTATATTGTAAGCCCAAGTTTTGAAACAGATCGGTTAAATAAGGTGATCGATATGCTTAACGAGGAATTTCAAAAGAAAAAGGTTAAAGTTATAAACCATTATGTGTGGGGGAAAAAACGTCTTGCCTATCCTATACAAGATCACAGATATGGGAATTATATCATAATTCACTTTGAGAATGAAGAACAAAATTTCTTGGTAAATTTTGGAATGTTATTAAAACTAAATGAATCTGTGATGCGTTATCAAACAGTGCTTTTGGATAAAAAGCCAGATGTTATAGAACAAAGTGATATTATAGCTGAGGATGATGTGCTCGAAGCTGATCAAGCCACCGAGGAAAAAGACGGCAACACCGAACCCTCTAATTATGATAGCGCACCAAGTTTAGAAGAAAATGACCAGAAAAAAACAGAGGAAGATGATGCAATCTCAGACCAACCAGACCAACTAAAAGGATAGAGGAAAACATGGCACTTATAAACAAAAAGAAATACTGCTATTTTAAAGAAAATGGTATAACAGAGATTAATTACAAAGATGTAAAACTACTAAGGCGCTTTACTACTGATCAGGGAAAAATTATGCCACGTAGAGTTACAGGGACAAGCGCAAAAATGCACAGAAAAGTAGTAAGAGAAATTAAGAGAGCACGAAACATTGCTTTAATGCCCTATACTAATGTAAATCAGGAAGGATAATAAAATGGATGTAATATTATTGAAAGATATGGACAGTCTCGGAACAGCAGGGGACATAGTCAAGGTAAAACCGGGATATGCAAGAAACTTTCTGGTCCCCCGTGGTATTGCACTGAGGGCCTCCAAACAGAATTTAGCCATTGCCGAAGAGAGAAAAAGGGTTGTTAGAAGTCGTGCAGGAAGAGCTCAAAAAATATATATTGATTTATCAAATTCTATTACCAAGGCAGAAATAACAATTGAAGTACAAGTAGGAGAAGAAGAGCGCATGTTTGGTTCTGTTACCAGCCAGGATATTCACCAAGCCTTATTGGACAAAGGAATTTCTGTGGATAGACATACAATTCAACTTGAAGAACCAATCAAGGCGCTGGGGGTATACAGTGTTCCGGTAAAAGTAACTCCGGACCTCATTCCTGAATTAAAATTATACGTGATTAAATCAATTTAACTAGATAGGAGTTCTGGTAAAAAAAGACGGCTACTTGGGGGTTAATTAGTTTATAAAACCAGACAGTTTTCATACCCCTCCTTTTTTTTCTATCTGACCCTAAAGTAAACCTGCCAATGTATATATCCCCTATATACTGGAAAATAATTATATAAAAATATTTTCAATGAAAAAATATTTTATTAACAATATAAGTTTCAAAGTCTCTCACATAGTATTTTGCATATTGTACTCTGCATTATTATATATAGTTTGCAACGCTGTAAATATTGATAAAATCACTAAATGGTTTTATTTGAAAAACGAATTTTCTTATGTTGGAATAAGCGCGTTTTATGCTGCCGGCCTCTGCCTTTTTATTGCTGTGTTCACGCTTTTTGCCCACCGATGGACGATTAAACCCCTAGCAATTATTATTGTTTTGTTGAGCGGAGCATCAGCTTATTTTATTTCTAAATATAATGTTGCCATAGACCATCACATGATTAAGAATGCGATAAATACTGACACTACAGAAGTACGAGGGTTATTGTCAATCCAAATGATACCATATTTTTTGTTTTTAATAGTCGTGCCAATCACGGCAATAATTTTTGTTCAAATAACCTTTGCAGGTACTGTCAAATATTTAATCCAATCTATCACCTTATTTATCCTATCTCTTTTCATCGCCATAGGGTTGTTATACGCACAGTTTAACCCTATACATCGCGCTGCAAATATGTCTAAAAAATATATTTTCCATCAGCTTATTCCATTAAATCATATAACAAGTATTATCAACATAATCCAAAATTCTGTGAAAACATATCTCCCAGAAAAAGAAAAAAAGAATATTGAAGTTTCTGCTCACACATTAGTTGAAGATAATTTAGTTGTTGTATTGGCCATTGGAGAATCAGCGAGACAGAAAAGTTTTAGTTTATATGGGTACACCAGGAAAAACACTAATCCGATACTATCAAAAGATAAAAATCTTCACACACTTAATGGGGTAGCAACTTTTGGTTCAACACTATATGCACTACCAGAAATAATGGTTAAACAGGATGTGCCCCTACCAACAGTTACCTCTAAGGCTGGTATTAATACAGCATGCTATGTCCACTTTAGTCTTTATGATAATTGTGGTACAGTTGAACAAACAAAAGTTACAAACTGTGGGCATGATGGCCGTTGTTATGATGAAGATATCTTACCTTTGTTAAATGACAACCTTCAATCATACACCTCTGGATACAGGTTCATTGTCTTACATCTTGGTGGTGGTAGCCATGGGCCAAACTATCAAAAAAGAATTCCACCGGAATTTCAGCGCTTTCATCCCATGTGCCTTGATGCAGATGTGGTGAATCAATGCACCGTTGATGAGCTGTATAATTCATATGATAATACGATACTTTATACAGATTATGTTCTTGGCAAGATAATAAACAGACTTGACAGCTCGGGGGCTCCTTATGTTTTTATTTACTTATCAGATCACGGTGAATCTCTGATGGAAAACGATCGGGTGTTTCATGGGATGCCGCCAGGCATATCATTGCCGCCTGAACAAAAATACATTCCATTAATAGTTAAATCTTCAATACCACTATCTATAATAGAACGTCAGGAATACAAACAACAAGATGTTTATGATACAATACTTGACCTTTTATCTGTTGAGTCCAATGTCACGGACAAAGATAGAAGCTTTCTTAAAAAATAACACAAAACATTTATTGCAAGATTTTTATTTTTTTGTTGAAAACAACCAAAGATGATTAATTAAAAACGTAAACTGTTATATATCAAATTAATATCGGTTTTTATTGACTGATAATTTGTTTGACACTTATTTTTAAAGAGCATGTTTGTAGATATAGCCTTTCCAATTTCCAGTTACAACATCTTTACCTATTCTGTTCCACAGAAATTCAGGAACCAGATTGATATAGGCTCCAGAGTCACCGCACCACTAGGAAAAAGAAAAACGAATGGAATTATTGTAGGTTTTCCTAAAAAACCGATATTTACCGGAACCATAAAAAACATAGAGTCTCTTGTCGATTCTCATCCTGTCTTGGACAAAACTCTTTGGAAATTGATTTGTTGGATGAGCACCTATTATTTTACTCCCATAGGTCAGGTCGCAAAAACCATATTGCCAGCGCAATTATCCATGGAATATTCACCAAAAACAATATGGAATGCAGAGGTTTTATATGATATGGAATTAGATAATTTATTATCAAGCGCTCCTGCACAAAAAAACATTGTTGATTTTTTACATAAGAAAAAAGCCTCGGTGCCAGTGACAGCCCTAAAACATTTAACCTCTAACCCAATGACTGTATGCAGAGCACTTGAAAAGAAGGGATATATTCGTTTAACCTCAGTAGAATCCATCCCGGATATTACAGGATTCACCTTTGACCCCATTGAAAAAAACATCTCTTACTCTGAATCACAGCAGGCAGTATTAGATGAGCTTATACCAAAAATTAAAGGACAGAAGTTTGTTTCGAGCCTACTTCATGGTGTAACGGGGAGCGGAAAAACAGAGATATATATTGAAGCGGTTAAAGAATGTATTGATATGAAAATGTCGGCAATTGTTTTGCTTCCCGAGATTTCTCTAACACCTCAGATAGCCGGACGGTTTTCAGCTGTGTTTGGCAATAAAGTGGCGTTGTGGCACTCAAAAATGACTACAGGAATACGGGCTTGGACTTGGAGAAAAATATGCGGGGGTGAATGTAGTGTGGTCATAGGAGCACGAAGTGCTGTTTTTACTCCAGTAAAAAACTTAGGTCTAATTATTGTGGATGAGGAACAGGAATCCGCATACAAACAGGAGTCTCCAGCACCTCGATATCATGCCAGAGATGTTGCTTTAATGCGAGGGAAGTTACACAACGCGGTTGTCGTTCTGGCAAGCGCAACTCCAAGCTTGGAAAGCTATTATAATAAAACACTGGGGAAACATGGAAATCTCTCTCTTCCTGACAGATATGGCGGTGCATATTATCCACATGTTCATTTGGTTGATATGAAACAGGAAAAAGATGAGACAGGGAAAAAAGACCAGCTTATTTCGAGCCTATTATTACGGAAAATCCACAAACGATTAGATGATGATGAGCAGGTGATCTTACTGCAAAACCGTAGAGGATATGCCCCTGTGATGAGATGTTTAGATTGTGGCGAGATAATGGAATGTCAACACTGCAAGCTACCCCTTACTTATCACAAGACAGGTCTAAGGCTAGAATGTCATTGTTGTAAATTTATTAAACCGAAAGTCCCAGATCAATGTCCTGAATGTCAAAGTACGGAGCTGAGCCTATTTGGAATTGGAACTCAAAAAGCAGAAGAATTTTTAAAAAACGCCTTTCCGGAAGCAAACATATCAAGAATAGATACAGATACAGTAAAGGGAGGGCGTACTCTTACAGCACAACTAAAAAAGTTTGCCAAAAAGGATGTTGATATTCTTATTGGAACGCAAATGATAGCCAAAGGGTTAGATTTTGAAGACGTAACTCTTGTGGGGGTTATAAACGCAGATACAGGACTGTATCTACCAGACTTTCGATCAGGGGAACGAGTTTTTCAACTGATCTATCAAGCAGCCGGTAGGTCAGGCCGACATAAAAAACCTGGCGAAGTTGTTATCCAATCATATCAACCAGATAATCCAGTGATAAAATGCGCGTCAAACTTGGATTTGGAAAAATATTATAATATTGCATTAAGCGAAAGAAAAACACTCAACTACTCACCTTTCAGCTGGATGTGTAGGGTAGAGTTTTCAGGAAAATCTATTAACAAGTTAGATTTGGTTAGTCAGGAAACAAAAAAAAGATTAACACCTGCGTACCCCGGACTAAAAATTTTAGGACCTGCGTCGTGCTACCGAGGTAAAATTGGAAACAGATATAGACAACAATTGGTTTTTAAGTCATCAAAAGAAAAAGATCCCAATGGGAATAAACTACATCAATATTTAAAGAAAAATTTTTCGCAGAAGAAATTAGGAAGAACCTCATCTGTTCGAATTTTAATGGATATCAATCCGGTATCCATGCTGTGAAATGACAAAACAACATCAAAAATATTTTCTATTAATATTTTCCGGACTTTGTTTTTTGAGTGGACAGTCTGGCTATCAAGGACTTAATTCATGGTACAGCTCGATAACCGTTTCTTTAGCAGGCGGTGGAATATTATTGAATATTCAGGAAGCAGACAGGCACAACCCAGCCATACTTGGAGAAGTTGATGGTAAAAATTATATTATAGAGATAGTTCGCTATCCCTCTAATATAAACGCTAAACATATCGGATCGATTTTCCTGAAAAATAAAAGGACTTATTCTTTTCATTTCCGCCAGATGGATTATGGACGATTTGATGGATACGATGAAGAAGGAAACCCTTCAGGCCCATATAGTTCCAGTGAGTCATGGTTGAACTGCAGTGTGTCCTCTCAATATGGGATACTCAGCTACGGAATAAGTTCTGGCCTGTTTCACAGTCGACTTGGTCCAGAAAAGTCAATTCTAATGGTGTTTTCCTTTGGAGGGTTGATTTCCCTACATAAGGAAAACATGGAATTGGGGATTGCATTAAAAAATCTGGGAATAGTATTGAATAAATTTAATTTGAAAAACGAAAACTTGCCATTATCATTTGTGATAAGCGGCTCAAAAAAGCTGGAATATTTACCATTAAAACTGAATTTGGACATTGAGTTTATGAACCAAAATCAACAGCCGGACCTTTATCTAAGCGGGAATTTCACTCTTTCCAAATCCGTTTTTTTACGATGCGGCATTAATTCTAAAAAATTCAATCAACAAATTAAATCAAGCGTGACAAGGGATTTGATTACAGGTACAGGGATTGGGTTAGGATTTAAATCAGGGAAGTATTCTATTGAGTCTGGAGGATATTTTTACAATCCCAGCAATTGGGTAATTGGGGTTAGTTTGGAAGTTAATATATGATTAAAAAACAAAAATAATGAAAATAAACAAACCAATAGTTGATAACCAAATTTCCTTAATTGAGGAAACACATCAGTACGTCCTTGAAACAAATCCGGGATTGAACTTCCAAAGCGTCACAACTGTGGTGGGGTCATTTTTTGAACCCTTTGATTCAATAAAGATTGCCACAAATCTTTGTGATACACACCCAAAATATAAAAACATGAGACCGGAACAGCTTATTCGGGAGTGGCAGATAGCCAGCAATCATGGAACCAATGTACATAAAGAAATTGAACTGTCTATTAAGGATAACATTAAACCCTCTGAACCAAAGGCCAAATCAGCATTGAAGTGGTTGGATAAATATTGTAAAAAATCAGACATTGATATATTCACCGAGATTATTGTTTACAGTAAGGAACTAAAGATAGCAGGGACTATAGATATTTTAGCTTATGACAAAACGGATGATGTCTATGAGATTATTGATTGGAAAACCAGCAAAAAAATAAAAACCAGGTCATTTAATAATAAAATGGGTAACCATCCAGTCACGGCAACCATCATGGACTGTAATTTTAACCATTATGCTTTACAGCTTTCAATGTATCGTTACCTTCTAGAAAATCACTATGGGATAAAGGTGCGCAATCAACTGATTGGTCATTTAAAGGACAACCAATGTAAAGGCTACATAACACCATATCATAGTAAACAGATATCAAATATTCTTTCAGCAATAAACTAGGTATAAAATAATAATGTCGTTTATTAAACCGATTATTCAGAGTAGCGGTGTAATACCCCTTTCGAAGTTTTGTGGTGAATTCGGGATTGCATCTGAACCCGATTTGTTTTCCGGACAGGGAAAAAACATTTGTTTCCTGGATGTTGAGACCACCGGGAAGAACAGACAAGATGACGGGATTGTAGAGATTGCAGTGAAATCTGTTTCTATCAATGCACAATCCGGAGAGATCATATCTATCAACAATCAATACGAGTCGTTTAACGATCCTGGGATACCCATATCTAAGGAGGCATCTGCCGTAAACGGGATAACAGATGAAATAATTTCAGGAAAACATATTGACTGGGATATAGTAGAGGAAATTTTTGCTTCTACGGAATTATTAGTATCGCACAACGCAAGTTTCGACAGAGCCTTTTTGGACAGAGCTCACCCCGAATCTAAAAAAAAATTATGGGCCTGTTCGATAAATGATATTGATTGGATGTCTAGGGGCTTTAAAAACGTTAAGCAAGAGCTTCTATGTATTTGGCACGGTTTTTATTACGATTCTCACCGAGCGATGAATGATGTAGATGCGCTGATTCACCTCCTTACTCACGAAGTTTATATTGAGAACAAACCGGTGCTTGAGCTCATAGAAAACTCCACAACTCCATATTATAAAATATCAGCCCTGAGGAGTCCCTTTGAAACTAAAGATATACTGAAAGCTAGAAACTATTTGTGGGACAGAAAAAATAAATACTGGTGGACAAAGGTAGTTTTTACTGAAGTTGAATCAGAAAAAGATTGGTTATCCAAAAATGTTTATAGTGGATATTTCCAAGGTAGGGTTGAAGAAATAACCACTATAGATAAGTATAAAGATTAACAGAGGATTTGTTTTAAGCCCTACATAATATCAGCAATAAAAATATTTGTCTGTCTAGGGTTTTCAGCATTACGATTGGATGAAAAAACTAACTTTTCCCCATTTTTTGAGAATACCGGAAAAGAATCAAAGGTGTCATTATAAGTAAGGCGCTGTAATTTTTTGGTTTTAATATGGATCACGTATAATTCAAAATTGTGACCAAAAGAGTTGTACTTAGGATTCCAATCATCCATATTGGATGAAAAAACAATATACTTACCATTCGGATGCCAAGAGGGAGCCCAGTTTGTGGCACCATTTCGTGTCAATCTGATTCTATTGGAACCATCTCTGTTGGCAACATAAATATCCAAGGGGACCGCTTCAATGTATCGATTGATAAGATTTTCATTCCATTGTTTTTTTTCTGCATCAGTTTCTGGATACCATCCTCTCCATACAAGCCTTTTCCCATCAGGTGAGTAAAAAGCCCCACCATCGTAACCATATTTTTTGGTGATTCGGGTGACCTGTGTCCCATCATAATTCATTTCATAGAGATCTATATCTCCATCACGTAAAGATGTAAAAATAATTTTTTTTTCTAAAGGGTGAACTGTTGCTTCTGCGTTATATCCTGGAAAATGGGTAAGTTTTTTTAATTTATCATTTTTATCAACACTGTAAATTTCGAAGTTTCTGAGGGGCCAAATATATTTGTGGGGATTTGGATGTTTGTATACTTCAGGACAGTCCGGACCATCATGAAGAGTTGATGAAAAGAAAATTATTTTATCATCTAGAGAGTAATAGGAACAGGTAAAGGCCCCATCGGTTACAGAGAGCATCTGGAGATTCATCCCATCAATTGTCATGGTATAAATTTTGTCACACTCGTCTCCACCACGTTTAGTTTGAAAAACCAAATGTGTGTTGTCAGAAGAAAAATAAGCCTCACCATTATCTCCGTCAACCGTTAGTTGTTTTATTTCAGAAAGAGAAAAGGTAATGTTATTTTTGCATCCGCCTATGGTTATTAAAAAAAGAAACAATCTAGCCATCATCAGTAAGGTTTTTGTTTTCATTAAATGGATTCCAAAAGGAATTTAATCTAAAATCTCACTATCACAGATTTTTCTTCTTTCCCCCGTACAAACTTTACTTTTACTTCATCTTCAGGATTAAACTCTGATAGTCGGTGCATGTATTCATAAATATCGTTCACCGAATTTCCGTTCATTTTAATTATAATATCCCCACCCTTAAGACCGGCAATTGATGCCGGCTTGTTTTTCAGAACGGCATCAATTCTTAACCCCCTTGTGGCTGAATATGTATAATCTGGCATAATGCCCAGTGTGACCTTAAATCTCTGGCGGTTCTCCTGTTGTTTTGGACCAGCCTCCTGAAAAACAAGTCGTTCATCCATAGTTGAGAAATAATCAGCTATGGAATATATTAATTTGGAAAGAACTTTCATTCCATTATAATTAACTTTGTCTGCGTCATCGTCCGGCGTGTGATAATCATTGTGAGCTCCTGTAAAGAAAAACAGGACAGGAGTATCATTCACATAAAAGCTTGAGTGATCTGAAGGGCCGTATCCTTCTGGTGAAAAAGAGTGTTGCAGACCGGCTTTAGAGACAATAGTCTTAATTTCTGACTCGAGGTTGACAGCTGTATGTGTTCCACCTATACTGATTTTATTTACCTTTCTATCCAACCGACCAACCATATCCATATTAAGCATAATCTGAATATTTTCATTTTCAATTATTCCACTTTTTACAAAGTGTTTTGATCCTAATAGTCCCATTTCTTCTGCCCCAAACCCAATGAAAACCAATGTTCTTTTATTAGAATTATTGTGTGAAAACAGTTCCGCAAGTTCCAGCATTATAGATACTCCGGAGGCATTATCATCTGCACCGTTGTGAATCTCATAATGGTCAGGTCTTCGGGATCCCGAGTGTTTTCCTCCAAACCCTAAATGATCATAATGAGCTCCTATAACTACAGTTTCATTCTTTAATTTTTCATCTATTCCAGTCAGTACCCCAACAATATTTTGAGTTTGAACAGTTTTATATTTCACAGTGGTTGAAACGGAAACATTTTTTTTCAGCTCTATCGATTTAAACTTTTCTTTCATTTGAATTACAGTATTTTCTAAAGAAACAAGGCTACCACCGGATTTATAAAGAAGTAAATCGGCTACTTCCCTTTTTACATGTATTACAGGTATGCTGACATTTATTTGACTCTGGTCATATCGCAAGGGGATTAGAATATCGCTTTCGTCAAATTTAGATCCTGTTGTAAATATCACACCGGCGGCTGAATGATCTTTGGCAATCATTACTTTCTTTCGTAAAGAACTATGTTCTGAAAAATCTCCATGTGGATTATTCCCATCTGGAGAACCACGTAGGATGAGTACCCACTTCCCAGACACATCAATATCCGAATAATCGTTCCAAGATAGACTATTATTTTGAAAATTAAATCCAAAACCAACAAAGATTATAGGAGCTGTTAGTGTAGTATTTTGAGAAAAAGACAGTGGAATAAAATCGCTCCCTACAGAGAAATTAATTTGGTCTATGGTTAAACTGTTATTATCTCCTAAAGACACATCTGTAATGATGTCAAAATATTGAAATCCAGTATCTCCCAATAAAGTAAGACCAGAAATTTTAAACTGATTACGGATATACTCAGCTGCCTTTCTATCTCCACTCGTTCCAGGGAAGCGCCCCTGTAACCGATCAGAGGCCAAATAGCGCACATGTGCCTTAAGCTCCATCTGCGTGATAGTTGAAATGGGGCCCGCACAGCTGTTTAGGAAAAGGAATAGCGAAGAAATAAAAACAAATAATTTTTTATTCATGAGTTGGTTTGGAACCTATATTATATAAGTTTTGATACTAAATATTTTGTGATTAAATCTCCAAATATAATCAGTCGAAAATAAACAAAAATTATAAATTTAAAGCTAGCTTTAAAAAGCAGGAGGACACTCTCCCTAATTTATATAGGATTAGTTTTTTAAGTTGTCAGATAGATAATATCAAAGACATTTATGTTACCAATAAAAAACAAATTCAAATTATTTTTTCTTTCTTAAACTTGAGATATAACTCACGCCCTAGCCAGGCATCAGTGGCTGCGTAAATAATTTGTTTTTTTTTCAGTGTTTTAATATTCCAGTTTGATATTTGTGCCTGTTTAGATATACGGAAATGTAAGAAATAAGCCGCTAAGCCACGAAGGCCATGATGAGGAACAAGAGCTTTCCGGGCCAGTTCTCCTAAATCAACAAACCCTCTTGGAATAAATTCACTCAACAGGTTTAATTCTGATAAATCACGCCCTATTGCCACACCACACTTGAGAACACCTCTATTTGATAGTAGCTGTTTAAGGGGGTTACAAAATCCGACCTGATGTAATTGAAAAATATAAACTGATTTTTCTCCGGCAAGTTGAATTATTGATGGAGCATAGTATTCCCCCTTATGAAATGCAGGTCGGGTTTCTGTATCAAAGCCTAGAATGTTTTCCTTTTGAAGAATACTACAGGAAGTTTTAACATCCTGTAATGTGTTGATTATAAATATTTCCCCACCATAAGCCTTTAATGGGAGGGCATTAATCTCCTGTTTCTCAAGTTTTCTTTTGAGTATCATGATTATTAATATTATAATTTAACATATGGAACGATTTCAGGGGGAATAGGTATAATAAAATTATTACTGTGAGGGAAACTATTAAATAGCCATATCAATTGTGACCCTGTAAATATATGGGACACTGACAAATATCAAAAATAAGTTTGGATAGAAAAATGCGAGTAATATCTCAGTTGTTTATTGAAACAGTGTGTTTTATACTATTACTTCTGACGAAAAACAATTCTTCCTCTAGACAAGTCATAGGGGGACACCTCAAGTCTGACCATATCTCCCGGTAGGATCTTTATAAAGTATTTTCTCATTTTTCCGGAAACATAACTTAAAACCTCATGTTTTTTCCCTCCAATTTCAATCTCTACACGAAACATAGAGTTTGGAAGTGCTTCCTTTATGATACCATCAATAGTTATAGGTTTTTCCTTAGCCAAATTTCCCCTTTTTAGTATTTATATTAAAGTTCATTTTATCTATGTCTTTGGAGCTACTGCTAACTACAATTTAAAGTTTATGTAATATATTCTTCTATTCTAAAATAATAAGGGCTACTTTGTTTAAAATCATTCCACTGTATATTTTCAGGATATGACAATCTCACGATCATTTGATATTTTTAAAGTTCAATAATTTATTTTAATTTCTAAAATGATTTCTGTGCCATTTAGAATAATGGTGGCGCTGGCTGCCCGAGGAGATGAACGGTCAGTTATAAAACAAGCCGTTTTATATACTGAAAGGTTTAGTGCACAGTTAATAGCAATACATGTAAACCAACCAGCCCTGAGCCAGCCAAAAGGGGCTATTGGCCAAAAAGTTACTGAAGAGGATATCCAAGGTAGATTTATTGAATATGGTTATAAACATATTGTGGAGGACCTAAAGATCATTGTTGAATATGATGAAAGCATATCCAAAATTATAAATAAATATGCGAATAATATAAATTTAGTTATTCTTGGGCACCGGAAGCAGACTACTTTTAATTCCCGGATTATGGATTCCATCGATGAAGGAATCTCTAACCTTTTGTCCTGCCCTGTTCTGGTTGTGCAAAAGAATTGATATCTTAAATTTCTCCTATAAATAGAACCAGATTACACAATGGAACATACTGTTAATCATTTCAGCGCTCTTATACCCATCGTTGTTTTTTTAGTTGTTTATGTTGCCATAACTTTTGAGTTGGTAAATAAAGCAGCAGCGGTACTTACAGGAGTTGGTGTTCTCATTGTTTTGCGTGTTCTTAATGAACATCAGGCGGTCGGATTTATTGATTTTGAAACACTGATGCTTCTTACCGGAATGATGATTCTTGTGAGCTTGATAAAACAATCAGGTTTTTTTACTATTGTATCTGTGAGAATTGCTGAATTTACTAAAGGCAATCCAATAAAGATTTTGTGTCTATTTTCAGTTATTACGGCTCTCATGTCTGCATTTCTTGACAATGTGACCACTGTGCTAATAGTTATTCCCATTATTATCGAACTCACCAGGGGAATGGGTTTAAATCCCAAAAACTATGTTTTAAGCCAGGCGTTTATTTCCAATATAGGCGGAGCTGCAACACTTATTGGAGATCCTCCAAATGTAATTATAGGATCCAAAGTTGGACTATCATTTAATCAATTTATTTTAAATTTAACACCCGTTGTTATCCCTGTATTTATTATTGTGCTTGTTTACATCTGGTTCATAAACAGAGTTGAATTCAAACCTATAAATACCAGCATGATAAAGCTGGTTTCTGTAGAGCTGCTACTGGAGAAAATTCGCTTTGAATTTTCAAATGTAAAAATAAATCAAACTTTAATGATCAAAAGCATTGCCTGCCTCATAATTGCCATTCTGCTTTTTATCACTCAGACAATCACACATGTGGCACCGGGAATAGTCGCACTCGGGATGGCAATGGTATTATTAATTATATCCAAAGCAAATGTGGAGCAGGTACTTGAAGAAGTGGAATGGAGCACACTATTGTTTTTTACAGGGCTTTTTATTTTGGTGGGGGCACTGGAAGAATATGGCGTAATTGAATGGATAGCTCATAACGTGTTCTTGAATATTGGAAACGATCCCTACGTTATTGTGTTGATGGTTCTATGGGTTTCGGGGATTGCCTCAGGATTTCTTGATAACATCCCCTTTACTATCACCATGATACCTATTGTCCATCTAATGCTTGAAAACAATCCTATCCCTAATAATATTCTTTGGTGGGCTCTTGCCCTGGGGGCCTGTTTTGGGGGAAATATAACTATGATTGGCTCATCAGCAAATATTGTTTCGATAGGGATTGCAAAAAAATATGGGGTGGAAATCTCTTTTATAGACTTTATGAAGAGAGGAATGATAATCACGCTGATTTCACTGGTTTTATCATCTGTATTTCTTTTGATTTATCTGAGATTATCATTATGAGTACAATAAATCAGAAAATATTGGACAACCTGTTCAGGGATATTGTCAAGTTTTATTCATCCTCCAAAACCAGCGTCATAACACTTAGGGCCCTCATTAATGCAGTAAAACTTCTTGAATGTAAGGATGATATGTTTCGCGTTCAGGTTATGGAGGTCTGTAAAACAATTACAAATAGCCAGCCCCGCATGTTCCCCATTGATAATCTGATAATCCTTTTCGAACACGAATTGGAAAAGAATGAATTTTTTGAGGATAAAGATATATCGATCAAAAAATCAGCCACTATCGAAATTCTCGAGGACTTAATTATCCGACTAAATTATGATATGAAGGAATTGGCAAATCAAGGGTTGGACCATATAACTGATGGTGATTTTATTGTTCTCCATGCCGCCGAAGAACCCGTTGAGCTGTTATTACCGGAAGCAAAAAATATGGGCAGGGAATTTGAAGTATTAATTTTAAGACAGGAGCCTGTAAAAACTAACAGGGTCATTAAAATTATGGAGCAAAATCAGATAAAATTTACCGTTATCCCTGAGTGGGACCTTATTCATCATTTTGATAAAGTGACCAAACTTTTTATCGGAGCTTATGCAATCACAGCCGACGGGAAATTTGTCAGCGATAGCGGAACATCAAATATTGTGAGCGAGTGTCACATTCACAAATTGCCCATTTATCTTTTTGCTCCTATTTTGGAGATTACTCCCACCATTTCAGGTGATCAGAATATTTATCTAAAAGAAGAACCACAATATGCCAGCGGTGTGGATTACACCCTTATTTCCCATTCATGTGATATTGTAAATTTAGAATTTGTGAACCACATTATTACAGACCAAGGGGAGATCAATAAAGATAAACTTAAGGGTTATTGTCTTTTTTGAGGAGACCCCCCGTTCGCCTTTTTTAATTTAGATGTTATTGAATAAAAAACCCCCGGAAAACGGGGGTTTTTATGTATCAATTATTTAATTAATCAATAAGCGAGATATCCACTGCTTTGTTTCCTCTATCTGTTTCTGTTACATTAAACTCAACCTTTTCATCGTCTCTAACATAAATACCATTTGCTAGCCCTGTTTCGTGAAAAAAATAATCAACACCATCTTCTCCTGTGATAAAACCATATCTTTTACTTTTATTGTAGAATTTTACTTTTCCGTTTTGCATTATTTACCTCAGATTAAATGTGAATTGTTTTATTATCGAAGGAAATTTACTGACAACATTATTCAATAAACACAAATGTTTTTAATCAAAAAATGTTTTTATGATAATGTTATATAAAAACCATTCTAATAAATTATCAATTATCTTTAATATCGGGGGATTGACATTGAAATACCCAAAACAGAAATCTCCATTTATCTGCGGGGATTTCTTAGGAAATTGTCAGTTGTGGGCGATGAGGGACTTGAACCCCCGACTTCTACCATGTGAAGATAGCGCTCTAACCAGCTGAGCTAATCGCCCTTTTTTATTGGGAGTTTCCAATATTCTCCTGCAAATTTACATATTGCATAAGGGTAAAACAATGGCGTTGGAAGACACTAAATTTGAGATTAAACATACTGAGGTGGTAGATAAATTTCTTCTACTAAAGTGGACAGATAATTCAGAAACAGTTATTTCATTAAATATTTTGCGGAATAGTTGCCCGTGTGCATCCTGTTTAGGAGAAAAGGATGTTCTGGGAAATATTTTTAAAGGTCCGACGCAGAAAATGAGTAAAAATAGTTACAGGCTCGTATCTATTAACCCAGTAGGACACTACGGGATTTGTCCTGTTTGGGGTGATGGGCATAAAACAGGAATTTTTACGTTTAATTATTTAAAATCTTTGAATGATGGATAAATAATTAAATGGGACATTGATGAAAAGGCTCGCCCTATATATTTTTTTTGTAGTGTTTTTTACAACTGGTTGTGTGGAACATTTCATTTCTGTAAATATTCAGCCAGATGGTTCTTATATATTGGAATTTGTTTCCCGGGGAGATTCAACTGATGTATTTGATGATGATTTTCTTCATCCACCTAAAGGGGAAAACTGGTCACAGCATGTTTGGACCGAAAGAACTGAAGATGATACAACCTGGATCATGGAAACCCGAGGATATTTGGTAACAGGAGATAGATTTATTTCGTCACACAAATCTAAAGGCACTCTCATTCATCCTATCGAAATTGAGATTAAAAATCGCTGGGTTTCCACTCTTTATACTGCCAGACACACCTTTAAAGGAAGGGAAATTTATCGGAAATACCCTCGATTAGCAGAATCGCTAGAAGAGTCAGCAGGCTCTGATTCCGTGGAGTGGTTTACTGAAGCGTTTGTATATATCATTTCTTCCTCCCTAAAAGATATGGAGAAACAAGCAGGTTCAGGGCTAACACCATTTACCATAGAACGGATGACAACCCATATCCGCAATTATGCTGAACGGATTAAATCAAAAAAACTAATTGATAAGATTAGCGGGGAACGTGACGATTTTTTGCAAACATTGTTCAAACCATTTTCAGGTGATTTACAAAAATCATTTTATGAAAAGCTTGATAATGCAATGCAGCCATATAAAAAAGAATTGCGGGTTACAACAGGCCTCCAGGATGATATATTTAATTTTCGTCTCACTATGCCGGGGTTGGTGACACGCTCCAATGCGGACACCTTGGAGGGGGACACATTGAAATGGGAGTTTAAACTCGGCGATTTTGCTGGTGATGACTATGTCATGGAAGCCGTTTCGGTTATATATAAAACCAAGGCAATTCAGAGAATTGCTGTATTTATTATCATTGCGAGTATATTGATATGGTTGTTTTTATGGATTACCGTTTTTCGAAAATCATAAATTAACACTATAAATTTGAGTTTTACACAAACCTGAGATGAATAATTTAGAAAAAGTAAAAACTGATTTTATTGGATTAAACACTACGTACTCTACCGTGAACAATAAAGAAATTCGACGTGTTTATTTGGACTCCACGGCTTCTACTCTTATGATGAAAGCAGCCTATAAGGCGATGGAATCGTTTTATGATCATTACGCGAACACCCATAGTTTATTATATTTTTCCGCCAAGATATCCACCAGAGAATATCAATGGGCACACGATCGTGTGCTCTCTTTTTTAAAAGCAGACCCAGAGGACTACACCTGTTTTTTTACCGGTAGCGGTACCACAGCAGGGATAAATCGTCTTGCCCGAGTTTTTCGTGATTATAGGCCAGAGCGAAACAAAGTACTGGTTTCCCTTATGGAACACCATTCCAATGATCTCCCACACCGTAAACATGCAGAGGAAGTAATTCACATCCCCTTAGACAATTTTGGCAGAGAAGCGGGGTGTATCAATTTAGAAGAAATAGAAAAACATTTAAAAAGAAATGAATCCAAAATAAATTATGTTGCTGTAACAGGAGTGAGCAATGTCACGGGGATTATCAACCCTATTTATGATATTGCTGAGTTAGCCCACTCATACGGAGCACTAATCATTGTTGATGGAGCACAAATGGTTTCCCATTTACCGGTAACAATCTCTGGTCATAAGGACCCTAATAGAAACCTTGATGCATTTGTATTTTCCGGTCACAAAACGTATGTTCCCGGGTCGCCTGGGGTAGTGGTTTGCCGCAAGGATATATTGATGTCTATTGAGCCGGAAGAAGTGGGCGGAGGTATGGTGGACAGGGTGTTTGTCGATCGGTACGAGGTTACGAAAAAGTTTCCTGATAGGGAAGAAGCGGGCACTCCAAACATTTCTGGAGCCATTGGTCTGGCAGCAGTGCTAGAGGTTTTGGACAAAGCGGGAATGGACATCATCCACAATGAAGAAACCGATTTAATTAATTATGCATTGATCGAGCTAAAGAAAATCCCTGAAATTCATATTTATGGGGAAACAGATATAGACCTATGTCCCCGGGCTGGATCAATTTCGTTTAACGTGATTGGTGTAGACCATGGATTGACGGCAGCAATATTAAACGATTATTTTAATATTGCTGTGAGAAACGAATGTTTTTGTGCCCACCCCTATGTTAAGGAAATGATTATTGATGATTTACTGGATTTAACATCGGAGCTCGGGGAAGATAATTTTGAAGAGGAGGTGTTCCTTAAGTCTGGAATGGTACGAGCTTCTGTAGGGCTTTACAATACCCAAGAAGATATAGACACTCTTGTATCTGCATTGAAAGAAATTATTTCTAATACAGATGAATTGTGTTCACACTATAAAGCTGATTCACTTGGAAATTATTTTCATTCATCATTTAATTCAGACAACTTTAATAGATTTTCCACCGCATCTTTTATTCAATCATATTGGGATACGAATTCACATTCTGATTAGTCTTAATTAAAAAGGTTAATCGATTGTTTTTATTAAATAATAATTTTTATCTCAAAGACAGGTCTAAATGAAGGCAGAACCTCTGATGGGATTCGTTCAGGAAAAAATAAACCTCCTACGCAAGAAGCTTAATAAGCATAACTATCGTTACTTTGTTTTGGATGACCCCCAAATTTCAGACTCTGAATACGATAATTTATTACGACAGCTTGACATGCTGGAAAAAGAAAATCCAGAACTAGTCACTTTCGATTCCCCCACACAAAGAGTGGGCGCTGAACCTCTGCCTGAGTTTAAAACATTGACACACTCTATTCCCATGCTATCACTGGCGAACGCTAAAAATAAAGATGAATTAATTAACTTTGATGAAAGGATCAAAAAGGGGCTGAAAACAGATGGAAATATTGAATATATGGGCGAACCAAAATTGGACGGATTGGGCGTGGAAGTTGTGTATGAAAATGGTTTATTCCGTCATGGTTCTACCCGGGGAGATGGCACTACAGGCGAAGATATTACTTTAAATTTACGTACCATTCGTAGTCTGCCATTAAAATTGAGAGAAGAAGAACTTCCACTACCAAACCTGTTAGAGGTGCGAGGGGAAGTCTTTATTACAAAAAAAGGATTTAAGGATTTGAATATATTCAGGGAGAAAAACAGAGAACAGATATTTGCGAATCCAAGAAATGCAGCAGCCGGAAGCCTTCGGCAATTGGATTCTTCAGTTACATTTCAACGACCATTATCCGTATTTTTTTATCAGCCGGGGGCGGTTGAAGGAATTTCATTTAGCTCACAGGACGAATTTATCGCCTGTGCTAAAAAATGGGGGCTCCCAATAAATTCTCACGTAAAACGCCTTAGCGGAATTAATGAATTCATATTATACTATGAGGAAATGGAATTAATGAGAAACAGCCTTCCATATGAAATAGATGGAACAGTGTTAAAGGTAAATTCATTCCATAGCCAGAATATATTAGGAACACGAAGCAGATCTCCACGGTGGGCAATCGCAGGTAAATTCAAGGCACAGCAGGCAACAACAGTTATTTTGGATATAGAGGTACAGGTGGGTAGAACAGGGGCTATTACACCTGTCGCTCGACTGAAACCTGTGGAGATTAGCGGGGTGACTGTTTCCAATGCAACCCTACACAATAAAGATGAAATTAAAAAAAAGGATATTCGTATTGGAGACACGGTGTTTTTGGAACGTGCCGGGGACGTTATCCCAAAAGTGGTGAAAGTTGTAATGGAGAAACGCCCCATGGAAAGTCTTCCTTTTATTTTTCCAGATGAATGTCCTGTGTGCGATCAGTCTTTATTCAAGCCTGAAGAGGAGGCAATCTACAGATGTCAGAACGTTTCCTGTCTGGCGCAAATAAAGGGGAGGATTCAGCATTTTGTTTCCAAAAATGCAATGGATATCGAAGGCCTTGGGAAGAGGATTGTTGAACAACTTGTTGATGAAGAGCTTCTGAAGTCGGTGGACGGGATATATTTTCTCAAAAAAGAAGACCTTGTAAAGCTGGAAGGGATGGGAGAAATATCAGCTGATAAATTACATGATAGAATTGTACACTCAAAAAACACAACATTTTCACGTTTTCTTTATGCTCTCGGTATACGGAACGTTGGGGAGCATTTATCCAAAGTTTTTGCAAAAGAATTTAAATGTGACTTTAATAATTTTATGAAAGCCAATATAGAGAAATTAGAGAGCATTCAAGAGGTGGGTCCTATTGTTGCGGAGGGGGTCGTACGGTTTTGGGAGAACTCAAAAAACCGCTCTGCGGTCAGCACATGTTTTTCGGCGGGTGTTAAAATAACAAAAGAGATTGAAATATATAACAATTTACATTTTGCTGGGAAAATATTTGTTTTTACAGGCACCCTAAAACAGCTTACCCGTAGTGAAGCGAAAGAAATAGTAGAAAAATATGGTGGGAGGACTTCACAATCGGTCAGCAAAAACACTGACTACGTTGTAGCAGG
>CAYSQB010000023.1:0-10640 GCA_964433085.1 uncultured bacterium
TAAAATCCCCCACACATTGTATTTCAAACCAATTAATGTTATATATTGGGTTGTACTAATCCACGTATAGGAAATCAAATCAAATATCTACCAAATTGTGGTATAAATTGGGTTGTTCTTTAAGCAGAGAATTCCTGGATGGTCATGTCAGGTTATCCAGCAAGGCTGCAAGTTGTTAAAAATATTCATGATCTGTAATTATTGTAGTGCTAATTATGACTGTTTTAGCTAATGAACAAATAAATATTTTTCAGGATCAGGGATTTATTCTTCTTGAAAATGCTATAGACACTGAACTGTTGGAAGGCTTGCAAACTGATTTCAATGGTTGGGTAAAAGACAGTATTAACCATCAACAACCTTATGGAGAAATGCTGGATGGCCGTCCACGTTTCGACCTTGAGCCGGGGCACAGTAAAAAACAGCCTGCCCTTCGTCGTGTTGCATCACCTACCGAAATTTCAGACATTTGCTTGAAGGTAGTTTGCTCAAGTCTTGCTACTCAAGCAGTAGCAGAACTGATTGGCCCGGATGTTCGTTTTCATCATTCCAAGTTTAATTCTAAAATGCCAGGTTCAGGAACTGTAGTTAAGTGGCATCAGGACTTCACATTTGACCCCTGCAGTAATGATGACAGTATTACGATTATAGTGTTTGTTGACAATGTAACGGCTAATAACGGAGTAATTATGTTAAGTCCCGGTTCGCATAAAGGACCATTATATTCCCTTTGGAAAGATGGGGTATTTACGGGTGCTGTTAATGAAGATATTGCATTAGAATTGGAAAAGAAAGCAGTTCCCTGTGTGGGAAAAGCCGGTGATGTGTGTTTGATGCATTCCCGTGTTGCCCATGCATCGAGGATTAATCAAACCAACCATCCACGTACTTTGTTTATCTATAATCTCATTGCGGCTGATGCCATTCCTTTGGCTCCCAATCCAGTTCCCAGTACGCACGAGGGAATGCTGGTTAGTGGAAAGGAGCCTGGACGAATAAGGGCCACATCATTCGATATGGAAATTCCTGAAATACCAAAAAGCGCTTCATTTTTCGATCAACAGGCTCAATCCTGATGTTATTAGAAGGCAGGTAATTCTTTTTGCGTGCAGCCGGCGGGAGAATCACAAATTCTTCAGAGTATGAGAAACCCCCACATAATTCTTCACAGACAGACACTCTCCGATTAAAATTTCCTCTAAAATAGATAAATCCATATAAAATTCATATACAGATCTTTGGATTAGTTCCCGATTTTATTACTGAACGTTAGTGCTCTCGAAAACTCTATAGGGATTAAGTATTTGAAAGAATTTTCAGTGAAGTATTTTCAACTAAATCCTTTACTTTTTTACGATAGGACAACATATGTGGTGCATGCATATGATTTTTGAGAGAGTCAAAATTTTCCCATTTTTCTATAATGGTAACCATGTTTTCATCAAATGTTTGATTATCTATTTGATAATCCACATCTATTGTAGAATTGTATTCTATACATCCCTTTTCTTTAATTACATTAGGAATGTTAGACTTTAGATTCTCTAATAAAATATCACGTTTGCCCGGTTTTACTTTTATACTTGCAAGGACATGTATCATGTGTATTTGCTAGTTAAATTGTTAAATACAAATTTATTCTATAACATTTCCCTCATTGAACCATAAACTATCCAATTTTGGAAGATTAATTTAAATCAATTAATAATCAACACATACATTTTCAATAATTCTGCATCCATCTATTCTGGTGCAGAAATACCCTACAATATTCCTATTTCTTGTACTCCACACCAAGTTCTGGTATATATTGAGTCCTCCTAAACCACTAATGGGAAACCTTGTGAGACATATACTCATTCTCCTCATTTCAATCCTTCTTATAACTTCTAATATGACTAGTAAAGATGAGTGACGAATTTATATATTTAATTATGATGGAAGAAACAGGTGATATTAAGAGTTGTGTTTGGTAATAATAATGGAGTTAATTATGGATAAGGATATTGTTGTTGAAAATTTATCTGAACAATTATTAGTTGAACTAAAAAGGATAAGACTACTACTGGTTGTTATTGTGTTTGTTTTGATTGTTGGATCTATTTTATAGACAAGTTAAAAATGAAAAATATTAAAACCAGACTCATCGTAGGTTCTCTTAAATTAATAAAATATGGGATTTTACTTGTATGGTGTCTGACTATAATATTTGTACTTTGGTATTATAAAGTATTTGATGGATTATTTGATTATTTCTCCTAAAAGGTAAGAATATGTTTTACAGATATGTAATTTCGTTTGTATTGGGATTACTAATTTTGTTTTTAGTTAAAGAATATTTTTTATAGTTCCTCCCCGATTTAACTTAGTATTCGGAAGGGAGTTAGAGATAAAAGGAATTGTAACCTTGTTTCATTGGAAGAATTGACTCCCTTCCACTAACGAAAGGACTCGAAACGGGGTGTATATGGGGAACTGCCTGGTTATACACCACTTTTATTAGAGGGATTTCGCAAATAGACAGTCATAGGGGAAATCAATCCCATGTCAGATTTCCAGAAAATTTTTCGGAGGTAAAATGGATTGTAGAGGTTTTTCAAATATTTATCAATTGTGATTTAATTTTGTTGAACATTAAGATAAAGAACAATTATTTATGGTCTCAAATGATCTCAATTTCTTAGAAGCATTAGTATATCTTAGCAAAAAAGATAAAATACTTGAAAAAGTTATAAAAGAAATAAAACCCAAAGAACCTGAGAAAAGAGAACCAAATTTCGAAGCATTAGTTAAGATCATTTCTGGTCAACAACTATCTAGTGCTGCAGCATCGACAATCTTCAACCGACTAAAAGAATTTATAGGTAAAAATAAAATTACACCACAATTGATAAATAATTGTAAACCTCAACAGATTATAAAATGTGGATTATCAAATGCTAAAACACAGTATATCTTAAATCTTTCAGATATGTTTTTAGCAGAACCAAATATTTTAAACGAATTAAAAGATAAGGAATCAAATGAAATTATTGAGGGATTACAGAAGTTCAAAGGAATAGGTATTTGGAGTGCAAGTATATTTGCACTGTTTTATCTAAACCATCCTGATGTATTTGCATGGGGTGATATTTCAATAAAAAAATCAATAAAACTATTGTATGAGGAAGATAAAGAAATGAATAATGAGAGAATCATTGAAATAACGTCCAAATGGATACCATATAGGAGTACTGCATGTATAGTGCTTTGGAAATGGTTGGATGAGGGAGCAATCAAGTTTTCGTAATCAAAAATAACCCTCTAGAAAAAAAATAAGCAAACTATTTAAAAATAATTAAATTCTTAGTGGGACAGTTGAAAATGAGAAATAGGAAAACCATTATTTTCATAGGTTCAATTCTCGTAATAATGTATTTACTTTCACATCTACAAGATTTTCTATAATGGATTAACGAATAACTGCCCATTTTTATTCATAAGACCCCCCCACTAATTCTTCACAAGGTCAGACAATCCTCCGCTAAACTCCCACTTAAATTCTACACGGAGTCAGACACCATCCAAGTAAAAATCATCACAATTCTTAGTCATATTCCTCAACCTTCAGTCCTCTAATTAAATAACTAGATTCAATATCATAAGTCTGCTTACCGGAATCGCTCGGACCTTCGTGAAAGTATTCACCAATTTCAAGGATACCAGTAATCCAAACAGCATATAAAAATTTTTCAAAATGCTCTGGCTCTTCCAAAATTACATGAATTACTTGATTTGGTGGTGGTGGTGGAACATGAATACAAGCTCCAAAAGTCGGAACAAGCAGGAACTCCTTAATATAGTCAAATCCGCCATCTCCCTCAAGAGGAACAGCAAATCCAGGAATTTTTACTGATTTACCTTTTAATTGTCTTAAGCTTTCGGGCATCTCTCCTGTTTTATAGTTTAACTTATTTAAATCTGCCCATGTAACCAACTTTGTCTCTAAATTTAACCCAAAAACTAAAGATGAGTTATTTAAAAGTGAAAAGAAAAGAAAAACTAAAAAGATTTTTTTCATAAAAATATTAAAAATTTTGTTTATTAACGAATTGTCATTCCATCTGAAAGTGATTGACGATACACCCTTAATGCCCGGATTAAACCCATTAACATACCATTCAAGATAATTACACCAAGTATAATTAAGTCTTTAACACCTGGGGGTTGAATAGGAATAAATAAACCAAAGTAAGCCTCTAAAAGAGGTTGTGAAACAAATAAAGTTATGTATAAAAAAGCAGGCCAAAAAGAATACCTACTAATGTTAAAAATGTATCTTCAAATATTGGTAAAAAAGATATAGTCCCTGGCCCTGCTCCAACAGACCTAAGGATCGCCATTTCTATTCTACGTTCATTAAGTCCTGACAATAAAGAAATCATCATCCCTAGTAGACCTGCAAAAAGGACAAACCATGTAATTATCCTTAACCATACTTCTGCTGTCCTTAGCAAATTCCAAAGCTCCTGTAGAGCAACTCCGGGCATAATTGCGCTAAGAGATTCTTCCTTAAATGAATTAATCTGACGCTGTAAGCTAAATGCATGTATCTTAGATTTCAAGCCAATTAGAAATGAAGTTATTTCCTCAGGCTTAAGGTATAATTTTAACAACAAAAGAATTAAATTAAAGACTTTTTTGAAGGGTCTGTCTGACTGTGAAGAATAAAGTGGGGGTTACTCAAATGGGATGATGGGGGAGGAAAATTATTGAGAATAGGTGACCCCTCTGAAATTTAATGATGTCCCAGAGCTCCTTTTAGCCCAAGTGGTTCAAATTACTTTACTTGCTGCAAATGTTCGCAAAGTTTTTAAAACAACTCTTCAGGATCTTTTTTTCTCGGATCGAAGGGACGAAACACGTAATCAAAGTGATGGATTCCTGATGGAATGAGGTACTGTTCCAAAGTATCAGGGCCGCAACTTCCAGTACCGAGCCCCCTTTGTCGATAATCAAGATAGACAGACGTCTCTGGGTGAGATTGGAGCTTGTATGCATGGGAAGTAGAATACAGGTGCGCATCTGGATAATGGCTGACTGACCCCTCGAATAACCCCGAGCCTGAAATGAACAATCCTGAACAATTTACGTCTTTCAAAATAATCCAGCGCAACCCAGTTTTGTTTCCATGCTCCTGAGGTACTATGTAAGGCACGTACTGCTCATTAACAGTGGAATGAAAACGACCAACCCGAACTCCGGCCATTCTATCACAATAACTTTCATGAGGACCGTTCCCGAACCATTCAAACTCTTCAAAACCTTCTTGGAGCTGGAAAGATATGCCAATACGGGGCAGGTCATTTAACTCTTCATGAACCATCACCATGTTTTCCATCCAAAGAGATAAATCTGGAAAGACATGCCAGATGGTGTGATGAACGAAAGCCTCAGAGATTGGACCACAGGAGTAGCATTGTTCAACTTCAATGTGTAATAGTGACCGCTCAAGGTTTTGTTCGAGGTTGGTTAATCCTGGTTGTTTCTGTCCACTCTCTGCACTAGAATCCTTTCGTGTGAACACTTCCGAAACACTACAACTTTCTTTGGTCAATCTAATCTGATCAAGCCCTGCTTTCAGCCAGCGACTAAGTGTACTGACAGAAATCAAGTTTGATAGGGACTTTTCTTCATTACCAATCCACGCTTTTAATCCATCATTGTCTGTTGGAGCGCGCCAGACATTAAGTTGTGGTGAAGAAGCCAACAGATCCCTGTCTCCACAATGGATCTGTTTCAATCTTCCTGAATTTGTGTCAAAAGAAAGTCTGCCAAGATCTGACTCGACCTTTATTTCTGTTTTTGATTTTGATATTTTAGCTGAGTTGTGACCCCTTATGAAAAATCCTCCAAGTTCTGTGTTATTTTCAAATTCTCTGATTCGGAACTGGTCCCAACCTAATTCATGTCCCTCAACGGCCCATTTGCAAGCTGTTTTGAGTATATATAACAGAGTTAAATATACTTCCTTCCCCGGAAGTACCTCAGGCCCTGCCAGATTCAGTTCGATTGGAATACTTTGACCAGGGTTTGCCTCAAGAGTTTCAAGGATCCCTTTTTGAATCGTTTCACCGTCTATTTCGAGTTTCCATTCCAGCCGGATATCCTCCAGCCCTGTAAAATCTCTGCGGTTCAGAAGTTCCAGCTTTCCCTTTTGAAGGTCAACTGCTCTGGCGAGAACAGGCTGTACAAGTTTTTTGAATTCTTGCATCGCAGGATGAGGTTGACGGTCCGGCCATACAAGGCCATTTATGCAGAAATTAGCATCATTCGGTTCATCACCAAAATCTCCTCCGTAATCCCAATGCCCTTTACCATCCGGATCCAACCCCTGGTCTACCCAATCCCAGATGAATCCACCCTGAAGACCGTGATTCTGGCGAATTACGTCCCAGTAGTCTGAAAGGCTGCCGTTGCTGTTTCCCATTGCATGAGAATACTCACACATGATCAGTGGTCTTTCGTCTTTCGTAGTCCGCACCCATTCAACTATATCATGGATTTCGGGATACATCGGTGCAATCACGTCTGTGGCCAAACTGTTGAAACCTGCTTCAGGCTGCCAGTTGCCTTGGAATTCCGGACGCAATGCCCCCTCATAGTGTAGCAATCTACTCTTGTCGCGTTCACGGATCCATCCAGCACAAGAAGCATGGTTGGGTCCATATCCGGACTCATTGCCAAGTGACCACATGATTATACAAGGATGATTTTTATTGGTTTCCACCATTCGTCTGGTACGATCCAGGAACGCGTTGGCCCATTGAGGCTCCCTGCAGAGTCGACCGTAGTAATGATGCGTTTCTATATTCGCCTCATCTACTACATAAATCCCATACTCATCACAGAGTTCGTACCATTGTGAATCGTTAGGATAATGAGCACAACGAACCGCGTTGAAGTTGTACTTTTTCATCAGTAGAATATCCTGAAGCATCGATTCCCTACTGACAGTTTTTCCGTTATGTGGATCGTGTTCATGGCGGTTGACCCCCTGGATCAACACAGGACGACTATTGATAAGTAGTTCTCGGTTTTTGATTTCAACTCGGCGAAAACCAACTTTACATGATGTCCATTCAATTTCATTACCGAAAGGATCGAAAAGACAAAGGAGAAGATTGTAGAGTTTTGGTGTTTCAGTGTTCCACAACTCAGGATTGTGGATTTTTTTAGAGAAACGAATCAAATGACCAAGGTTGATTCTCGTCTGTTCTGCAACTGGTATTTCCTCATGCTGCATGGATGGAAAAACTCGGTTTCCATCAGGGTCAATCAATTGTATCCCCACCTTCCAGCCAGATTCTACTTGTCCTGTAAAACTCACCCTAGCCTCAACTTCAAGGCTTCCTTCGTCCAGATTTTGGTTCAATTCTCCAAGAGAAAACAAGTCCTCCAGATAGGTCATTGCTGTGGAACGGAGATAAATACTCCGGTGAGCCCCTGCCATCCACCAATGGTCCTGGTCTTCTAGAAAACTTCCATCTGACCAGCGTATTACCACAACAGTAAGATGGTTTGTTCCAGAAACGATCCAAGGAGTAAGGTTAAATTCAACCGGCGTTCGGCTATCCTTACTAAATCCGACTTTATTCCCATTGCAGAATACGAAAAAAGCGCTTTCTACACCACCAAAGTGGATTACCGTTCTGCGCTCCTTCCAATCCTTTGGCAGTGTAAAACAAGAACGGTAAACGCCTGTGGGATTTTCTTCAGGGACTTTAGGTGGTTGATGTGCAAAAGGCATTTGCACATTCGTGTAGTGAGGGGAATCATACCCCTGCATCGTCCAATTACCCGGTACTTTGATGCTGTCCCATTCAGAATCTTTCCCATCAGGTTTTATGCATCCTTCATCTAAGTCTGCTGGTTTTTGATAAAGACGAAATTTCCAGTTGCCATCTAGGTTTAGATGCCAATGGGAATCAAGAGGTTTCGCATTTATGGCCTCTACTTCATTTGTAAATCCATGCAGGTGTGATCTGGGTGGCAAGGTGTTGATACCAATACATTCTGGATTCATCCAAGGAATATCTGGTCCTGCGTAGAGGAAATTTGGACAGATACTCATATGGCTTGAACGTAGTTAATCAAAATTTGATCATTTATTTTTTTTGCTGCATGTTCCAGGATTAGATCAAACCTTGATTGAGTAGTTTTAGAGATAAAATTTATATCTAACATAAATAAGTCGTAATTTTTTATATTATTCTTTAACCGCACCCATAGTAAGTCCGGCAATAAAATGTTTCTGAAGCATAAAAAACATAAACACTGGAGGAAGAGCTGCTATTATTGATCCGGCAGAAATAAGGTGCCATGATGCCGTCCACCTTCCTCTGAGAGCTTGAAGGCCCAAGGTGATGGGGCGTGCTTCATCCCCCTGAACCAGGACAAGTGCCCAGAAATAATCATTCCAGATAAAGGTAAACTCAAGAACTGCCAGTGCAGCTAGTGCAGGTCGTACAAGGGGTAAAATGATGTTCCAGAAGACACGTAACTCTGAAGCACCATCTATACGGGCACTTTCTACTATTTCATGTGGTATTTCCTTAATAAATCCGCGAAGGAAAAAGGTGCAGAAACCCGTTTGAAAAGCTGTGTGAAAGAGGATGAGGCCCAATTTTGTATCGTAAACACCAAGATTTAAAGTCAAATTTCGGACAGGTATCATCAGAATTTGCGCAGGGACAAAATTACCGGCAATGAATAATGCAAAAATCAGAAAGTTACCCCGGAAACGATGTTTAGCGAGAGAATAGCCGGCAAGAGAGCTCAATGCCAACGTTCCCACAACCGTGGGTATTGTGATCACCAGGCTGTTAAAAAAATATTTAATCATTGGGGTCACCGTAAAAACTTGGGTATAGTTTTCTACGAGTGCAAATTCAGTCGGCCAGCCCCAGTAGTTTCCAGAGTTGATGTCCGCCAGGGAACGGAAGGAAGTCAAAAATACACCCATAAGAGGGAGCAGCCAGACAATCAGGAACACATAAAGAATTATGCGGTAACTTCCGCGAGCAAAAATAGGGGCTTTTTGTATGGATTCTGGAAACATATCAAAGCCTTCCCTTTTCGTCTAACCAGACCCTGATCAGGAACCAGGCAATATAAATATCTAGTATTAAAAAAAGAACGGTAGCCAAAGCAGCTCCGTAGCCCATTCTATAATTAAAAATAGCCTGTTCTACCATTTCATAGGCAAGAACGGTCGTGCTACCCCACGGACCGCCCTGGGTCATAATGGCGACCAGGTCAAAACTTCGTAAGGCGCCCAGCACTGAAACTACTATTGCGATGAATGTGGCTGGTCTCAACTGTGGAAGGATAATGTTCCAGAACATGCCCCAGCCCTTTGCTCCGTCAATTCTTGCAGACTCTATAATTTCTTTGTTCAGGGCGGCTAATCCTGTAAGGTATAAAATTAGGCAATAAGCAATCTGAGGCCACAGAGCGGCTGCGATGATTCCGTAACTAGCAAGATTTTCGTCTGATAGTAATGCCAGTGGTTGCAGCCCAAAAAATTCAAGAAAAGAATCTAGTAGGCCGTATTTAGGATTGTAAAACCATGAAAAGATAAGTCCAACTACCACAGAGCTGACAACAAACGGGAAAAAAAACAATGACTTTATAAATTTAATCTCACCTAGTTCTTGATTAAGATAAATTCCAAGGGCGAGACTTAGTGGAGGAGCAAATAGAAAGCATATTAGCCATAAGACGTTATTCTGGAATGCTGTATGGACTCTGTCGTCTTCCCACATTTCAATGTAGTTACCAAATCCAACCCAAAACATCTCCCCAACACCGTCCCACTCAAAAAAACTGATCCAGAGGCTGGAGAAAATCGGGTAAAGGACATACGCAGCAAAAAAAAGCATTGCGGGAGATAAAAAAAATACCGGAGCCAACTTAAGTTGGTTCCGGTCCCAAAAATTTGCTTGCATGGAAGGTGGGCAGGGGATTCCTGCCCAATTAAGAGATTACTTCTTGTAAATACGCTTACGCACTTTTTCAATACGTTTGCGGATTTGTTTTTCACGATCTGGTTTTACCATAAATTCCTGAAACCCCTTCATGCCTTCTTTGGCCATTTCAGGTGTGGTATCACGATCATAAAATTGAGCTAAACCAGCAGACTCACTGAGCACCTTGAAACCAATTTTCAAGAACTCATCAGTTGGTGTTGGAGATTGATTATTGGCAGGTAACATACCCGAAGCATCTGCAATTAATCCTTGAATATCAGCTCTTGCTAGGAATGCAAGGAATGTTTTTGCATCTGCCTTATTCTTTGCACGGGAAGGAATGTGCATAGAATCCGTCGGAGCATCCTCATAAGTGCGGACACTTCCATCAATAACTGGGAATTGAAAATATCCTATTTTACCATCCAGCCCGGCTTTGACAAGATCTGGCACGAGGAAGTTACCCATGAGATACATAGCTGCATCACCGTTGATCATAGGAGCCTGACCCTCCTGCCATGACAGAGATGCATGGTTTTTAATATAATACCCCTTACGCGCCAGCTCTCCCCAAATATCAAAGACTTTGTCCAGACGCTTGTCTTCATAGGATATATTTCCATCCATCAG
>CAYSQB010000023.1:10740-19929 GCA_964433085.1 uncultured bacterium
CTAATTTCTTCATTTTTTCTCCTTTAGATTAAGACTAAGAAAAAACACAATTGAAATCGTCAACGATTGACTTTCTAAAAATTTAATTTCTAGGATTACTTAAATTTTCGCTTTCTATACTTAATTTTATTGAAATTTTTCTACAGTCAAATATTAATGTTGCCATAAAAACGATTCAACATAATAGATTTCATGGCTTTTCTCTTTGATGAGCCCATTCCCACCATAGCACTCCCAAACTAACATTCATATTAATAAATGTAAACTTTTTTTTCAAAAAAAAATATTTTTTTGATTTAAACATTCATTTTCAATTTAATTTTGGAATCATTTCGCCATGAGCCTCCAAAAGATCGTCAACAAGATGCCATATCTCATCTACAGACAATTCTGCTGCAGTGTGCGGATCAAGCATAGCTGCATGATAAACATGTTCTTTTTTTCCAGATAAGGCTGCTTCAACAGTCAATTGCTGGACATTGATATTTGTCATCATTAATGCTGCCAAATGAGTTGGGAGGGCTCCAACTTTAACAGGCTTAATTCCGTTTCTATTTATGAGACATGGAACCTCAACAGAAATGTTATCAGGCAGATTATCAATCAATCCCTCATTAGAGACATTGCCGTTGATGGTTATCTCCTTGTCGTTCTCCAATCCATTAATAATCGAAGCTGCATATTCATGACTCTGGCAAACCTCAATTGACTGGTTTTTATCTTCAAGATTGATTCTCTGTTCATCCCATTCAGAAATCTGTTTTTCACATCTTGTAATATATTCATCCAGAGGAATATTAAATTCATCAATCAGATCTGGTCGGTCCCTTTTAATGAACCAGGGAGTGTATTCAGAAAAATGTTCACTTGATTCTGTAACGAAAAAACCGAGTCGTTTGAGCATTTCGTAACGCACCAGATTATCTTTGGGCATTGATCTCTGCTCAGCAATTTCCCTTAGTCGAGGATAGAGATCTTGTTTTAAACCATTTTGTTTTTTTTCAAAACGAAGATAAAAAGACATATGATTAATTCCTGCACAAAAATAGTCAATATCTGAGATATTTTCATCAAGATCCTTCGCTAACTGTTCTGCAGTACCCTGAACACTATGACAGAGACCTACCATTTTGATACCAGGCGATATTTGATTAATCGCCATACATAACATCGCCATAGGGTTGACATAATTTAGCAGAATTGCGCTAGGACAAACTTCTTCCATATCCCTGAGGATATCCCTGATCACCGGGATCGTTCTTAGGGCACGCATTATTCCTCCAACTCCGAGTGTATCAGCAATAGTTTGACGCAATCCGTATTTCTTTGGAATTTCAAAATCAATCACCGTTGATGGTTTATAGCCACCTACCTGCATCATAAATATGACATAATCAGTTCCCGCCAAAACTTTCCGACGGTCTGTAGATGAAAATACCAACGTATTTAATCCAAGTTTTTCTGCAATTCGTTTAGTGACAATCTCTGAAGTGAGCAACCTATCCTCATCAATATCATGCAGTGCGATTTGTGTGTCTCCGGCAAGCTCTGGAGTGAGCAAAATATCACCGATAAGGCGTTGGGCAAAAATAGTGCTTCCTGCACCGATTAAAGCAATTTTTGGCATAATCAAAACTTTATTGAAATAAATTAATAAGTAGTTTCCACGTCTTTAAGTAGTTAATAATTTGATCATAAGTTATATCCTTATTTAAATTCTTTCTTTAAACTTTTAAGGATTCACAATGTTGGATTTTTCTAATTAGAGATAAAATATATTCATTCTTAGACTGTTCTTTCCCGCTAATTTAGCGTAGCGTCTTTTAAAAATTAATTAAATTGAATTTTTCATTGATTGGGCTTATTTTCAAGATCCTATCTATTTTGAAATTGAAAATAATATGCAAACATTTTCTTGAAAACTACACTAGAAAACAAGCATGGTTCATGAGAAGCAAATAATAAAAATAATATCACCAGGGGAAAAACATTGGGTAGGAGATGGCTTTTTTGTGAGCTCGATTTTTTCAATACACTCTGAGGATAATAAGCATATCAGCCCTTTTTTATTGTTGGATCATGCTGCTCCTAAATACTACCCTCCTACAGTTCAAAAGTTGGGTGTCGGTGAGCACCCGCATCGTGGTTTTGAAACAGTAACTATGGCTATCAAAGGAGAAGTGGAACACAGAGACTCCAGTGGTGGTGGTGGGAAGATAGGCACCGGTGGAATTCAATGGATGACTGCAGGCTCTGGAGTTGTTCATGATGAATTCCATTCCAGAGATTTTGCAGAAAAAGGTGGTGAATTTGAGATGGTTCAACTTTGGGTAAACCTACCAGCAAAACATAAAATGACAAAACCCAGATATCAACCTCTTGATAAAAAAGATTTACCCACTGTTCTACTTCAGGATGGAACAACAAAAGTGAAGATTATTGCTGGTAATTTTGGCAGTTCATTTTCACCTGTCGAAACTTTTACAAAAATAAATATTTATGAGGTGGAAGGTCATCAAAATTCTGAAGTTGATCTAAATTTTGATGATGGTACGAACACTTTAATTCTTCAATTGGCAGGAAGCTCATTTATTGGCGATCAACACCTAGACAAAGGAGATCTTGGAATATTTGATAGAAATGGCGTTTCAATAAATTTAAAAACTGCTGAGGATTCAAAGATTCTGATCTTAAATGGTGAACCAATCGAAGAACCTTTGGCGGCACATGGTCCTTTTGTGATGAATACAAGAGATGAGTTGATAGATGCTTTCAAGGATTTCCGGGAAGGGAAAATGGGAAGCTTGGCAGAATAGTCAGTGGCTAAAATACAATCTCTAAATCACAAAAAAACTGATTCTGTAGAAAGACATTTTATGTGTTGCAAAACTTTTATCTCAGCATAATTTAAAGATACAAGCATTGATACAAACTGATACACCCTGTTACTGCTAAGAAAAGCAATTGCACATTTCTTTTGGCAAAATTATTCTCTCTGGAATTATCCCATATTGATCCCAATCGATAAAATAAAAGGATATTTAAATATTAAATTGTCTTTGTTAATTTTTTATCAAGGAGTAATCGCCTATATGGATGGCTCCCGCTCCGTTACAAATATTCCCTTTGCCTGCAACCGTTGAATTTTTTGCGCCATTCGTTCTGGAATTTGCAAAATAATAATATTATATGATTTAACCGAAAGAACGATTAAAGCAAAAAGGTGAAATGACTTTAATATACAATAATCGATTTCTTATCCGGGTATGTGTTCCTTTGCTAGCGGGACTAGTGTTGTTCTTTCCGGGGATAGTATATTCATTAGAAATTTATACTCTGATTGGAGATGATTGTGGGACCAATACAGGCTTGATCGTCGGAGGGGACGAGAGACGAATTCACATGTTAAATGTGGATGGGAGTCTGTCTTCTATCGACCAGGATGATGTACAATTCGCATTGGTTTATAATATTCACGATAACCCTATCCGAACGGTTGATTTAAGCTCGGAACTTAGCGGTTTTCTAAGAGAAGTAAAACTTTCCGACGAAGAACGGACTCACTTCATCGGTTGGCCCATCAAATTTGTCGATCAGGTGATCATATTTTTCGATATAGATGGTAAAACACATTTGGTAGATCTTGAGAAGATTAAAAACTTTTCTGCACCGGAGCGACCATTTAATAATCGAAAGGAAATTGCCAATGCCAAACCTGCTCGATTCGGTCTGGGGACTAGTTTATCGCAATGTAAAAAAAACGATGTAGAAATTGGAGTAAAGAGGATCGAGCCGACTCGTATATTGGGAGATCGTATCAAGGTTGATAAATTTTTCTCTGAATATGAAAGAGGATTTACAGCATTAAGACGATTTCAGAAAAAAACCGTATTTTACTCCAAACCCTTTTTGTACGAAAAGAGGTCTCGCGTTGGAATTATTTATACGCGTGAGGACTATTTGCGGGAGATCTCCCCGAGCTTGATCTCCCTTCGATTTCAGTGGTCCAGCGGGAGTCCTTTTGCCTCTCAAGGGGTATATTCAATCGGAGCAAAAGAACCTGACTATGTAGCTTCCGTCGAACCTCAGTTTGTTTTGGATGCGAAGGTAAAGACTCATTTCATGTCTGCTGCCTTTATTGGAAACGTACTTTGTTTCTCAGCGGGTAATGCCTGCGTCATGGATAGAAGAAGTCTGTATACTAACTATTTTTCCAAGCTCAGTTCAGATAGTAATGAAATTTATCCATTATTTAATTATCTGGCTTTAACAGGTATCGACTACAAAGAGTACTCCATCGCCGGAGGTTTTTATTATCCCGTATTCGGAATTATCGGGGATCATCGATTTAGGGAAATTACTTCAAGTCAGGCTTCCCCTATACTTAAGGTCCAAAGAACAACACCCGAATCGATGATTCGATTAACCTATTCTCAGACGACTCGAAAGTCGACCTCACCCAAAGACGATCAGGAAATTCAGTTAATATACAGTCGGGAGCTTTCGGAGGCCGCACAAATAACTTCCGACTCCGCTGCATTGATCGATAATATGTTGAATTACTTTTTGACGACTCAACATTACCGGATGAAGCTTAATTTCAAAATCTTAGATGGAATCGATTTTGGTATAAATGAAATTCTGTTCCATGGGAAATATGCCGAAACTCAGGGAGAAGAGCGCTATCTGATGGAGTTCAGGCATGTGATTTCTTCGATGGTGGTGAAAAAACAATTCAGCGACTACATAGCATTAACAGGACAATTCAATCATTTTTTACGAACCCATGACTCTGAAGTCATCAATTCCAACGAAACATCGAACGACCAGGATAAAGAAAACAATGTATCCTTTGCAATCACGGTTGAATTTTTATTGTAGAAAGGCCGTTTTATATCTTGCTCTAGCAAGTTTGGTGCTGTTGCTCTTTTCGTCCAGATTGTTAGCGATTCAATATTCTGCAGTCTATACCTCGGCTTGCGAGCGGGAAATTGGAATAATTCTGAAGGTAGACGATTCCAAGATTTTTCTGCTCGATCTTAACGGCGAAATTAAGCAGATGCGTCGTTTCGATATTATTTATATGGCGTATTACCCCGTAGGGCAATTGAATATCCCAAAAATAGAAGTTTCGGAACATATCAATACAACGGTGATCAAGACGCTCTATAAAAATCGAGTAACCTTTTTGTTGGAAGGCTGGATGATCAATTTTTCAGACAATAAGATGTCTTTTTTAACGACTGAAGGAACCGAAACTGTGATCGACAAAAATGTGATATGGGATATCAGTTTTAAAAAACATGATCGGAGCATTCCCTTCAAGAACAAAGTCGACGAAATACCGATCCGCTTTGTTCATCCCTATCCTTTTGCAGGATGCGAAAATGAAGAGAAAGAGGACTTGCACCATATTTTTCCACAGCATTTGCTGGAAGATCCCTTGTTGATCAAGGCGGAACTGGACCGTTTGCATCAGGGCTATGAGGATTTGGAGGTTAATGTTCGGGAAAAAGTATTTTATCCGGAGCCTCAGGTTTTTACGAATATTACCACCCTAAGTATCTGGGGAAGTTTAAACCTCAGGTACGGGAGATCAACGACAAGAAACAGTAGCTTCGTGCCTGCGATTCGGTCAGAGTTATCGGAAGGATTGTATAAATATCAGCGTGTAGTTGTAACCGGAACAGCCCCGATGCCTTACAGTGTGCACGAAGAACCACAAACTCAATTTTATTACGCCATGAAATCGGGCTACTTTCATTTTTCTTTAATGTACGATTTAAACCGCCTTCTGGTTGGAGACAGCCGCTATAAATGGCAAGCCAACGATATCCTAGTGGCGGACAATAGACAGAACGAAATTTCACACCTCGGAGCAGGTTTCGATTATGGAAACTTTGCCATCGATTATACAAGTGCGTCAATCAACTATGGTGTCAGACACGATGAAGATCATTTTCATTCCGATAGCATGAATATGAACCGTGGTTCGATTTATTATCGTCATCGACTGTTAGATGTTGAACTTTATTTCGGAACCGATGGAAAAAAGGATGAAAGAGAGGAAAAGGAGATTGTAACACCCGACGGCGCATCTCCCGAAGAGGAAGCCTATTTCGAATATTTACGACAGCAGCAGGCACTCGAACCGGAAGTTAAAATGGATTATCTCTTTTATCGTTTCAATCTAAATCTAAAGGATTTTGAAACGATTCGCCCCAAATATTCTCTTATTTTTCACCGCTTCAATTTCAAAATTGGAGAGAACAACTCAGGAACAGGCGCATTCAAATATACGGGTACGTCGTTGACCAATGCTCTTTACTTAAGCTCGGAATTCGAAGAGTATGATTTGCTCATTACCGGATTTCTATCTCTAGAAATGACTGAAAATGAGAGTGGAATCACCGAATATACGGAACAACGCAAAGCCAATATTGCTAAGGCCGGAATTAGCTTTGGATTAGTATTTTGAATTTTTTTACTGAAATATTCACCAAATAGTTGAAACCCTATTAGACCTGAATGTTTCCTTTTGAGTAAGGGTGCTATAAGTCGGCAGCCCTTAAGTAAGTTATTCACAGGTGATGGTAGTTCATTCCTATTCCAAGCAATGTGAGGTTCTTATAGGTAAAGGCTTTAAGTCGGCTTTTAAATATAGTGGATGTGCAGGCTCACCTGACTTATTCATTTTTATACAATGTAAATTAAATAGTTTACCCAATATTTCTGAAGAACGGTTTAAATAGCTTCCATCATTACCCCATGCAGCAACCACAATAGCGGCTTCATTTGCAAGTTTATAAAGCCACTCATCATTCTCTTTACCTATTGGATCATTGGATGCCATCATATCGCTTGGCGCTGTTGCACAATAAGCAAATAGATTTGTCACGTAAACACCACCATAGCCCCATGATTTCGCAAATTTAATACAACGAACGATTGTAGGGTCATTTTCTTTTTCATCCGCAGTTGATGGATTCAGACCAATAATCATTACGTATGGCTTTAAATCATCCCAATTTCGCCAGAGTGCATACCTGTAATTCCTACAAGATGAAAATATTGCCCCGGTTTTCAAATCAAACTCCATACATGATTTTGTATATCTTCTGGAAGGATTACCTTGTTGAGGAAAGCTAAAGGGTTTTATTTAAGTATTGAAAAAACTGATCATATCCTGTACCATTCAACGTTTGAATAAACTGACATTTGTAACTTTATACACCACTTGTAATATAATCAATACAGAAGATATTTTTATGAAAATTAAATTTTTACTAAGCTTATGTTTATTTAGTTTTTTTGTAGTTGATGCAGTAAATGCGTTTGAAATTGAACGCAGAAGAGAGCAATTTAACAAACAATATGGACAACTATTTGTACCATTACCTTATTCTCTTCCGGGATTAGGCACAGGGTTATTTTTTATCGGAAATTTTGGAAATATTGCTGATACAACTACAGATTTTTCTGCCATTGGCGGCATTGGAGATGCTGAATTTGTATTTGCGTTTCTTGATGAATTATTTTTAGCTCCAGATCTTCTTTATCTTCAATATTTAAGAGCCCACGCTTTCAAGTTTGCAATTCAACAGTACAGTTCCAGAGGAATGAATACATCAAAAAGTGATTTCAAGTATGGTATCGGAAATTCATGGGACTTAAATGCGCCAACACTTAAATTGACATTTATGGATAGAATGCTGGAAATAGGATTAGGTATTAACAAGCAAAGTGGGACATTTCAGAAATTTGTTACTCCCGATGAAAATGACCCTACAAAACAGGGGGAAACAGTAGCTACATTTGATCCAGGATTGGAAATAAACATTGCTAATAAAATAGAATTTAGCACACGAATAGATTTCACAGATGATTACAAAGATCCTAGAAAAGGAATTCGGAATAGTCTGTTTATTGACAGACAAACTGCTACGACAAGTTCTGAACCTTCTTTTGATGTAGTTACCAATGACCTGCAAATTTATATCCCTTTTCTTGAAAAAAGCACACTTGTGTTTGACCTCCAAATATCAGATGCACATGTTACAAAAAAGGGTGAAACTAACATAGAAGTTTTAAAAATTAAAAATGGATATAGTCTGTGTGTGTATGCACCAGATCCTCCTGCATGTGAGGCAAATGCGGAAAACCTTGCTAATACTGAATTAGCTATTAATTCAAACGGTACCTCTCTCGCACTTGGTGGAGGAGACAGGTTGAGGTCATTCCCTGAGGGTAGATTTCAGGGAGCTCATACTATTTATTATGCAGCTGAATTTCGATGGAATTATTCTTCATCAGGAGGTGAAAAGCTGGACTTATTTTTCATTCAGGATTTGGTAGAAGAACTTCAGGTAGCTTTATTTTTTGAACAAGGATCAGTCAGTGAAACTAAATCTGAACTTGGTAAAACAGTTAAGACCTCATTTGGTTCCGGGTTTCGATTCTTAAGTGGATCTGGCAATTTGTATCGAGCTGATTTTGCAACAGGGAATGAAGGACCAAATTTTTCAGTCACAATTCAATATCCATGGACATATAGACTTTAAAAGAATTTTCAATATTTTGCTATTTACCACTAATTAACAATCATTTATTTTAATTTTTGTGTTGAGGTAGTATATGAAAAAGATTTTATACATAATTTTCATATCCCTTTTTATTCACAGGGAATAATGGGGTGGGTTTCTATGGAGTTATTGTTTTATCCATCCCCCTTCCACATACTTTCCAAGAATGTTACCTTTTTTGTCGTATTCTGTTCCGTTCCATCTTTTATTATCCTTGTATTCCCCCACATACTTACTTCCATTAGAGAAAGTGAATGTACCTTGACCATTATATTTCCCATCCTTCCATTCCCCGATATACTTTCCCCCATCAGATAAGGTGTATGTACCTTGACCATTCTTTTCTCCGTCCTTGAATTCCCCTTCATACTTATCTCCGTTAGGGAAAATGTAGGTTCCATGGCCATTTCTTTTCCCTTCCTTAAAATCCCCTACATACTTTTTCCCATCAGGTGAAGTGTTTGTTCCTAGGCCAGTCCTTTTATCATCCTTCCATTCCCCTACATACTTGTTCCCATTGGTCCATGTGAATGTGCCTTGACCATGTTTTTTTCCATTCACCCAACTCCCTTCATACTTATCTCCATTGGACCAAGAAAATGTGCCT
>CAYSQB010000024.1:0-19678 GCA_964433085.1 uncultured bacterium
TAATTAGCATGGAATAATATTTTTCGTTTAAATTAAACTTCGTTTTTAATTGAATAGAAATAGTTTTAAATTTGACAAATCACATAAACTCATTTATTTTGTGGAGATTAATGCATGATACATTTTTCATTTAACAGTACTCAATTTATTCAAAAAGGTTTTCTCTACCTTCTCTTTCCAATTTGTTTTATCTGGTCTGAGGAAATTGCCTATAAAGAGTTGGAGTTGGAGCTTGATTTAGAATCTAGATTTTTAGGTCGTCTGGAGAGGATAGTAGGCAAGGAAAGAGTGATGCTTGAAGTTGATATTACCTTAGAATATAAGGAAGTGAAATCTAGTGAGCCTCAACTCTCGTTAAGAAGAGTTTCCGGATTACCTTCTCGCCCTGCTAAACTCCCCGGTTTTGCACGAATATCTCAGGACATCTCTGAAAAGAAGAAGGATAGGAAGCTTGAAATGACTGGGATGATGGTAAAATTAATTTTAGATAAGAATTTACCGAATGATGTAGTAGAACTTGCGAAACAAGTTATTTTAGGGCACCCTGTGTTTAACTCCGTTGTAGGCGCTGACCTGACGGTGGAGTCGGTGAATATGGTGGTCACTCCGGATATGTCACAAAGTTTTAAAAAACTAGCTGATGGTATGAACCGATCCATCGATAGTCAAATTGCGACAGATAGTTTAAGGCTGATTTACGATGAGAAAGAGTTTGCTTTAGCCTCAAATGAAATGAAAATTACAGGTATAGCGATTGCAGGGTTTGGATTGATTCTTCTCGTGGGTGTTTATATTTTGTTAAATGGAATTAATAAGATTGTTGGTCAGCAGGAAAAAAGTAATGAGCTTTCTGTGAATTTAGCTGCGCCAGCTGCGCCAGCTGCTGTCGCTGCGGAATCTGATAAAGAAATGAACATCAGTATAAATCATCCTATTGAATTGCTCCCCCCACCGGATACTGAGGAGAAGGTTGATGTAGCCAGACCTTATTTGCCTTTTGCATTTATGCGGCAAGTCAGCAATGATGATTTGTGGAAAATGTGTAATGATGCTCCCGTTAAAACTCTTGAAGTATTAGCAAATTATTTACCACCTGAAAGAACTGCATGGTTATTAAATCAATTAGACGATGATAGATTAAAACAAGTCTCAACAGATTTAGCATCCGGGCAAGTTTGGCCAAGAGCTACTGTTGAATCTGTTAAAGATGAATTTTTGGATAAATATAGACAACTGATTAATCCTGATGAAATAAGTGTTGGTGGTGTAACAAATTATGCTTCATTGCTTACATCTTCTTCTCAGGTCAGTACCTTATCCGATCGCGTTTTAAACCTAGTGGGTGAAGGAACAAATGGAGATTTGAGGAAACAAGTATTTCCCTTTAAAGATATTATGGAAGTAAATACGGATGATCTAAAGTCTGTGCTACAGAATATTGATAGAGGTGACATTGCTTTTGCCTTGTTTGAACAGGATGAGGACCTAGTTGAAAAAGTGCTTGGTGCAATGGAACCCGATATGGCAAGAAGTATAAACAAAAGGATGAATTTACTTGAAAATATCTCCCCTGATGTTATATTTGGTGCACAACGAAGAATTATAAATGCATTACGGCCCATTGTGACTGAGGAGGGCGATAAGAATGCATAAACATTCATTTAAGAATCTTTTGCCTGTGCGAATCATTTTTATCCTTATCGTGTTTGTATTATTTTACGGATGTGGTGCAAAACAGTATGGGATGGAACACGTAGATCCAAATACATTTGAAACATTAAAAGAAATGGGTGAATATTACGACTGGTGGTTAAATAATTTGAAGGATATGAGGGCGGAAGATTTAAAGAAAGCTCAAGAAGATCTTGATAAAGAGTTGACCAAAGCTGGAAAATCCGCAAAGAAAAGATCCAAAAAGATAATGATTAATCGGGAAAAATTGTTAGCTGATTTTGAAGAAGGTGTCGAAGGTTGGAAAATAAATCGGGCAGTCAGAAAGAAGTTGATGCAGGTTGGAATGCAAAATCTAAAACAAGATTATGATAATCAGATAGCAGAACATGACAAAAAATTGCAGCAAGGAATAGACGGAGAAGCCGACCGTATAAGAAAAAATTATGAGACCCAATATTTTGCTGAAGAAGCAGAAATGAATTCAAGACTGGAAAAAGCAAGAAATTTGATTTATGACCAAAAAGACAGGATTTCTAGTAAGGGTGAAACAACAATGTTAAAGGCCCAAATTCAAATACAAAAAAGAGATATTGCCCAGGTGGAGAGAGAAACCGGTACACTACAAAATGAAATTACATCGTATCAAAATAAGGGGCAGTTGACTGAATCAAGCGCATTATCAGCCTTTGATTATATTAATTTATCGGCAGAATACTTTTATGCTAATGATTACTACGAAGCTATGATCGCTTGTAAAATGGCACTAGATATTGAACCCAATATGTATGTTGCACTGGCACAATTAGGCTCGGTATACTACATGATGGAATACTATGAGAATGCCATAGATATGTATGAGAAAGCATTGGAAATAAATCCCGAAGCGACAGACATTCAGGTGGTACTAACAGATTTAAAAGCACGAACAAATTAGAGAAATAAATGAAGTATATTAAAATAGTTTTATTCACTTTCTGTTTTACTCTGTTTTTCGATTCTGTTTCTGCTCAGGAAACTTCAGATTCGAAAAAATCAACATCATCTGTTAAATCAACAAAAAAGAAAAAAAGTAAAAGAGGCAGAAAAAAGACTCCCAGACTACTTTTAAAGAAATTTTCAAGAGATAGCATAGCAATTGAAAAGTCGTATAAAAAGGAGCTACTAAAAATAAAAAGATCCCGTATACAAGGCTTGAGAGATGCAAAAAAAGGATATACTCCTGAAGTTAAGGCTGAAATTGAAAGAGATAATAATACACTTGAGGCACTTGTTCGGGACAGCGAACGATTGATGAAAATCCTAAAACATAATATCATTTCCCTGGAATCTGGATTGAGTTTTTTAGGTGAAGATCAGAAAGTCCAAAAAGCTAAAACATATGACCAAATTTCCCAGTACGAATTAGACATCCAACTCTTAGATACAACAGCAAAAATAATTAAAAAGGGAATTGCATTAGATTCGACTTTGACACGTAAAGTTATAAAATCGAGAGCAATGACCCTCGAACTTTTTGAAAAACATAATGAGGTGTGGACCGAAACACTTTACAATAAGAAAATTGATATACTAGACAGTAAATTTCGTGAACGAATGAGAAAAACAGAAGAAAAGGTAAATTTTATTTTGCGAGATGTTCATAAGAGTGAACTGGCACGAATTTCTGAAATGAAAAATCGCTATGAGGAACAGTTGGTACCTCTTGAGTTAGAAGCGCAAATTTTACAGGATAGTTTAGATTTATTAGCTATACAAGCATTAACAGGTGATAAAACACTTGATAGTTTATATCTCAGAAGAAAAGAAGTCGAAAATAATAATGTTAATTTGGGTCATAAGCTAAATGACCTTAGAGGTGGGATAGGTGGGGCTACTTTTAATTTTGTAACTCTCCTTTTACAGGAAGCTGAAGAAGCCTTAGAATCTAATGATATGAACACAGCAGAACAGAAATGTTTAACAGCAATCTCACTTGCTCCAAAATATCCCAATAGTCACGTACGGTTGGGGTCAGTATATTTTGTTATGGGAGAAGATGAGAAAGCAAAGGATGCTTGGGTTCAAGCTTTAGCGTTACAACCTGAAAATAAAGATTTGAAAAAATTTATGTTTGTTCATGGTTTGTTTTAATTTATAATTACTGATAATTAGTTATAAGTGATAAATCCCACCTGATATTTGGTGGGATTTTTACATACGAAAGACAGGTGCTATAAAATCTTGAACAGATTTCTGTGATATTGTTTTTAGTCCCTCAGCAAGGTACTTTCTCGTACGAACAGGTTCGATCACACCATCATCCCAAAGCCGTGAACTTGCATAATATGGATGTCCTTCTTCTTCGTACTTGCTCAATATTGGATTTCGAATATCTTTTTCTTCATTTTCTGTCAGGACCATTCCTTTTGATTCTAATTGTTCTCTTTTGATAGTAACTAACACATCTGCTGCCTGTGATCCTCCCATGACAGAAATTCTTGCATTTGGCCACATCCATAATAAACGAGGTTGGTAAGCTCGGCCGGACATTGCGTAATTACCTGCTCCAAAACTTCCTCCAATGATAACAGTTAATTTAGGAACATTTGCAGTAGCGACAGCCTGAACCATTTTGGCTCCATCTTTTGCTATTCCACCAGCTTCAGCTCTTTTACCAACCATAAAACCCGTAATATTTTGTAAAAATATTAGCGGTATTTTCCTTTGACAGCATAATTGAACAAAATGAGTTCCTTTTAGAGCAGACTGACTATATAGGACACCATTATTAGCAATAATACCAATAGGAATTCCATGTATTTGTGAAAATCCTGTTACAAGTGTTTTTCCATATTCAGCTTTAAATTCATGAAATTTTGATCCGTCTACAATTCGTGCAATAATTTCATGAACATCAATAGTATGCTGATTATTATAATTAATAATTCCATATAATTCTTCTTTATCATAAATAGGTGATTCAAATATATCCGGAAATAACTTATTTGATTGATTTATATTTTCGAAAATATCCTTACAAATCTGTAAGGCATGTTTATCATCTATGGCAAAATGATCTGCTACACCACTTTTACTTGTATGTAGATCAGCACCTCCCAATTCTTCAGATGATGATATTTCACCAATGGCAGCTTTAACCAGCGGAGGACCTCCAAGAAATATTGTTCCAGTTTTATTTACAATTATTGATTCATCTGACATAGCTGGAACGTAAGCTCCTCCTGCGGTACAATTTCCCATCACTACTGAAATTTGAGGGATATTATTTGCAGACATCCGTGCCTGATTATAGAATATACGTCCAAAATGATCTCTATCGGGGAATACTTCATCCTGTTTGGGTAAATAAGCCCCTCCACTATCAACTAAATAGACACAAGGAAGATTATTTTCAAATGCGATTTCTTGAGATCGTAAATGTTTTTTCACAGTGATAGGGTAATATGTTCCTCCTTTAACAGTCGCATCATTTGCAACGATCATACATCGGTTTCCATGAATTTTTCCAATACCTGTTACTATTCCCCCAGAAGGTAGAGGTGAATCATAAAGATCTCGACCAGCCAAAGGAGAAAGTTCTAAGAAAAAAGAGCCTTTATCTAAAAGCAAATTGATTCGATCTCTAACTGTTAGTTTTCCTCTATTTATATGACGATTAATAGAATCAGATGAACCCATCTTTTCAATTTCAACAATAGTTTTACGAAGATGATTATTGAGTTTTTTATTATTTCTATAATTCTCAGAAAATTCTTGAGAATTAATATCGATATTTGATTTTATAATTTTCATGATAATTGAATATTTGATATTGCTGAATTTATAAATATTCCAGCATCATCTAGTTTTGCTTTGTTTATGCCTGTAGAAAAACCTAAGTCATTGATTATTGATACAGCTTTATGAGATGCAATATTCCCTTTTGCCCCAGGAGAAAATGGGCAGCCACCAATTCCACCAGTAGAAGAATCAAAAGTTGTAATACCATTGTTTAGACCACACCTGAGATTATCTTCTGCTAGTCCAAATGTATCATGAAAATGAAGCGCAAAATTTGATGGATCGAATTCGGTGAATAATATATTCATTAAATATTGTACACTTTCCGTTGTAGCTTTACCAGTTGTATCACTGAGAACAAATTCTCGAATTATTTCAAATTGATATAATTGGTCTATTATCAGTTTTACCATTTTAGGTTTTATGATACCAGTGTAAGGACAATCCCAACATGTTGAAATATACGTTCTAATTTTAATATCATGTTCCTGAGCATAATCAATAATTTCAGAAATTTTTTCGATGCTTTTATTAATAGAACAATTTGTATTTTTCAAGTTAAAATTTTCACTAGCAGCAGTAATGACAGAAATTGAATTTATTCCATGTTCTACTGCTCGTATTGCACCTTCCAAATTAGGTACTAGAGCAGTATAAGTTATTGACTTATTGCGTGTTATATTTTTTGAGACTTCTGAAGAGTCCGATAATTGTGGTATCCACTCAGGATGAACAAATCCGGTAATTTCAATTTCAGGAAATTGAGCTTCACTCAATTTATCAATGTATTCAATTTTTATTTGGGTAGGAATCGGAAATTTAATACTCTGGAGGCCATCCCTTGGACCAACTTCTACTACTTTAATACTATTATTCGTTTGACTCATTATATTCTAAAAAGATAAAAGAATTGATAAAGTTTTCAAAATAGCTAATTGCTTATCAGACTTTAAAAGGTTTGATAGTTAATTCTATTTAGGATTTCACAAAAGGAAAGATATAATATGTTAAAAAATAATGAACCTGTCAAAAAAATGAATTTCTCAATAATATATTATCAAAAATGAAAATTTCGATTATCTAATATTTCTGCCTCTGCTTTTTGATGATCCAACCATTCACTAAAAGCACGATTTTGTTTTTGGTTCACAATGCTCGAACGAATACCATCCCTTTGGATTTTGAATTGGTTGGTATCCAGTTCAGCAATTTCTATTACTTGAATAATTGCATGTCCTCTAGAGGTTTGTAATGGACCAAGAATGTCTCCTGGAAGTGCATCCAATAAAGCTCCCACGATATGATTGCTTTTGCCAATAGATTCAAAACTTCGGTTCAATGTTTTAGAATCGCTTTTAACTCTCTCTAAATTTTCATATTGGTCTACTAATTTATCAATAGTCATTCCGTTATTGATATGTTCCATCATAGTTTGAGTTAAAACTTCAGTCTTTTCTTTAGTTATTTTATTTGTCAAATCTCTGGTTATACGGATTTTAACTTCGTCAAATGGCTTTACACCTGGAGGAGAGATTGAATCAAGTGTAGCAACAATATAATATTTATCATTTTCTAATGGATCTGAGACTTCTTCAAGTTTACTATTAAAAGCGAATCGAATTGCACTTCGAAAAAATCCTATTCCAGAAATAAAATTTCCATCTACAGCCAAGTTTTCTGCAGATTGTATTTCAACTTGGTGGGTATCTACTGCAGTATCAAAACCATAATCTTGAGCATCATAACTAAACAAAATAGCTTTTCTTCTTAGCTCATCCAATGTTGAAGGGCTGGAATTGATTTTTAATAATATATGAGCGGCATGAACTTGTTCTTCCTCAGCTTCATTCTTTTTCTCAAATACTTTAATAATATGATATCCAAATGCAGACAAAACTGGACCTACAACTTCATTAGGTTTTGCGCTAAATGCTGCTTCCTCAAATGCAGGCACCATCTGACCCTTTCCAAAAAACCCAAGGTCACCGCCTTTACCTGAATCAGGATTAACCTGATTGCTTGGGTCATCAGTATAAATGTTTGCCAATTCGGCAAAATCTTCTCCCGCATCAATTTTAGATTTCAGTTCAAATGCTTCTTCTTTAATCAAGATTGAATCATTTTTAGAAGGATCTTTTTTCCAGATAATGTAGTTCAATGTACGTGTTTCACCTTTCTCAAATTCGTTCAATCTGCTATCGTATTCAGTTAAAAGCTCTTTATCAGAAGGTTTAAGTGAATCAGAATTAACCATAGCATTTGTTACGTGGACAGCTTCTATGGTATATTGAATATTTCTTTTGGTAAATTCACTTTTGACTTCTTGTTCTGTTGCAGATATAGAAGAGAAGAGTATTTGACGGAGTTTATAATCTGGTATATAGGTATCTTTCATAAATTTCTCAAGTGGTGCCCATTCATTGCCTTCGGGGCTAGAAATAGCTAAGTCATATTTTACTTGATCAAATTGTCCTAAAGTTTGAAATTCAGGATTAGATTTTAGAAACGCTGGTGGGTTATTTTTCATATGATAAATAACTTCATCATCTGTTGCTACAATCTTTAATTCTTTAACTTTTTGTGCTACTAGATAATCTCTGATAATACTGTCCCATACCTGTTTACGTATTTGGTCCAATTTCCGGGAATCAACGGTTTGTCCCTCTGCACGTGCTTGGTCTGCCCGATTACCCACAAGTCGGGAAAAAGATCCTGGTGAAATTATTTCTCCATTTACCGCACCAATAGCAGTAGATGGATCAATTCTTCCAAATAATTGATCGAGAATGTTTGCGCCTCCTACAAGTCCACCAACGGTCATACTCAATAAAAACATAATGAGCAATCCCCAGAGGACGATATGCATGCGGTTCCGCATAGAAGTCATTAAAGCCATGGTATATTTTCCTTAAATTTATACATCACAAATGGGTGCGAATTTACCGAAATGATAAGTGTGAAACAATCGGAAGCATTATTCATCTTTGCATGGGATATGGTGAAGAAAAAAATGATATACATTTTATAGATTTGTATTAATGAAAATTATATTCCTATTATTTTATATTACAATTGCGCCGTTGACATATGGTGTGGAACTCACTTTAGAAAATATATATAAAAATGATACATTTCATACTAAGGAAATGGGAAAGTGGAAGTGGATTCCAAAAAGTAATGATATCTTAATTTATGATAAAGCTCATGGTGATTCTCTTAAATCTTTTCATCGGGTTGAAATCGGAACAAAAGATACTACCACATTTATTCCTTCGGAAAAATTAGTGTTTATGGATGATACGTTTAACGTATCGTCCTTTTCTTTTGATAAAACCGGTACTAAACTACTTTTATTGATAAATCGTAGTAATATATGGAGACATTCATATTCAGGAAATTATTTTGTATATGATTTATTTAGTGAAGATTTCATTCAAGTATCAGATAAAGATTCTCAATTAAAAAATGTAAAATTTTCACCGGATGGGAGAAAAATATCTTATGTGAAGGATGATAATAACCTTTATGTATTCGATTTTTTATCTCAATGGGAAAAACAACTTACCTGGGATGGGTCTGAGACTATTTTAAATGGACATTTTGGTTGGCTTTATGAAGAGGAATTTAGTGGATATGATGCTTACCGATGGTCACCAGACAGTAAGTATATTTTCTTTTTTAGGGAGGATCAGTCCAATGTAAAACAATTTCATTGGTTGGATGAACAAGAACAATATCCAAGGATAAACACTGTTTATTATCCGAAAGTTGGAGAAGATAATCCTGTAATGAAATTGGGAATTGTAAATGTCAGAAATCGAAGAATAAAATGGTTTTACAATGAGCCAGAGGAGGATTTCTATTTCCCCAGAGCAGTATGGCAAAATGATAAAATTATTGTTTTCCGTTTAAATCGCAAGCAAAACCAATTGGATTTAGTTCGTTTTGATCCACGATATCGAAGAGGCGAAATTCTATTGACGGAAAGGGATTCGTGCTGGATTGATATTCATGATAATATTAGAATTCTTAAAGATGGCTCTTTTATTTGGACATCCGAGCGGTCAGGATATAATCATATTTACCATTATGACAGAAACGGTACAATAATAAATCAACTTACCCATGGTGATTGGGAAGTCCGGAAAATTATTGATATAAATGAAGAAACAAATATTATATATTTTACTGCAACCAAAGTATCTGAATTAGAAAATCATTTATTTTCTATCTCATTATATAATGGGAATTTAATCCAGATTACACAAGAATCCGGATGGCATTCAGTAGCTATTTCGCCGACAAAAAGTAGAATAATTGATTCATGGTCAAATATAATGACTCCCACAACTCATTTAGTAAAAAATATTGATGGGAAAAATATCAGCACAATATCGAAACCTGATAAGAGCAAATTTGATAAACTGTATTGGACCTATCCTGATTTTATAAAAGTACAAACATCTGATGGTGTTTTTCTCAATGCAATAATCACATTACCGTGGAATTTTGATAAATCGAAATCTTATCCAATTTTAGTATATGCCTACGGACTTTCTGGTTCCCAAACTGTAACAAACCGCTGGAGTGGGAGAAACTATTTATGGCATCAATATATGGCAAAGAATGGATTTATTATTTTTTCTATAGATAATCGTCAGACAGGAGGAAGGGGCAAAGCATTTAAAAATTTGGGCTATGGTGATTATGGAAAATATCTTATCCGTGATCAAATTGAGGGAATAAATTATTTAGGAAGCTTACCTTATGCCGATACATCCAAAGTTGGAATCTGGGGGTGGAGCGGAGGGGGCTATGCTACAGCACTGGCTTTGACAAAAGGTGCAGAGTATTTTGATGTAGGTGTGGCTGTTGCATCAGTAACAGATTGGAGGTTATATGATACTGCATATACAGAACGTTACATGGGTTTACTTTCTGAAAATGAAGCAGGATATGATAGTGCTTCCGTTTTTTCTTATATTGACAGGTTTAAAGGAAATTTGCTATTAATCCATGGCACCGGGGATGATAATGTACATTCTCAACATTCTATCCAATTAGTAAATAAATTTATTAAAGAGGGGAAACTAATTGATACGATGTTTTATCCTTCTCGGAATCACGGTATTTATGGAGGTAATGCATCTTTTCATTTACGAAAATTGATGACAAACTATTTTTTAGAATATTTGAGTAATTGATTTTTTAAAATAAATTCTAAATCATCTTTGTCTAATTTTTAATGAGTCTCATATTTTTCACTAATCTATTAATAAACGAGGGCTTCTATGACTGAAAAAAAGAAATTTGTTTTAATTATGTTGTTTATAATGGCGTTTATTAAAGCACAAACATTTACCTTTGATACAGGACAAACTCAGTCCAATATAGAATTAGGCACATTTGTTGCTTTATCTGGAACTATTCAAAATATATCTGATGATTCACTTCAGCTTGCCGTTATAAGGACAGATCTTTCCCTTCCGCAAGATTGGAATACACAACTTTGTTTCGGTGGTATTTGTTTCCCCCCCGATTATGACAGTCTTGCGACAACAAGTCCAGATGCACCCTTTTATCAAGGACCCATTCCTCCTGATAGCTCCATTTATTTTGCAGTATGGTTCACTGCATTTTCTGAATATGAAGGTACAGCAACCGCTTCCATAAAAATGTATGATTTGAACAATCATGACTATATACTATTTCAGGATTATATGGCCAGCACAGATAACTTTATCCTTGTCAATATCCTGAACGATTGGAATTTAGTGGGTTTGCCGTTAAATGTTGAGGATGCTGGATATTCAACCATTTTCCCCAATGCTATTCCCGGTACCTTATATGGATTTTCTGATACATATTTTCAGGCTCAGGATTTGGTTGATGGTACTGGTTATTGGCTTAGGTTTGAGAACTCCGATATTGCAGCAGTATTTGGAGATAACATCAGTGACATTAGCATTGATTTAAATGCGGATTGGAATCTAATTAGCGGTATATCAGATACGGTGGAATTAGGTCAATTTGATGACCCCGAGAATATTATTATTCCTGGAACGCTATTTGGATTTACCGGATCTTACCAACAGGTATCCACCTTAATACCTGGGGAAGGTTATTGGATTAGAACATCAAATTCCGGGTCAGTTTCAGTCTCAACAAATTCAACAAGAATGGGCATTTATGATTTTAATGATCGAACTAAAAATGCTAATGAAATAATTATTAATGGTCAGAATTTATATTTTGGTGTATCAATTCCGCCGAGTGAGGAGTATAGCTATACCTTGCCTCCAAAACCTCCATTAGGGGCATTTGACGCTCGGTTTGATGATGATAAATATATCATAAAAAGCCGTGGAATAATTGAAATTATGAATCCTAGTGAATTGCTTGCCATATCATACAATATTGTAAAAACAGATGAAGAATGGATATTAAAAGTTTCTGATTCAGGAACTGAATATCTGTTAGCCGGAAGAGGATATATTTATCATGAAGGTAATATCGGAAGGATGGTATTGGAAAAAGTGCAGTCTGGGTTGATACCTAAATCGTTCCAAATGGTTAAAGTTTTTCCAAATCCATTTAATCCAGTAACAAATATTAATATTTCTTTATCCAATAGTGACCTTTCTGAACAATTTGTTTCCATCAATATTTATGATATCACTGGAAAAATAATAAAAGAAATATATAATGGAAACATGAAAAAAGATGACTACAATATCCAATGGAATGGCACAAATAAATTTGGTGAACATGTCACTACCGGAGTTTACCTATTAACTGTAAATACTAGCAAATTTATCTATACTGAAAAGTTACTATTTTTGAAATAAGCAGTATAGTAAGTTTTGCTATGAAAAAGAAAAGGAATAAAATTGAGTGATGGTTAGATCAACACAACTATTCAATGTAGTATGTCAGAACCTTAGTTGCTATCACCGTGTTATTTCTACAAATAGAGATACGCCATTGTCTGTTCAATCAATAAAAGGTTTGTAAATAATTTAAGGGGCCGTAGCTCAGTTGGGAGAGCGCAGCGTTCGCAATGCTGAGGTCGTCGGTTCGATCCCGATCGGCTCCACAAACTATATAAAATGGTAATAGTTACAATAATTAAAATTTTGGTCGTGCTGGATGGGGAGGTAGCGGTGCCCTGTAACCTGCAATCCGCTATAGCAGGATTAAAGACATGGTGCGGCAATTTCACCGCTTTTAAGAAAAAATAAGTGATGTTGAAATTTCAATTCGTCGCGATGATTTTTCTGTGAATCCCGTCAGGCCCGGGAGGGAGCAGCGGTAAGCAGTATAAATCAGGTGCTGGCGAATACTGAAATGGAGTTAACTGTTTTCTCATAACTGTGTAAGGAAATGTCCAGCTATGGTGCACGGCCAATTTTTACTTTTTCTATTTATTAATTCAATCTTTTTCATATGTAAGTTACCTCTTCAATTTTAGAGTAAAATTTATTATTTAATCAATGGCTCATAAAATATTATCCTTAAAATGGCGACCCAGAATATTTGCAGAAGTTGTGGGGCAGGACCATATCATGCATACCCTTGTAAATGCATTTAAGTCAGATCAGGTTGCTCAAGCATATATATTTACTGGTCCACGAGGTGTAGGTAAAACTACCACTGCAAGAATTGTTGCTAAAGCTTTAAACTGCCAGAATATATCTGGAACTGGTTGTACAGATTGTATAAATTGTAATGAAATATCAGAAACACGTAATTTGGATGTTCTTGAAATAGATGGAGCATCCAACCGGGGAATTGATGAAATCAGGAATATAAGGGAACTTATCAAATTTTCGCCTATGAATTCATCATACAAGGTAATCATTATTGACGAAGTACACATGCTTACAACACAGGCATTTAATGCTCTTCTTAGAACTTTGGAAGAGCCTCCTCAACATGGAAAATTTATATTAGCGACTACGGATATTCAAAAGGTTCCTATGACAATTATTTCTCGGTGTCAACGATTTGACTTTCACCGCTTATCTTCAAAGGTAATTAAAGAGAAAATGGTTGAAATATTACAATCAGAATCCGTTCAGGCAGATCAGGAATCGTTAAATGCTATAGCTGTAAAATCAACGGGAAGTATGAGAGATGCATTAAGTACTTTAGAACAGGTAATTTCTTTTTCTGAAGATAAAATTAGTTATGAAGATACAGTAAAGGTTTTAGGACTTATTCCTGTTGATCTCTATTTTCATATTATGAAATCTTTGCATAAAAAGGATACTAATTCTATAGTTAAAAAACTTAGAGAAATTCAAACGTCGGGTATCCCTCCGTCAGATTTCATAAGTGGATTAAATGAACATATCAGAAACTTACTGATTGGATCCCAAATAGATGGAGTCAAACTCTTAGAAGTAAATGAAGAGTTGAAAAAACGATATCAATCTGAAACAAAATATTGGGATATTAGAGATTTGCTTAGAATTTCAGATATTTTAGAAGATTTATCTCTCAAGTTAAAACGTGTATCTCAGCCTGATATTTTAATAGAAATGACCTTTTTTAAATTATTGGAGATGGATTCTTCAATTCATCTGAATGACATTATTCAAAGGATAAATATGTCAAACATATCTGAGAATCAAAAAAATATAGGATATGAGGAAGGTAAAGAAACAAGGATTATTCATAATTCTGTGAAAGAGACTATGGCATCTGAGAAAATGGATCCTTCTACAAAAATTGAGGTGAAAAATCAGATATCTGAACAAATACGCCCATCTGTTTCAATAAAAGATGAAAGAGAAAGGTCAAATATTGATGAGAGTCCAAATCACAATAAAGTTTCTAAATTCAATTCTGATGAACAGGAGAAAAAAATGAAATCTGAAGGGCAGTCAGAATTAACCTTAGAATTTATTCAATCAAAATGGACTGAATTTGTACATTACATATCCTCACACAAACCGTCAGTTGGAACAATCTTAGACAGTTGTATGGTACAAAGTATAGATCAAAAACAAATAAATATTTCACTTTTTGACCAACCCAAATTTAATTTTTCTGTATTGGAGCGTAATAAACATTGGATTACTCACTCATTGGAACAAATGATATCTTATCCAGTTATAATTAAATTTATTCTCGAAGAAAAGAAAAATAAAATAGGAACAAATATTGATAGTAAAACGAACAAGAATTCAATTAAAAAAAATGAAAAAACCATCGTTTCACAAATCATTGATGTTTTTGATGGTGAAATAATAAATTAGGAGAACCTATGTTTAATAAAGGTAATATGTCCACTATGTTAAATCAAGCTAGAGAAGTACAAAAAAAAATTGAAGAGGTTCAATCTGACCTGGAAAATATTATAATTAATGCTGAATCGGGAGGTGGCTTAGTCACTGTTATGATAAATGGTAAACAGGAAATTTTAGAGCTGAATATATCAAAGGAAGCTATGAAGGAAGATAAAGAACTTTTAGAAGATTTGATTATATCAGCTATAAATAAAGCCCTCAGTGACTCACAGGAAGAAATGCAATCACAGATGAATTCTGTTACGGGAGGTATGTTGGGAGGGTTAAAAATACCTGGAATGTAGCTATGAACGGACTTCCTAAATCAGTTGAGACCCTCATTTCAGAATTTACAAAATTTCCCGGAATTGGTAAAAAAACCGCTCAGCGGTTAGCTTTTTATATTTTATCGATTTCCAAGGAAGAAGCAGTCAGGTTTGCATCCACCGTTGTTGATGTTAAAACTCTAGTGGCAGCTTGTACGGTATGTGGATCGATGTCTGATGAAGACTTATGTGAAATATGTAAAAATAATAAACGTGATGATTCAATCATTTGCGTTGTGGAACGTTCAGAAGATATATCTGTACTTGAACGGACAAATAGTTTTGTGGGTGTGTATCATGTTTTAGGTGGGCTCCTATCTCCGTTGGATGGAATTGGACCGGATAAATTAAATATTGAAACTTTAAAAAATCGTTTGAAATCTGGTATGGAAATAATTTTAGCAACAAGCGCAAGTCTTGAAGGAGATGCTACAGCTCTTTATTTACAGAAACTTTTTGAAGAAAAAAATATAATAGTTACCCGTTTAGCACGTGGCCTTCCGGTAGGTGGTGAATTGGAATATACCGATGAAGCCACATTGCTAAGGGCATTGGAAGGGAGGACATCATTTTAAATCTTCCAAATATCCTTACACTCACCCGTATTTTATTAACCCCAATATTTATCCTATTATTATTTTTAAATATTCCATATTCTAATCTATATGCATTACTCATTTTTATCATTGCCTCTATTACCGATGCGTACGATGGTTATTTTGCCCGGAAATACGAAATTGTAACTCCTGAAGGAATGTTTCTTGATCCTTTGGCAGATAAGATACTTGTATCGTCGGCTTTCATTTCTTTTGCAATTTTAGGGATTGTAGAGTACTGGATGGTAACTTTTATTATTTTCAGAGATTTGTTTGTAACAGGATTGCGCATGGCAATGGTTCGAAAAGGATTAAATATGGTAACCAGTAATATTGCCAAAGCAAAAACTGGAATTCAAATTGGTTTAATCATTTTCATACTCCTATTTTTAGGGCTCAAAGGACTACCTATTACATGGATAAATTGGTTATTACATGCTATTTCATGGAACGATATGATTTATTATCTAATGTTAGGTATGACTTTTTTTACTGCTATTACTGGAATCATATATCTTTATGAAAATCGTTTGACCATAAAAGAATTTTTAATTTGAGGCACCTTTGACGGGTTTTTCTATTGCCCGATTAATTAGTTCGGTAGGATATGTAGGACGAGTACCCCTTGCACCGGGAACTGTAGGCAGTTTTGCTGCATTTTGTGCGTGGTATATAATTTCTCCTAAAATAAAAACTCCTCTTTTTATTTTTTTCACTTTAATTATTTTTTTTATTGGAGTATATGTATCGAAGATAATTGAAAAGGAACTTGCTGTTCATGATCCGGGTGAAATTGTTATTGATGAATGGGTTGGTCAATGGATTGCACTGTGGTTTATTGAGCTTTCATTATTTTGGGGCTTAATAACCTTTTGTATTTTTAGGATATTTGATATATGGAAACCCTGGCCTGTGAATAAAATGGATTTAATTTCTAATGGATGGGGTGTTATGCTTGATGATGTGGTTGCAAGTATTTATACAATTTTATTTATTCAAATCATTCGATTTATTTTATAATGAAAATTGCTATTATTTCAATAGGAGATGAACTTTTATCCGGATTCACTCTCAATTCAAATTCCGCCTGGATGGGGCAGGAATTATTGAAATCAGGCATCATTGTTTCGAAGCAAATAACAGTTGGGGATAATTTCGAACAAATTAGATTTGTTCTTGATAAATGTGTTTCTACTGTTGATATGATTCTGATGACAGGAGGTTTAGGACCGACTCATGACGATATTACGTCAACCGTCTTATATAGATATTTTAAAGATAAACCTGAATTTGATTCAGATTATTGGGAAAAAATTGAAAACTTTTTTATCGATCGTAATCTGTCTGTACCTGAAATCAATAAAAACCAAGCATTGAAATCAACGATAGGAAAAATGATTCCCAATCCATTAGGCTCAGCAAGGGGACTTCATTATAACCTAAATAATACATCAGTTTATGCCATGCCGGGAGTTCCCAATGAGATGAAATCAATGATGTTACGGTATGTAATTCCGGATATATCAAAAAAAATAAAAAAAGTACTTTATGTAAAAACCCTAAAAACAATAGGAAGGGGAGAATCTTCAATAGCTGAACAAATTCAGCCACTTATTGATAATTATTCCGATATCTGTTCTGTAGCTTATTTACCTCAAATTTCTGGGGTGGATATTCGAATATCAAGTTCAAACAATACGAAATTTGAAGAATTTCTGGAAAAATTAAAAAATGAATTAGGAATTTGTATGTATGGTGAGGATGATGATACTCTGGAAAATATTACTGGAAAATTACTAATCGAAAAAGATATGACTATAGCTGTTGCTGAATCGTGTACAGGAGGATTGCTCAATCATCATTTTACTTCTGTGTCCGGAAGTTCTAAATATATGAAGGGAGGTGTAGTTGCATATAGTAATGAGATTAAACGAGATATTCTTGGTGTACAGGAAAAAACTTTAGCTAAATTCGGTGCAGTGAGCGAAGAAACAGCAATAGAGTTGGCACTAGGAATAAGGCAGAAATTGTTTTCCGAAATTGGTATTAGCATAACAGGGATTGCTGGCCCAACTGGTGGAACACATGATAAACCTGTGGGATTAGTTTTTATCGGATATTCAAAAAAGAATTATGATTTTGTTAAGAAGTATTTATTTTATGGTGATAGAAAATCTATCAATTATAGATCAACAAAAGTTGCTATTGATATTGTCCGAAGAGAGTTGATTTATGAGTGACCACTTACTCCGAACCTTTATTTCTGTAACTATCCCAAAAGAAATATTGTCCCTTCAGGAAATGCTGAAAACAACTATAGATTTTAAAGGTAAAAATCTAAAATGGGTCAAATCTGGGCAAATACATCTCACATTGAAATTCATCGGATATACACCACCCGATTTGGTGGAAAAAATAAATGAGATTTTGAGTGAAGTGGTTAAAAGACATGAATGGATAGAATTATTGGTCAAAGGGACCGGTTGTTTTCCTGTTCCTAGCCGACCACGGGTTTTGTGGCTTGGAATAACTGGAAAAATAAACAGACTGAATAATTTTGTTTTGGATATTAATGTATCACTGGAAAAACTTGGGTTTCCAATTGAAGAAAAAGAATTTATCCCACACATAACTATTGGGAGATTATCTTATCCTCCAAAATCTACACCAGATATTTCCACTTTTCTACAGACAAAGTATGATTCAATTCCTATGTCAATTACAAGGGTTCGATTAATATGCAGTGAGTTATTTCCAAATGGACCCATTTACAGTATTTTGGGAACACATTTTTTAACTACAAAAGGGTCAAAGGAGTAACCAATGAAAAGTAATAATCAAAAAGGAAAAGCATTAAATATGGCTCTTAATCAGATTGATAAGCAATTTGGAAAAGGTTCTATTATGAGATTAGGTGAACAAAAAGCGGTGGATAATGGTAACTCTATTTCAACCGGTGCACTGTCCCTAGATATAGCTTTGGGAGTAGGAGGTGTACCAAAAGGAAGAATTATTGAGATTTACGGTCCTGAGAGTTCAGGAAAAACAACATTAGCTCTGCATATTGTTTCGGAAGCCCAGAAAAAGGGTGGTACTGCTGCTTATATTGATGCGGAACATGCCCTTGACCCTGAATATTCCAAAAAAATTGGTGTTAATATTGAGGAATTATTGATATCTCAACCAGACACAGGTGAACAATCTTTAGAGATAACTGAAACTCTTGTAAGAAGTGGAGCTGTTGATATAATCGTAATTGATTCTGTTGCTGCGCTGGTCCCTAAAGCAGAACTGGACGGTGAAATGGGTGATGTTCATGTTGGACTCCAGGCAAGACTTATGTCACAGGCATTAAGAAAATTAACAGGAACTGTAAGCAGGTCAAACACTTGTGTTGTATTTATTAATCAGATTAGAATGAAAATTGGGGTCATGTTTGGCAATCCTGAAACTACACCGGGTGGTAGAGCTCTAAAATTCTATACTTCAATACGAATGGAAATTCGAAGAATAACATCAATAAAAGAAGGAACCGATATTGTGGGAAATCGAACTCGGGTGAAAGTTGTAAAAAATAAAGTCGCTCCTCCATTTAAGATGACTGAGTTTGATATTATGTATGGAGAGGGCATTTCTTATGAGGGGGATATCCTTGATCTTGCACTAAAGGGAGAGATTATTGAAAAAACAGGTGCATGGTATTCCTATGGAGATACCCGGATTGGACAGGGTAGAGAAAATGCAAAAAATTATCTAAAAGATAACCCAAATGAAAGAGATAGAATGATAAAGGAAGTAAAGGCATTTTTAGGTGTTGAGGAAGAGAATAGAGATTAAATACTGAAAATTGTATTTTTTGGTTTTTACAAAAACATTATCGTATTCAGGAGAGAATGGATAAACCCACTCTAAATGCAGCACTGCACCTATTAAAATATCGTGCCAGGAGCTGTCGGGAATTGAATAACAGACTGCAACAGAAAAACTTTTCCAATTCAAAAATTAATGA
>CAYSQB010000025.1:0-19409 GCA_964433085.1 uncultured bacterium
TTAGTATATGTACCCTCGCTACTAGCATTTACACGGATAGAGTGACACCCCAAAAACTTTGCTGCTTCTGCCCATTTATAATGGTTTTCTATGGCTTTTGTTCGGGAAGTCGGATCAGGGTTGCCCAGACTACCTTCATTATCACACATGATCAACAAACTTTCTATTCCAAGATCGTCTGCACGCATTTTCATTTCCTTTAAATAAATCTTATCTTTGGCTTTATCAAAGAAAAATAAATTCACATATTCAACAGCAGAAATTCCAAATTTATTATTTGTGATAGAACAAAAATCAAGGTGGTCTATTTCTCCATTTTGTATTGAGCGGTGAAGAGACCATTCTGCTAGGGATATTTTAAAATAAGGGGATTGTTTACATCCAAAAATATTTATGCTTCCTAGTCCGGTTAAAGCGAATCCACCAGAGATTACAACGCCATGTTTAAGAAATTCACGGCGATTCAAATCAGAGTTTCCTGATGCGGATATTGCGATACCAAATCTCTCCATGATCACCCTGAAACCCAATCCTGCCTTCCTTAGCCTTTGCAAAAAGGGGCATGTTTTTGAATTTGCTTTTAGCAATTAATGCCTTCATATGGTCACTTTGATATATATATTCAATGACCTTAATACCATTCAGCCAGTGCTCCACATTATTATCTTTCACTTTTATACGTACCTTATTGAACTCTCCTATGGATTTTACTATACTTTCAGATGCTGCAATAAGATCATAGAGGGACCCCGCTGAAGTTAAAGTACTTTTTCCTTTGGTGAGGGTACTGTCGTCAAGGACCTGCATTTCAGGGGCAGATTGCCAGATGTAGTCGCCCTCTTCGGTTGCGAAATAAAAAATACCACTGTTACCACCGACTGGGACTTTCCATTCAAGTTCAAGCTCAAAATCTTTGTAGATATTTTCACTGATAAGGTCAACACCATGCCCGGGAATGGTTTTTAATTCCCCATTAACAATCGTCCAATCATCTGATGGAAACCCTGATTGTTTAAATCCTCTTAATCCATTGACTTTTTCCCCATCAAAAAGAACGATCCATTCTGGATTTGAAGAACACCCAGCAAACAATAGTAATAGTAAACTGATTTTTTTCATTCTATATTTTTTTTGGATTCCATTCACCACGGGCAACAGAGGGGATGAAAGATTCAATATCCCGGTTTGGCAGTTGAATCGTCTTACTTTTTTCTGCGCTCATATAGGCTGCCATGAGCAGTCTTGTAACATCTAATCCATCATCAAAATTTTCTTGTGGGCGCTTCCCAGCTAAAAATGATTCCACCATGTGACGGTTTTCTGCTGTATAACCATAGACATCAGTTTCACTACTGACCACAGGCATTATGCCTGATTCTGAGTTCTGCTTTTCAACTAGATCTTCCCCTGAACTACCGGACACATTTCGGGAAAAAAATACTTTCAAATCTGAATCCAAGGTATTTATAAACATGGAATATTCGGGGCCAAACAACTCCATACTTAGGCGAAGACCCGCTCCCACAAAACACCAGGAAGTTGTCGTTTCCACCACCAGTCTATTCCCATCTTCATCTGCATACTCCACCAATGAACGTGCGAAATCTTCAGATGGTTTTTTAAGATAGTCTGTTTTACCACCGCTGTTCTCAGATAATATATTTGCGTATTTTGGTTGCTGCCATTTTAGACAGGCAGTGTACGCATTTACACTGAGAGGCGTCAGGGATTCTCTGTGCTTTCCAGGTTCTGTCAACATAAAACGTGCCTCTTCAACTGAGTGACACATCATATCATTGAGTACACCTCCGCCTTGTAGTTCTCCTTCCCAAAACCAAGGCATATGTGGTCCGCTGTGTTCCTCTGCCGCACGAGCTAGATAAGGTCGCCCGGTCGTGGCAGCGCCCCGTGCCCAAATAATTTCTTTACCTCGAGTCACTGAAGGTGCAAAAACTTGATTTTCTAAATAGCCATCTAATAATCCAGCCCTCTGTGTTAGTTTTAATACTTTTTTAGCTTCAGCCACATTACGGCCTAAAGGTTTTTCACATGTAACACCTACAAGTTTTCCTTTACCAGAAATAACAGCTTCAGCGATTTCTTCAAAGGTTTCTATCCGGACAAAATTTGGAGAGCAGATCCAGAGAGCATCAATTTTAGGATCAGCCACCATATCAGCAATAGTATCGTATGCGGTTGCATCGCCAACTCCTGTGGTCCTAGCTAATTTAGCAGATTCTTCCGCTGATTCTCGTGTGCGAGACATAACACCCACAACATCACAATCTCTGACACCAATCAAAGATTGAATATGAAAACGAGTGATAAATCCACCACCGATGAACCCTATTCCTAAACGTTTCTTACTCATGCAATCTTGGTATCATCTTTGAGCTGGTTAGTAAACAGAAAGAAAAAGATCAATCCCGTAATCAGGCCCATGGCGGAAAGAGTATACCAAAATCCGGAATAATCAAATATCCCAGATGTAGTATAAATTTCCTGCAGTTTTCCTGAAAGCCATCCACCTATAACGGGTCCACCACCGAGAATGATAATTCCAAAAACAGTTTGTGCAGAGTGACGTACATCCTCATCAGCAATCTTGTCCACATAGATGTATGCAGTGGCAAAAAAGAAAGCATAACAAAAACCGTGGAAAGCCTGGCTAATAACCATGACCCAGACAGGCAGAATAACAGTTCCAAAAATGGCATAACGTGCAAAATAAGCTAGAACACCAATAAAGATTACTTTTTTAAACCCCAGCCGTTTTAAAAAATATCCTAGATATGCCATTGTTAGGATTTCTGCAAATTGACCGATGGTCATGGCGGGACCGATTTGACTGTCCTTAATCCCAATATAAGATAGAAAGGGCCCTGTTTGAAGAAAATAAATCTGATGGATGATGCTTACTGCAAGGCTAGCCAGCACAAGGACAGTGAATGATGAATAATTAAATAATTCGAATGCTTTTTTGAACGCAAGTTTTTCCACTGCATTCTGTTTGGGTGGTGTGTGAGGAAGTAGAAAGCAGAAGATTCCATATGCTATGGAAATGATTCCTGAAAATTTAAGTGCATCAGCTAGTCGGGAGGTAACATCTGGGACTTCCGATCCAGATATAAAAGGAGGCATTAATTGAAGTGATAAATTTTGCTGGAGCCAGACCATTGGAAAAACCCAACTTGCGACAATCCATCCAATGGTACCCCACACCCTGATCTTGGGAAAACTAATTTCCCTGTTTTCAATATGGGAAAATGTAATGGAATTTGATAGAGCCAATGTGGGCATGTAGAGAATACTATATAAAATTGAAAGATATAACCAAGCACTGTAGCTGGTCTGGTATGAAGTGTACCATTTAACCAATCCTCCAGTGAAAACCAGAAATGCCAGGATACGTTCCGTACTGAAATAGCGATCAGCAAACTGTCCAGCGATAAAGGGAGCTGCTACGGCACCGATGGAACCAGCTAACCCGAGGATCATTCCAATCTGTGAACCGCTGAATCCTAGTCCTCCCTCGTTGACAGTGGCAGAAAGATAGCGGGCGGTTACCGGAAGCCAAGCCCCCCACAGTGCATATTGGAGGAACATCATTGATCCTAGTCGAAAGTTTTTAGTCATGTATTTCTAATAATTATGATAGCTTAAATTAATTTTTTATTTACTGGGTCCCATTCAATTCGGCGTCCTTGAAAATAAGATTCTGTTGCCATATGACAGGCAACCGCTTCATGGAGTGCTACTTCTATATTGCATTTTGGCTGATCATTATTACGAATTGAGTCGAGCCAATCCTTCACATGTAAATGGGTTGGGTCAACCCGTTTCCCTTCACGGTAGGTATAGAGAAGCCCTTTATTGGCGAAATAACGTGATGTCGCTGATGTAACACCATCAATTTGTTTGGATCCCGGTGAGTATGTATAAATTGGATATTGCTGATTAATGATACCGCTTTCAAGACGTTCTTTATACTGGGTCGATTCGGGATCTGCTTTTACTACAAACCCGTGGACAGATCCACCGCCACTTTGGCCTCCCATCTGCATAGTGGCATCGTGACCCATAATCCGATTACCACGGGGATCATTACTTGAGAGTGTTGCGCTGTAGAGAACGGTCAGATCTTTATCTGGATATTCAAAAGTCGCATTCCAGACATCCGGGACATCCCGTCCATCTTTGTAATAATAAACCCCTCCTGTTGAAGATGCATATTTTGGGATACCCAAATCCATAATTTGATTTATTGCATCAAAGTCATGAGATAATAGATCACCAGACAGCCCTGTGCCATAGTCGAACCAGCAACGCCAGCGGAAAAAACGCTTCAGTGCTTCCTCTCCGAATGGTATTTTATTTGGAGAAGGTTCTTGGAATGTGTCCCAGTCAATGGTTTTAGCATTGCCTTCGGGATGAATACCCCAGACCCATGCCCCCCATGGAGAATTACGGTTTGTAGCTAGTTCAACCAAGTTTATTTTCCCTAATAAGCCCTGCTCAATGATTTGTTTTGCTTTATAGTTTGCTTCTACCTGACGGTTCTGATGCCCAAGCTGGAAAGTAATACCTGTGTTTTTTACAGTATCGTATACCTTAATAGCTTCATCAAATGTGCGGGTAAGACCCTTTTCACAGTAAACGTGTTTTCCTGCTCTAGCGGCGTCAATGGTAATCCGAGAGTGCCAGTGATCTGGCGTGGCAACTATCACCGCATCAATATCCTGATTCTCTAATAAATCTGTGTAGTGTTGATATCGGGTTGCGGTGGCTTTAGGTTTCCCTCCGGGACGGATCTCATTTTTTGATGCATCAATCCCTTGATTAGCCCGGATATCAAATAAATCACATACTCCAACGAGTGAACAATTTAAATTTTCTTGGGTCATAAATGTTTTGAACTGTTTATCAAGTTTGTTGTTGCGGGCATTTTCTGATACAATATCTGTCCATCCTTTTGTGGCAAAACCTGCTCCCCGTATCAAATGTGAACCGCGACCGCCATACCCGATGATCCCTATATTTAGATGGCGGCTGTCAGATAGACCACTTATGATAGTTGGTGCTGATTTTTCCTGAACAAGATCAGACAACAAATTAGCTTTTTTCAGTGCATCCCTGCGAATTTTTTTCCACAGATTAACCAAAAACAAACCAAAAATGGGAACAGTTGCCAATCCCTTTAGTAATTCCCGGCGTTTCATATTTATTCCCTTTTCTTCACTCGTATTATTGCTCATGATTTATCTCCATTAATTTGATTTTGGATTGGACAGAAATCGATCCAAACCAATAACATGGCTTGAGGGAAATGAATGAATTACCCATAACGCACACGCTTCAATAAGATTTTTATTTACAATTATATAACTACCCTCTCCAGGTCTAGAATACTCCAAGCCCAAAAATGGTGGGGCAAATAAGTAATATAGAATAACAAATCCCATTCCTGTTAATGCTGTGTATCGGCACAACAATCCTAACATCAATGAAGCTCCTACTATTGCGAGTCCCCACATATTCACATAGTCTGAAACACTCAACAAAGTCGGGTTAGAAACAATTGTTTTTGCTAATCCTGAAAACGGTCCTTTAGAGTCCAGTAGATAAGCAGCTGAAGACCAATAAGGATTAATGATTTTGGACACTCCTTCATATAAAAAATGCCAGCCGATTAGCACACGTAGGATGACTAAACCATACAACTGACATGGGTTTTTAATTATTGATGAATCTAAATAACTCATAATATTTGTGTCTCCTCCAAACTAAGAAATAGACGTATGTGGATACAAATCATAAGGCCCATCCATGCTTTGAAACAAGATATAATTATACCATAATAAAAAAATGGGTCTAATTTAGAAAGCAATTCGACCTTGTAGGTTCTTTTACTGCCATTTGATTTTCCTATTATGTACACAATAGGGAAATTCCCTAGAAAACACTATTTATTGATAGAAGGATTTTCTTTAATGTACAGGTTTAAATATTTTTTGTCTAATTTCCTCTTTGTGAAAATGTGAAAGATCATTATTGAGTCAATGTGTCTTTCATTAAATCATAAATACTATCTGCCAAAGATTAGGAATACACCTGATTCATAAAGGAATTCCTTTTCTCACTTAAGCCTCTCAAACTAAATTTCGAACCAATTCTACTGTTTTCTTTTTTAAATGAGTTCAAAACCAAAACAAGTTACATATCAGAATTATTTAAAAATTCCTGATTTGTTGTCCCTCCAAAATCCTCTTAGCATTGAAGCAGGAGAACTTGCCCATGATGAGATGCTTTTCATCATTACTCATCAGATCTACGAATTATGGTTCAAGCAAATTCTCCATGAATTGGATTCAGTACTCAATCTCTTTCAAAAAGAATCAATCAATGAACGTCATATGGGTATCATTGTTTCACAATTGGAACGGATTATTGTAATTCAGAAAATATTGATCGAACAGATTTCGGTTATTGAAACCATGGCTCCGGCAGATTTTCTAGAGTTCAGGGACCTGTTGGCACCGGCATCGGGATTTCAGAGTATCCAGTTTAAGCTTCTGGAAATAAAGATGGGTTTGAAAAAGGAGAAGCGCATTCTTTTTGAAAAGCAGGCATTCTCTAGTGCATTAGATACAAAAGAAAAGGCTATTCTTGAAGAAGCGGAAAAAGGTCCTTCTCTTTTTGATGGAGTGAACCGATGGTTGGAGCGGACACCTTTCCTTGACTTTGACGGATTTAGTTTTTGGGACTCTTACCGGGAAGCGGTGGAAGAAAGTTTAAAGAAACAGGAGCAGGCTTTTAAGTCTAATCAAATTTCCGATGAGGAAGCCAAAAGGCTTAAGGACAGTTATGAGAATACCAGAAAAAATTTTGATGCTATTGTCAATGAGAAGAAACATGATGAGATGGTAAAAACGGGGCAAAGGAATCTTTCTCACAAAGCAATACAGGCAGCCCTCCTTATATTCCTTTACAGAGATCAGCCTGTACTTCATCTTCCATACCGCCTGTTAACCGGACTGATCGATATGGACGAATATTTAACATCTTGGCGATACAGGCATGCCCTTATGGCGCATCGAATGATTGGAAGGAAATCTGGAACCGGTGGTTCATCGGGGTATAGTTATTTACGTACAACAGTTGAACGGCATAAAGTGTTTAGTGACTTTACTAATCTGACAACATTTTTTCTTCCTCGATCTAGACTGCCTGTTCTTTCTAAGGATATTCAAAATAAACTGGGATTTTATTATTCTCACTTAAAGGAAAATTTATGAAGTTCGATTTTTCAGGAAAAAGAACCGTTGTTTGCGGCAGCACTCAGGGTATGGGCAAAGCGACGGCATTATTGTTTTCTGAATTAGGTGCGGAGGTAATTCTTATTGCTCGTAACAGGGGCTCATTGCAGAATGTCTTATCTGAACTCTCTACATCCTACGGTCAGACTCATGGCGAATTATGTGCCGATTTTTCCAATCCAGATGAATTAAACGAGGTAATAAATAATTTTTTCAAGAAAAATTCCCCGATTCATATTTTGGTGAACAATACAGGTGGACCTCCACATGGAGAGATCACTCAGGCACAATCAGATGATTTTATAAAAGGATTTAATAAACATTTGATTTGCAACCAGTTATTATCTCAGGCATTGATTCCTGGTATGAAGAAAGAAAAATATGGCAGGATTATCAATATTATTTCCACATCAGTAAAACAGCCCATAAAAGGATTGGGTGTATCAAACACCATCAGAGGTGCAGTAGCAAGCTGGGCAAAGACATTATCCAGTGAAGTCGCCCCCTATGGTATTACTGTGAATAATCTTCTCCCGGGAGCTACCAATACGGAACGCCTTTATTCCCTTTTTGAATCCATTGCTGAAAAAAGAAATGTTTCCCCTGATGAAGTAAAAGCGGAGTGGATAAAAGAAATACCTTCAGGACGAATTGCTGAACCAATAGAAATGGCTCATGCCATTGCATTTTTAGCATCCCCATTTGCAGGATACATCAATGGAATAAATCTTCCGGTGGATGGTGGAAGGCTTCAATGTCTTTGATTGAGAAAACCCAGCCCATCCAAACTCCTTACTCCCAATTAACATCACTTTCTGCTGATTATATCAGAGAAAAGATGGAATTATTTTTATCGGAAGATAAAAGCAATGAAGATATAACTACTTTCACCACCATCAGTGAAAAAGTTAAAATGAAAGCCAAAATCATCACTGAAGAAGATTGTGTGGTTGCGGGGATATCATTTTTGAAGAGTTGTTTTCCGGATGAAATAACTGTAGAAGAAAAAATTAAAGATGGACAATATGCACAAAAAGGTGAAGTTTTGGTAACGTGTATGGGTTCAGCAAGAACAATACTTTCCAGAGAAAGAGTCATTTTAAATTTATTGCAAAGGCTTTGCGGTATTGCCACATTAACCCGAAAATATGCAGAGATTGGAAATGGGTTTAATTGCAAAATACTGGATACCAGAAAAATGACACCGGGACTGAGGATGTTTGAAAAATATGCAGTAGCCGTTGGAGGTGGATTCAATCATCGTTTGGATTTAAAGTCTGCAGTATTAATTAAAGATAATCACCTTTTGGCTTCGGGAGGGGTAAAGCCAGCCTTGAAAAATATAAGTCAGTTGAACGGTTCTGTACCGATTGAATTGGAAGTAGATAGATTGGATCAACTAAGGGAAGGCCTGGAATATGAAATAAACGGATTTCTTTTAGATAACATGACCCCAGATGAGATTGTACAGGCTATTGATCTTGTAAAAAACAATTCGATGAATAATGTTTTTTTAGAAGCTTCCGGTGGAATTACTTTGGAGACATTGAAAGAATATGCTGCAACTGGAATAGAAGCGATATCTGTGGGAGCCTTGACGACAAGTGCAAAAAACATTAATTTAAAAATGGAATTCAATAAAATTTCTAAATGAAACAGATTTTGAATTTCATCAACGGAGAATTAGTTGCGCCAAATTCGGGTGATTATTTCGATAATACTACTCCAGTGACCGGGCAAGTTTATTCTAAAATTCCTGATGGTGATTCTTCTGATATTGATTTAGCGGTTTCATCAGCCAAGAAAGCCTTTATATCTTGGAGTAAACTTTCTAAGAATGAACGATATAATTATATCATGCGATTGGCGGATGAGATTGAAGAGCATTTTGATAAATTGGTGGAAGCTGAAAGTAAAGATAATGGTAAGCCGGAATGGTTAGCTCGCGCTGTCGATATTCCCCGTTCCTCGGAAAATTTTAGATTTTTTGCTACAGCAGCACTCCATTTTGATTCAGAAATTCATGAAATGGACGGCAAAGCTCTGAATTATACTCTACGACAACCCGTGGGTGTGGTGGGTTGTATATCTCCTTGGAACTTGCCTCTTTATTTACTCACATGGAAAATTGCTCCTGCTCTGGCTGCCGGAAATACGGTAGTAGCAAAGCCCTCAGAAATCACCCCCATGACAGCATTTTTACTCAGTAAGATTTGTCAAAAAGCTAATTTTCCAAAAGGAGTATTAAATATTGTTCATGGTTATGGTCATAAAGTGGGGGATGCACTGAGTCGCCATCCGGATGTACCAATTATTTCTTTTACAGGGGGTACGGCAACGGGCGAAAAAATTGCATCAGCGGCGGCACCCATGTTTAAAAAACTATCTCTTGAAATGGGGGGTAAAAATCCCAATATTGTTTTTGAAGATGCCGACTTTGATAAATCAGTGGATATGGCTGTAAAGGCGGCATTCTCGAATCAGGGACAAATTTGTCTGTGTGGTTCACGCCTTTTTGTCCAGGAATCTATTTATGAAAAATTCCGTGGTAATTTTACCAGAAAGACCAAAGAGTTGAAAGTGGGAAGTCCCAAGGAAGATGATAATAATTTAGGTGCGATTGTATCTAAAACTCATATGGAGAAAGTCTTATCTTGTATAGAGTTAGCAAAACTGGAGGGAGGCACAATCCTCACAGGTGGAAAGCGCATTATTTTAGAGGGGGAACTTTCAGAAGGCTTCTATATTGAGCCAACCGTCATAGACGGTCTCAACTACACTTGCCAAACCAATCAGGAAGAGATTTTTGGACCGGTAGTTTCTATGATACCGTTTTCAACTGAAAAAGAAGTTATTGATATGGCCAACTCTACCAAGTATGGTTTATCTGCAAGTATTTTCACTAAAGATGTAAGTCGTGCCCATCGAGTTGCATCTGCTATTGACTCCGGAATTGTCTGGGTAAATACGTGGATGCTACGAGATCTACGCATCCCTTTTGGTGGTATGAAAAATTCTGGTGTAGGTAGGGAAGGCGGATTTAAATCTTTGCAATTTTTTACTGAGCCTAAAAATGTGTGTGTGAAAATATGAGTGCAGAAAAATTTATTAGCCAAAATGCACCGGAACCTGTTGGAGCATACCCACACGCCCGTAAAGTGGGGAATCTGCTTTTTCTTTCAGGTGTAGGTCCACGGAAGCCTGGTACGGATAAAATCCCAGGGGTTGAATTAGATGAAAATGGTAAGATTATCAAATATGATATATCCGAACAATGTTATTCTGTATTTAAAAATGTACGAATTATTCTGGAAGAATCGGGAAGTTCATGGAGTAATTTAGTGGATGTTACCGTTTTTCTCACCAATCTGAAAGAGGACTTTGATATATATAATAGAATATATGCTGAGTATTTCAAAGGAAATCAACCGTGTCGCACAACCGTGGAAATTACCTCTTTGCCCACACCCATTGCCATCGAGTTGAAATGTATAGCTGAACTTAAATGAATTAGAATTAAGGATAAGGGTTGAAATTATGAAATTGCCAATAAATTTTAATGATTGGATTGATAATAACCGTCATCTGTTAAAACCTCCTGTTGGAAATCAGGTCGTATACAAGGATACTGAATTTATAATCATGGTTGTAGGTGGTCCTAACACACGCAAGGACTACCATGTTGATATGGCAGAAGAATTTTTTTATCAATTAGAAGGGGATATGATATTAAAAATTATTGAGTCAGGGAAATTTAAAGACATCCCAATCAGAGAGGGTGATATTTTCCTTTTACCTCCAAATATCCCCCATTCTCCTCAAAGATTTACTGATACTGTTGGTTTAGTTATTGAACGTCAGAGAAAGACCGGAGAGTTAGATGGATTCAGATGGTATTGTGATTCCTGTGAGACTTTATTGTATGAAAAATTTATTCAATTAACTGATATTGTAACACAACTTCCCCCACTGTTTGAAAATTATTGGAGTGAAGAATCAAATCGTACCTGTAGTAATTGTGGAGAGATTCAACAACCTCCGGAAAAACAATCATGATAAAAATTGATATCCATACTCACATTTTACCTCGGGCATGGGAAGATCTCGAACAAAAATATGGATATGGAGGATGGATTCAGCTTCATCACAGAAAAAATGGATGCGCTATGATGGTTAGAGATGGGTTTGATTTTAGAGAAGTAAAACCTAATACCTGGGATCCGATGGCTCGGTTAAAAGAATGCAATCAACAGTCCGTAGATGTTCAGGTACTCTCAACTGTCCCTATAATGTTCAGTTATTGGGCAAAAGCAGAGGACACATATGATTTATCAAAATTTCTCAATGATGATTTGGCTCAGACCATAGCACAATTTCCACATCGTTTCATTGGACTGGGGACAATCCCCATGCAGGAGTCAAAATTGGCAGTGATGGAGCTTGAAAGATGTATTAACCAATTGCATTTTAGAGGAGTTCAGATTGGAACAAATATAAACGGAAAAAATTTGAACGAACCTGAATTCTCAGATTTTTTCAGTGTTGCTGAGTCTCTGAATGCTTCTATATTTATCCATCCTTGGGATATGATGGGCGAAACGGATATGCAAAAATATTGGCTTCCTTGGCTTGTGGGAATGCCTGCGGAAACATCCAGAGCGATTTGCTCTATTTTGATGGGCGGAGTTCTTGAAAAATTCCCCAATCTGAAAATTGCTTTTGCTCATGGAGGAGGAGCATTTCCTGGTACATTAGGTCGCATTGAACACGGATTTAAAGTGAGACCAGATTTATGTGCAGTGGATTCATCAAATAATCCTGCGTCATATTTAGGAGAATTTTGGGTTGATTCACTGGTTCATGATGGGTATTCGCTTGAAAACATTATCAAAATATTTGGTGAGGATAAAGTTACACTTGGAACAGATTATCCGTTCCCACTTGGAGAAAAAAACCCTGGAGAATTAATAGAAAACATGAATTTTTCAGAATCACTTCATTCAAAATTGATTGGAGAAAACGCATTAAACTGGCTGGGCATGAAACAATCCGATTTTATAACCGGAGAATAAATGGATAGTTTTATCCATGTGGGTAAACACCGATTTCAGGTAGATTTATGTTCTCCAATTGATATATCCATTCCGGTTGATTTTGAGGGAGATCAATTAAACTATTTTAATGTCCAAGGTTCACAATCCAGACCATATGAAACCGAAAATATAAAGGGGAGCACTCTTCTTGGTGGCGGATGTAATTTTGATATTGTATCTATCATTCCACACTGTCACACCACACATACTGAGTGTGTAGGCCATATAGTAGATGAGTCCATTTTAATAAATAATTTTGCTTTAAATGGACTTAAATCAGCTTATGTCATTTCAATTGCTCCTGAGAGTGATTTGGGAAAAAGAGAAAAACTATCCAAATATCATTGTTCAACTGATAAAGTTATTACTGGTGAGATGATCGAGAATAAAATAGGGGATTTAGATTTTCCTGTTGAGGTATTGGTTGTTCGTACTCTTCCGAACTCTAATGAAAAACTTACAATGAAGTATAATAGAAAAAACATTCCTCCATATTTTTGCTTATCCGCAATTGAGGTCATCAAAAAATTAAATATTAACCATCTCTGCATAGATCTACCTTCCCTTGATAGAGCAATTGATGGTGGAAGCTTAGTAGGACATCATTTATTTTGGGATATTCCAATGAATACACACTCACTTTCACAAAAACAACCTTCAACTTCAACAATTACTGAATTAATTTTTGTTCCAAATGAAATTAAAGATGGGAATTATTTTATTAATCTTCAGGTAGCAAATCTATCACTGGATGCATCTCTTTCGCGTCCAGTTCTCTATCCAATTCTTACATGAAATTTTCTTACAAGGAATCCTTTGCTCACAAGATGGATGAGCAGGATTCGTTAAAAAAGTTCCGGAATAAATTTCATATTCCCCTCGCACATCAAAGAGATCAGTCTATTTATTTTTGCGGTAATTCACTGGGGCTCCAACCAAAAAATGCAGAAAATTATATACAACAAGAAATAGATAACTGGAAATTGATGGGAGTAAAAGGTCACACTAAGGGAGACACCCCTTGGTTACCATATCATGAATTACTGACTGATTACACCTCTGAGCTTGTAGGGGGCTTGTCCTCTGAAGTGGTTGTTATGAACTCACTGACAGTAAATATTCATTTACTTATGGTTTCTTTTTACCGGCCAACTAACAAACGTTATAAAATTCTTATTGAAGATCATGCTTTTCCTTCCGATCGATTTGCTCTTGAATCACAAGTTAGGTTCCATGGATTCAGTCCAGATGAAGCAATCGTTACTATGAACTCATTCTCTGGAGAGCACTGTATAACGACGGATGAAATTTTAGATTATATCAACAGGAATAAAGATAATCTGGCAATGATATTTATGGGAGGAGTAAATTATTTCACGGGCCAAGTTTTTGATATGAAAACCGTGACTGAAGCGGGACATAATGCAGGGTGTATTGTTGGGTTTGACCTGGCACATGGGGCTGGAAATGTTATTCTTGAACTACATGATTGGAATGTTGATTTTGCAGCATGGTGCAGTTATAAATATTTAAACGGTGGTCCTGGTAGTCTTTCAGGTGTATTTATTCATGAGAACCACCATGGTAATAACAAACTACCACGATTTAATGGATGGTGGGGGCATAATAAAAAAACTCGTTTTAACATGGGAAATTCATTTGATTCTCTTAGCGGAGCGGAAGGTTGGCAATGTTCTAATCCACCCATTTTTCCTCTGGCGTCCCTGCGAGCGTCTATGGAGTTATTCCACGCCACAGGAATAAAATCACTGCGAGGAAAAAGTAAATTGCTTACCGACTATTTATCTTTTCTACTGAATGATCTTCCATTGGAAAATATTACTCCGCTTTCATCTCAGGAAAAAGGATGTCAGCTATCAATTATTTTAAAGAGAAGAGGTAGAGAAGTTTTTCAGGAGTTAACTCAAAAAGGAGTGGTCGCAGATTGGCGAGAACCGAATGTTATTCGCATTGCTCCTGTCCCATTTTACAATACATTTTATGAAGTATGGAAATTTTCTAAATTATTAAAAGAAGCGATGTGAAATCGAGGGGGAATGAAAAAATAACCGTTGTTGGGGGAGGATTATCCGGTCCGGTTATGGCAATGTATCTTGCCAAAAAAGGAATTAGGGTTGATATATATGAGCGCAGACCGGATATGCGCAAAGAAAATATCTCTGCTGGAAGGTCCATCAATCTAGCGATTTCAAAACGGGGAATCACGGCCTTGGAAGAGATAGGAGTTTTTCACAAAATATCTTCCCAAATAATTCCGATGTATGGGAGAAAAATTCATAATATAGATGAGAGCACTCGGTTTCTTCCCTATGGAAGACCTGACCAGTATATTAACTCTGTTTCCCGTTCTGATCTAAATATCCTCTTATTGACGGAAGCGGAAAAGACCGGTCAGATACGTTTTTTATTCCAACATAGCTGTAGTGGAATGGATTTGGAGTCAGGAACTGTTTTTTTTAATAATGAGGTTAATGGAGATCAGAAAACTCTACAAGGAACTCCAGTAATTGCTGCAGACGGATCTGGTTCTGCAGTGAGAGAATCCATGATAAAAAGTGGATATCTATCAGGATCGTTTGATCCTCTTGGACATTCATACAAGGAGCTATCTATTCCTCCCGATAAATCTGGCGAATTTCAATTGGAACCAAACGCTCTACACATTTGGCCCAGGGGCAAGTTTATGCTTATAGCTCTGCCAAATATGGATAGGTCATTTACTGTGACACTTTTTTTACCAAATATTGGAGATATAAGCTTTTCCACCGTTAGATCTCTGGATGATCTTAATAGTCTTTTTGAGAAAAATTTTCCGGATGTTCTTGATATCATGCCTAGTTTGAAAACTGATTATTTTTCCAATCCAACAGGAAAACTTGGAACAGTTAGATGTTCTCAATGGAATGTGAATGAATCAGTTCTCATTGGTGATGCGGCTCACGCAGTGGTCCCTTTTTTTGGGCAGGGTATGAATGCATCCTTTGAAGATTGCACTGTTTTAAACCAAATGCTAGATAGTAGTGTGAATTGGAAGGACTTATTTGAATCATTCTCAAAAAAAAGAAAAATAGATGGGGATGCCATCGCCGATATGGCTTTAGAAAATTATATTGAAATGAGAGATTCAGTCAACAAAGACAGATTTTTGAATGAAAGAGACTTGGAAAGACAATTAGAATTAAAATACCCAGATCAATTTATTTCCAGATATTCAATGGTATCATTTCACCAAATTCCCTACTCTACTGTTCAGGTACGGGGTGCAATCCAGCAAGAAATTCTTGATTGGATTCTTGATAATGAAACTGTGGATACACCTGTAACAGCTGAAGAGATAGAAAAAGAAATCAAATCTAAACTTTCAGCTTTACCATTATTATAAAGTGGAATATCATTTCCAAAAAATTATTTTTAATCTTGGGATTTTGAATATTTTATTAGCTCAGAATTAAACAGTTAATCATTTAATAGAGCTGATGGACATACAAACCGAAGAAGAGATCAAATTATTGGTGATTAATAAGTAATCATTCCACCTTTATAGATTTGTCTAATACTTTGTAAATTTAAAGGCTTTTCAAAAATCAATTAATGTCAGAAAAATGGATTATACCCCCCCCTCAACATCATATGAATTAATCCATGTGTAATAATTACAGAACAATATTTCAAGAAAAAATAGAAGCTGAAATAAAAATTGAGCCAAAAGACTGGATGCCGGAAAAATACCGAAGTCATCTTATTCGCCAGATTTCACAGCATGCCCATTCGGAAATTATCGGTATGCAGCCCGAAGGAAATTGGATTACCCGTGCACCTACTCTCCGGGCCAAAATGGTGCTCATCGCTAAGGTTCAAGATGAAGCTGGCCATGGTTTATATCTTTACAGTGCCACAGAGACTTTAGGTGTAACCCGGAGTAAACTGATTGAGCAGCTCCAGGTTGGAAAAGCTAAATATTCCAACATTTTTAATTACCCTACTCTTACTTGGGCTGACATAGGTGCCATTGGCTGGCTAGTGGATGGAGCAGCAATTGTAAATCAGCAGTCCTTACGAAAAACTTCCTATGGGCCTTACTCCAGGGCCATGATTCGCATTTGTAAAGAAGAGAGTTTTCATCAACGCCAAGGGTATGAAATCATGTCTAAAATGGCAAATGGGACTCCTGAACAACAAGAAATGGCTCAGGATGCTCTCAACCGCTGGTGGTGGCCATCTCTCATGATGTTTGGTCCCCATGACTCTGATTCAGCGCACTCCTCCATTGCTATGAAGTGGAAGATTAAGCGAAATACCAATGATGAACTAAGACAGATTTTTGTAGACCGAACGGTAAAACAAGCAGACTTAATTGGATTGAAAATTCCAGATGATAACCTGAAATGGAATCCCAAAAACAAGCATTATGATTTTGGAGATATTAACTGGGATGAATTTTGGGAAGTGATTAAAGGGAATGGATTTTGCAATAAGGAGCGGATGAGTAATCACATCAACTCACACAAAGAAGGTAAATGGGTAAGAGAAGCAGCATTAGCTTATGCAAATAAAAATAAGAACGGAAATAAAAATGAGTAAAAACAAAATGCCTTTATGGGAAGTCTTTATACAGCCCAAAACAGGAGTCCAGTTTCAACACGCTGGCTCTTTACATGCATCTGATAAGGAAATGGCTCTTCAGAATGCAAGAGATCTATACACCAGGAGGCAGGAAGGTACCTGTATATGGGTGGTAAAAGCTGAACATATTGTTTCTTCAAATTCAGAAGACAGAGAACCCTTTTTTGATCCTGCAGATGATAAAGTATACCGATACCCCACCTTTTTTAAGGTGTCCAAAAAGGCTAAAGGGTTGTGATGGCTAAAGATGATCTTTTTAAATACGTGTTAGCGCTGGGAGATGACGCCCTCATTTTAGGGCAACGGTTGTCTGAGTGGGCATATAAGGCTCCTTTCCTGGAAGAAGATATTGCTCTCAGTAATATATCCCTTGACATGTTCGGCAGGGCTAATCTTTATCTGGAATATGCGACTTCTTTAAATGGGTGTGATACCACAGCGGATGATCTGGCCTTTAAACGCAATGAGAGGGAGTTCACCAACCATCTTTTATGTGAACAACCCAATGGAAATTTTGCCGACACCATGGTGCGTCAATTTTTTCTGGATGTCTTTAACAAATTATTCTTAGAGAAGTTAATTGAAAGCAATAACAGTCAGCTTTCAGCTATTGCCCAGAAATCAATAAAGGAAACTACCTATCATTTCCGTCATTCTTCTAAGTGGATTATTCGGCTCGGATTTGGTACACCAGAAAGCCATACAAAGGTCCAATCTGCAATCAACAATTTATGGATGTTTACGGAAGAATTGTTTGAAATGAACAAAAATGATATTCAAATTGCAGATCAGAATATTGGTGTGGACTGTAGAGAGCTAAAGCCTGCATGGAATAACACTGTAAATAATATATTAGCAGAAGCCACTCTCAATAGACCTGAAGATGGAAATATGATAACTGGAGGAAGGCAAGGAATTCACACTGAACACTTGGGTCATATGCTTTCAGATATGCAGTATCTCCAACGGGCATATCCGGATGCTAAATGGTAAAAGATATTTCAACTGATACAATTTGGGGAATACTGAAAATGATTCCTGATCCTGAAATCCCTGAAGTTTCAATTGTAGATTTAGGTATCATCAGGGATGTTCAATGTGATGATGACATGTTTAATATAACCATTACTCCAACCTATATTGGTTGTCCAGCCATGTCATTTATAAAAGAAGAAATTATTAATAATATGGAATCACAGGGTGTTATAAATTACCAAGTTAAAACATCTTTAGCACCTCCTTGGACGACGGATTGGATGAGTGACGAAGTAAAAGCCAAACTGAAGGATGCAGGTATAGCACCTCCTTCAAAAAATGTTATTTGTCCGCAATGTGATTCTATGGAAGTAGAGGTCATCAGTAATTTTGGTTCAACTGCTTGTAAGGCCCTGTACAAGTGTCTTTCATGCGCTGAGCCTTTTCATCATTTTAAACAGTTCTAAAGCGGATGATTCAGTTTGAAAAAATAGAAGCCGTTGCAAAAATTACCCTTAATCGCCCAGAAAAATACAACTCGTTTGTGCGGGAAATGGCACTTGAGTTACAAAATATATTAGATGAGTGCGGTCAGGATGAAACAATCCGAAGTATATTGATTACAGGAGCGGGGAAGGCTTTTTGCGCTGGTCAAGATTTAAAAGAAGCCATTAATCCTGAGAGCCTTGAAATTGAAGAAATTGTACGCCAACACTTTAATCCCATCATACGGAAAATCAGGGGAATTGAAAAACCGGTAATTGCAGCGGTGAACGGAGTGGCAGCTGGAGCAGGTGCAAATATTGCCCTGTCCTGTGATATTGTATTAGCGGCAAAATCGGCAAATTTTATACAGGCTTTCAGTAAAATTGGGCTTATACCAGACAGTGGTGGTACTTACTTTTTGCCTCGCTTAATTGGCTTGCCGAAAGCCACAGCAATTATGATGACAGGCGAAACAATCAGTGCTGAACAAGCCGAATCAATGGGAATGATTTATTCTGTTTATGAAGATACTGAATTTGAAGACAGTGCACTTAAGCTAGCCCAAACTATTGCTGCCATGCCAACAAAGGGTTTGGGATATACAAAAAAATTACTCTCTCAATCCTTTAATAACTCTTTAGAAGACCAGCTCAGCCTAGAAGCAAAAACTCAGGCTCTATCTGCAGGTACAGAAGATCATCAAGAGGGTATACAAGCATTTTTAGATAAAAGGTCACCCCGATTTACAGGAAAATGAAACAAAAATTATCTGTTATTGGTGCTGGCACCATGGGAACAGGTATCGCCCAGGTCGCAGCAAAATATGGGTCTACAGTCAACCTGATAGACACTTCACAGGAGGCACTTGAACGCTCAAGGTCCAGTCTCCATTCAG
>CAYSQB010000026.1:0-18711 GCA_964433085.1 uncultured bacterium
GGTCACGCGGATTATATTAAAAACATGATTACAGGAGCTGCCCAGATGGATGGTGGTATTTTAGTGGTGAGTGCAGCTGACGGTCCTATGCCCCAGACCCGTGAGCATGTATTGTTGGCCCGTCAGGTGAATGTTCCCAGTTTGGTAGTATTTATGAACAAGACGGATCAAGTAGATGATCCTGAGTTGATAGATTTAGTAGAGATGGAGTTACGTGATTTGTTGAATGAGTATGACTTTCCTGGTGATGACACACCTATTATTAAAGGAAGTGCATTGAATGCTTTGAACAGTCCTTCAGATGAAACAGCTGCAGGATGTATAAAGGAGTTATTGGATGCTTGTGACAGTTTTATACCTGAACCTGTTCGGGATATCGATAAGCCATTTTTGATGCCGGTTGAGGATGTATTCAGTATTACAGGTAGGGGAACAGTTGGAACAGGTCGTGTTGAGAGTGGTATAGTTAAGGTTGGTGATGAGATAGAAATACTGGGATTGGGTCTGGATAAAAAGACGGTATGTACAGGTGTGGAGATGTTTCGAAAGCTATTGGATGAAGGTAGAGCGGGTGACAATGCGGGCTTATTGTTACGAGGAGTAGATAAGGAGGATTTGAAACGTGGTCAGGTGTTAGCGAAACCTGGTAGTATTACACCCCATACAAACTTTAAGGCAAACGTCTATGTCTTGAAGAAGGAAGAGGGTGGTCGTCACACACCGTTTTTCAATGGATATCGTCCTCAGTTTTATTTCAGGACAACAGACGTAACGGGTGTATGCACATTGCCATCAGGTACGGAAATGGTGATGCCTGGAGATAATGTAGAGATGGATGTAGAGTTGATCACACCGATAGCGATGGATAAGGAGTTGCGTTTTGCAATTCGTGAAGGGGGTCATACGGTAGGTGCAGGCGTTGTAACCAGTATAAGTGAATAAATCTTAATGGCAAACCAAACTATACGAATTAATTTGAAAGCTTATGATCATATTCTATTGGATAAATCAACAGAAAAGATTGTGAAAACAGCTAAGTCTACCGGAGCAGTGATTTCAGGTCCGATACCCCTACCAACTAGGAGGACCATATATACCGTATTGCGCTCACCTCATGTGGATAAAAAATCTCGTGAACAATTTCAGACAAAAATTCACAAACGATTAGTTGATATATTGAACAGTACACCTAAGACAGTTGAATCTTTAATGAAAATAGATTTACCCGCTGGTGTTGATATTGAAATAAAAGTATAATTATGCGTGGATTGATTGGAAAAAAAATTGGAATGACTCAGGTCTTTAATGGAATAGGACATTTAATTCCTGTTTCTATTATAGAGGTTGGCCCTTGTAAGGTTACTCAAGTAAAATATACTGAAAGGGATGGATATGATGCAGTTCAATTGGGTTTTTCCAGTCGAAAGAAGAATCGTACTACAAAACCGATGAATGGACATTTTGAGAAAGCAGGAGTTTCTCCACAATTGTGGCTTCAAGAATTTGAGAAAGTGGAAGACTATAATTATAAATCAGGTCAGGAATTCACTGTTACCATGTTCAATGTGGGCGATTTAGTGAATGTTTCTGGTACGTCTAAGGGGCGGGGATTTGCGGGTGTGATAAAACGTCATAACTTTCAGAGGCAACCGGAAACTCATGGTCAAACTGAATATCTTCGTCATCCAGGATCCATTGGACAGGCATCAAATCCTTCTAGGGTTTTTAAAGGAATGAAAATGGCAGGGCGTTATGGAGGGAAAAAATCTTCAGTAAAAAATCTTGAAGTAGTTAAGGTTGACAAGGAAAATAATTTGCTTTATTTAAAAGGTGCTATTCCTGGTGCAAATAATAATAGAATTGCGGTTACTAAATAATGAATTTGAATACTATCAAACCGGACGGAACGAAGGGAACAGCCATAAAAGTGAATAATGAGGTATTTAAAATAGAACCGAATGAAGCTGTAGTATATCAGGCAGTGATGCAGGAATTGCATAACCAAAGGCAGGGCACACATTCAGCAAAATCAAGAGGAATGGTGAAGGGTGGAGGAAGAAAACCCTGGAGGCAAAAAGGAAGAGGTGTAGCACGTGCAGGGACGATTCGATCTCCATTATGGAAAGGTGGTGGAACAGTTTTTGGTCCTGAACCTCATTCCTATAAAAAAAGAATGCCAAAGAAGATGAAGCAACTTGCAAGAAAAAGTATTTTAAGCTATAAAGCAAGTAAAGGGGAGATATTTATAGTTAACGAGTTTATTCAACGTGAGCCAAAAACAGCTATATTCTATGAATTTTTGAAATCCTTGGATATTCAGAAGCAGAAAATATTAGTGCTTCCTGAAAAAATAGAAAAAAATATAAGTTTATCCGTTCGTAATCTCTACAATGTAGATATCAATAAAGCAGATTCAGCCAGTACGTATGATTTAATTAACCACGATATCCTTCTTTTTGATAAACTTGGGCTATTATCGCTGAACGAAAAATTATCTAATTAATATGGAATACCAGAATATTATTATTAAACCTTTATATACTGAAAAAATGAGCATTCTTCAGGAATCTCAAAGAAAATATGCATTTCAGGTTAGCCAATCTGCTAATAAAATTGAAATCAAGAAAGCTGTGCAGAAGAAATTTGATGTTGAAGTAGAAAAAGTTGCTACTATGAATCGTAGAGGTAAAATTCGACAAATGACAGTGCGTAGTGGCGGTAGAGTTATTAGGACATCAGGCAGAAAATCTTCATGGAAGCGTGCCATCGTCACATTGAAAGATGGGTTTTCTATTGACTTTATGGGTGGCGAGGTGAGCGGATAACTATGGGAATCCGTACTTTGAAATCTGTAACTCCGGGTAACCGATTTGCTTCAAGGCCTGATTTTGCAGATATAACCGAATCAAAACCAGAAAAAGGTTTAACAACCGCTTTAAGGAAAACTGGTGGTAGAAATAATCATGGAAGAATTACCTGCAGGCATAGAGGTGGTGGACATCGTCGGAGATTTCGTATTATTGATTTTAAAAGAGATAAGTTTGATATTCCGGGAAGAGTGGAGACAATTGAATATGATCCTAATCGTTCAGCGTATATTTCACTTATCGTTTATGCTGATGGAGAAAAGCGATACATTCTATCGCCATTTGGGCTCCGCGTAGGTGATCAGATATTAGCCGGAGAAAATGTGCCACTAAAGTTGGGAAATTCACTCCCATTGCAATCAATACCAGCAGGAATGATGGTTCACAATGTTGAATTAATCCCAGGTAGGGGTGGACAAATGGTTCGCAGTGCTGGTTCTGTTGCTCAAATTATGTCACATGAGGGAGAATTTGCATCACTTAAATTACCCTCAAGTGAAATTAGGTTGGTATCAAAAAAGTGTTATGCTACTGTAGGTCAGGTTGGCAACAGAACTCATGAGCAGGTGTCTTCAGGAAAAGCAGGTAGATCCAGATGGTTAGGTCGCAGGCCTACCACACGTGGAGTTGCTATGAATCCTGTAGATCATCCTATGGGCGGTGGAGAGGGAAAATCTTCTGGAGGAAGACATCCCTGTACTCCATGGGGTAAGCCAACTAAGGGTTATAAAACACGAAAACGAAATAAAAAATCAAATGCAATGATTGTAAAGCGGAGAAAATAATTTGTCACGATCTTTAAAAAAAGGACCTTTTATTGAGCCAAAACTTTTGAATAAAATAAAAGTTATGAATGAAGGAGGAAAAAAGAAAGTGATCAAAACATGGTCTAGGCAATCAATGATATCCCCGGATTTTGTAGGGCATACACTCGCAGTACATAACGGAAATAAATTTATTCCTGTGTTTATTTATGAGAATATGGTTGGTCATAAATTAGGAGAATTTGCTCCAACACGTACATTTAGATTACATTCCGGAGATAGAAAGAAATAATGGACGCATACGCAATTACAAAATATATAAAACAATCTTCCAAAAAAGTAAGGAAGACCTTGGAATTAGTGAAAGGAAAAAATGTTGAACCTGCTTTAAATATTCTACACTTTTCAAAGGAAAAAGCTGCATATGTTATAGAAAAAACACTTCGATCTGCATTATCAAATCTGATGCAAGCTGAAGAGGATCAAAATATATCCACTGATGAGATTAGTATTAAAGAAGCGTTTGTAAATGGAGGGCCTGTTCAGAAAAGATTTAGAGCAAGGGCTCAGGGACGTGCATCAAGAATTCGTAAACCAACCAGTCACTTAACAATTGTAGTAACTGATGGAAAAGAATAGGAGAAATTAGTGGGTCAAAAAACAAATCCGATTGGTTTTCGATTATCTTTAAGAAAAGATTGGCGTTCAAACTGGTTTGAAAAAGGATCTTTTAGTCAAAATTTGGCAGAAGATATTCAAATTCGTAAATATATTTTAACTCGGCTAAATAATGCAGGAATTGCAAAAGTTGAAATCAGTCGTACTTCTAAGGTAGTGACGGTAACGATTTTCACCGCACGCCCAGGTATTGTAATTGGCAGAGGTGGTGAAGAGGTGAATCATTTAAAAAAAGAATTGAGTCAGCTGACACCTAAAGATATACAAGTTAATATTTCGGAAATAAAAAGGCCTGAACTGGATGCATCTCTTGTAGGTTCTAATATTGCTCATCAACTCAAAAAGAAAATATCTTATCGTCGAGTTGTAAATAAGGTTATTCAATCCACTATGAGAATGGGTGCAAAAGGTATTCGTATCAATGTTGCTGGAAGACTGGGTGGAGCAGAAATAGCCAGAAGTGAAAAATTTATGAATGGAAGCGTCCCATTACATACGCTTAGAGCTGATATAGATTATGCTTTAACAGAAGCTCATACAACTTATGGTGTGATAGGTATCAAAGTATGGATTTGTCTATAATAAATAGAATGTTTATAACATGTTAGAACCAAAAAAAACAAAGTTCAGACGTCATCACAGAGGACATCGAAGAGGAATGGCCAAAAAAGGTGATTATGTAGCATTTGGTAGTTATGGATTGAAAGCTATTGAGGGTGGTTGGGTATCTGCACGACAGATAGAATCTGCACGTATTACTATTTCTAAAGAAGTCAGAAAAGTTGGTAAAATGTGGATAAGAATATTTCCTGATAAACCTATAACTCAAAAGCCTGCTGAAACTCGAATGGGAAAAGGTAAAGGTGCACCTGAATATTGGACAGCAGTTGTGAGACCTGGACGTATTTTATTTGAAGTAGAGGGGGTTTCTAAGGAAGTGGCTGAATTAGCATGTAAAAATGCCGGTCACAAATTATCAATAAAGACAAAATTTGTTGGAAGGAGAGAATTTTGAAAATGAAGAGTTCTCAATTAAACGAAATGTCTAAAATGGAGTTGGAGACTAAGTTGAATGATAATATGGATGCATTGCAAAACCTGCGATTTCAAAAGGCATTGCAGCAAATTGAAAATCCCTTGCAAATAAGAGTATTGAAAAGAGAACTTGCTCAAGTTAAAACAGTTTTGAGAGAATTAGAGCTGGGTATTAGAAAAAAATTGACTGATTAATATTTTATGACAGAATACAGAAAAAGACAATCACTTACAGGTGAGGTTACCAGCACAAAAATGGAAAAAACGGTAGTTGTAAAAGTTACCCGAAAAGTAAAACATCCTATGTACAACAAATTTATTAAGCGTTATAAAAAATATCTAGTACATACGACTTCAGTTATCCCTAAACAGGGTGATCTTGTAAAGATTGTTTCGACAAAGCCAATAAGTAAACGGAAGCGATGGCAGGTGAGTGAAATTATCAGAGAATCATTGGATATGGGAAAAGTTTAGTGATTCAGCAAGAAACCAGATTAAGAGTTGCGGATAACACCGGAGCAAAAGAAGTTCTTTGTTTCAAGGTTCTTGGTGGGAGTAAACGTCGTTATGCATCCATTGGAGATTTAATTGTGGTCACAGTTAAGAAAGCGCTCCCCAATGGATTAGTTAAAAAAGGGCAAGTTGTTAGAGCGGTCATTGTACGAACAAGAAAGGAAATACGTCGAAAGGATGGAAGTTATATCCGCTTTGATGATAATGCAGCAGTGTTATTGACGGAAGCGGGTGAGCCAAGGGGCACACGGATTTTTGGTCCAATTGCTAGGGAATTAAGGGAAGCGGGATTTATGAAAATTGTATCTATGGCACCGGAGGTTCTCTAATGAGATTAAAAAAGGGAATGACTGTGCAAGTTACTAATGGTAATCATAAAGGGATGGAAGGGAAAATTCTAAAGGTTTTCCCAAGGAATAACCGGGTGATCATAGAAGGAATTAATTTAATTAAACGGTCTTCAAGGCCTACACAGGAAAACCCAGGAGGTGGATTTATTGAGAAGGAAGCATCTTTGCACGAATCCAATGTCGTTGTCCTTCATAATGGAGAGCCCACTAAGATTGGATATAAATTATTAGATGACAGAACTAAAGTCAGAATTTCAAAAAAATCAGGTGAAGAGATTACCGCTTAAAGCTGAAAACTAATATGGTTAAAGAAAAGAATAAAAAAACAACTCCAACGCAGGAGAAGAAAAGTAAGGGAAAATCCCCCACTACAAAAAAAGCGGTTGTTAAAAAGAGTAAAGGGAAAAAGAAAAATGGATATATCCCTGAATTAAAAAAATATTATCAGGATGTTATAATAGGAAATTTGACAAAAAAATTTAATTACTCAACTGTTATGGAATGTCCGCGTGTAGTCAAAATTATTTTGAATATAGGTGTTGGTGATGCAAAAGTAAATGCAAAATCTTTAAAAAGTGCAGTCAGTGAATTGACAGCCATTACAGGTCAAAAACCTATTATTACAAAAGCTAAAACTGATATCTCTAATTTTAAAATAAGAAGGGGATTTCCTGTTGGTACCAAAGTAACCCTGAGAGCAAATAGGATGTACGAATTTTTAGAGAGGCTTAACTCTATTGCGTTGCCAAGAACCAGAGATTTCACAGGATTATCTTTTAAATCATTTGATGGTAGAGGGAATTATAATTTTGGTATAAAAGAGCAAATTGTGTTTACAGAAATTGATTATGATGATATTGAAGCTATTCGAGGGTTAGATATTGCGATCAATACCACAGCGTCCACAGATGAAGAATGCTATTGGCTTTTAAAGGAATTTGGGCTTCCTCTCAGAGAGAGACCGGTTAAAGATCAAGCAGAAAAGGAATCAGCATAATGGCTAAAAAATCAAAAATAGTCCGAGAATTGCATTTAAGAAAAATGGTTGAAAAATACTCTTCTAAAAGAAAAGAATTAAAGGCAATAATAAAAGATCCAAAAACGAGCTTAGAAGAGCAACAAAAAGCCAAAGACACGCTTCATAAATTACCCAGACGGTCTAATCCTAACAGGATTAAAAATAGGTGTTTTTTAACAGGGAGACCCAAAGGATATCTTAGAAAATTTGGTTTATCAAGGATTGTGGTTCGTGAAATGGCACTCAGGGGAGAGATTCCTGGAGTGACAAAGGCGAGTTGGTAGGAATAATACAATGTCAATGACAGATCCAATTGCAGATTTACTTACCAGAATTCGAAATGGATTTATGGCTGAAAAAAGATGGATAGATATTCCTTCATCCAGAATGAAAAAACGTATTTCTTATGTGCTTAAAGAAGAACATTATATTAAAGATTTTATTTTTATATCTTCAGGTGAAAAAGAATCCATCAGAATATTTTTAAGATATGATGTCCATGGGAAACCTGTCATTTCAGGTATTAAAAGACAAAGTAAGCCTGGTTGTAGAGTGTACGTTAATGTACACGAAATCCCAAAGGTTTTGGATGGATTAGGAATTGCAATTTTGTCTACATCAAAAGGAATCATATCAGATAAAACTGCTCGCAAATTGAATGTGGGTGGCGAATATCTTTGCAGTGTGTGGTAAAATATGTCACGAATTGGTAAAAAAACTATTCATGTCCCTGAATCTGTATCGTTCTCATTAAAGAATGCAGCCGCTAAGATATCGGGCCCAAAAGGTGAATTAGAAGTAAAAATAATCAAGGGGATAGATGTCCAGTTGAATAATAATCAAATATCAGTTTCTAGATCTTCTGATGATAGGAAATATCGGTCAATGCATGGTACTATACGGCAATTGATAGCCAATGCTGTTAAAGGGGTATCAGATGGTTTTACTAAAGAATTGGAAATCAGAGGAGTAGGTTATCAGGCTAATATGCAGGGCAATAAACTACACTTGCAGCTTGGATATTCTCATGATATATTTTTTGAGACACCAGAGGGTATTAACATTGGTGCGAACAGAACAGAAATTTCTGTAGCCGGATATGATAAACAGTTAGTAGGGGAAGTTGCTTCCAAAATTCGATCATTTAGAAAGCCTGAACCATATAAGGGTAAAGGAATTCGATATAAGGGTGAATATGTACGGCAGAAACAAGGAAAAACGGTAGGTGCTGGTGAATAATGAGTGAATTAAAACGAAAGAAAAGTCGGTTCCAAAGAAGAAGAAATAGAAGTAAGGGTTCATCAAAACAATTAGTCGATGGGTTTAGACTTTGTGTTTATCGCAGTAATAGACACATTGAAGCCCAGATTATAAATGATAGAGACGGAAATACAATTGTGTCAGCATCTTCAAATAATCAATCATTGAAAAAAAACATTGATTCTGCTGAATCAAAAATTAAATGTGCAGAAATTGTTGGTCAAGCCTTAGCTGAAAGAGCAAAAGAAAGTGAAATAACCAATGTGGTATTTGATAGAAATGGATTTCCATTTCATGGTAGGGTAAAATCTTTAGCTGATGGAGCTCGAAAAGGAGGACTTGTTTTTTAACTAAAAACTAATTTTATATTTATGATTAATCCAATAGAACTTGATTTACAAGAAGAAATAGTTGTTAAAATTAACCGGGTTTCAAAAGTAACCTCTAGAGGGAAGCGTTTACGATTCTCTGCACTAGTCGTTATTGGTGATGGTAAAGGATATGTAGGAATGGGTACGGGAAAGGCAAATGAAGTAATCTCTGCGATTACTAAATCAAAAGAAAATGCAAAACAAAATATATTTAAGGCACCACTTATCAATGGAACTATTCCTCATAAAATTGTCGGAAAACATTGTGCCAGCAGAGTAATGTTAAAACCTGCTTCTCCAGGAACAGGGATTATTGCTGGTGCTGCTGTTAGAGCAGTAATGGAGCAGATGGGAGTTGAAAATATTCTCACTAAGATTACAGGTTCCAACAATCTATTGAATGTTGTACGAGCTACTATCAATGCATTGCAGAATTTAGAAGATGCAGTCAGTGTCGCAGCCAAACGAGAAATAACTATTAAAGAAATTTATAATTAAATTATGCCTAAAAAGAAATCTATGTTAAAGATTACACAAGTTAAAAGTAAAATAGGGTATAAACCAAAAGCCAGAGCAACTTTAGAAGCTTTAGGCCTTCGGAAAATTCATCAGACTGTAGAACTTGCTGATAATCCATCCATTAGAGGCATGATTAAAAAAATTGAATATTTATTAAATGTGGAGGAAATTAAGTGAAACTGGGTCAATTACATCCTCCTGTAGGTTCCACAAAAACTTCTAAGAGAAAAGGAAAAGGGAGCGGCTCAGGTTTGGGGAAAACTGCTGGTAGAGGACACAAAGGTGCAGGACAAAGAAGTGGGAATAAACGTCGTCCATGGTTTGAAGGTGGTCAAATGCCGCTGGCACGGAGATTACCAAAACGGGGATTCACAAATCATATTTTTAAGAAAGAATTTCAAATTGTAAATATCAGAGATCTAACTGATTTAAAATTAAAAAATATTGACCCGGAAGTTTTACTGTCAAAAGGGAAAATAAAAACTTTAAATAAACAAGTAAAAATTCTTGGAATTGGAGATATTGAAAGTCCCTTAAATTTAAAAGTACATGCGTTAAGCCAATCTGCCCGTGAGAAGATCGAGAAAGCAGGTGGAACAATCGAGGAACTGTGTTAGAAAAAATTAAAAATATTATAAGTATTCCGGAATTGCGTAGTAGGATATTATTTACTTTGGGCATTCTTATTATTGTCCGGTTAGGCGCACATATTCCTATACCTGGAATAGATGGAGAGGCGTTGGGTGCAGCTATACAAAATTTTCAGAATACTCTTTTTGGATTGTATGATTTGTTCGCAGGAGGTGCTTTTCAAAAAGCGACGCTTTTTGCATTGGGAATTATGCCTTATATCTCTGCCTCCATTATTATTCAATTAATGGGAGCAGTATTACCTTATTTTCAAAGATTGCAAAAAGAAGGTGAAGAGGGAAGGAAAAAAATTACTCAAATTACGCGTTACGGTACTGTTTTAATTGCTACTTTGCAAGCTTATGGTGTTGCAATATTTTTGGAAAGCATGACTGCTTCTGTTCAAGGTGGAGTCCTTCAAGTCGTTCCAAATCCTGGTTTATTATTTAAGTTCACAGCGATAGTTAGTTTAGTTACGGGAACTATTTTGATGATGTGGATGGGAGAACGGATAACCGAAAGAGGAATAGGGAATGGTATTTCTTTGATTATTATGGTTGGAATTGTTTCCATGTTTCCAAATGTTGTGTTAGCTGAAGTAACCTATATTCAACAAGGAGTCAGAGGATTTTTATCTGAAGTCATACTGGTTGGGATTATGTTTGTTATTGTTGGTTTTGTAGTTTTATTGACTCAGGGCACTCGAAAAATACCGGTACAATATGCAAAACGAGTTGTGGGTAGAAAAATTTATGGAGGACAGTCTACTCATATTCCTATGAAAGTGAATACAGCGGGAGTGATGCCCATTATTTTTGCTCAATCCATCATGTTTATTCCCACAACTGTGGCGACTTTTTTCAGTTCATCTGAATTTATGCAAAATGTGATGCGCTGGTTTTCGTTTGACCATCCCTTTTATTGGAGTGTTTTTGGGATTATGATTATCTTTTTCACTTATTTTTATACAGCCATTGCATTTGATCCGGTTCAAGTATCATCCACAATGAAACAGCAGGGTGGCTTTATTCCTGGGGTGCGTCCCGGGAAAAAAACAGCGGAATTTATTGATAATATTCTTACACGAGTTACCTTGCCTGGTTCGGTATTTTTAGCTTTTATCGCTATTTTTCCGTACATCCTTATGAATGCTATGGATGTCGGTTATGATCTCGCTTCTTTTTTTGGAGGAACTAGTTTGCTGATTATAGTTGGTGTATCATTAGATACATTACAACAGATCGAATCTCATCTTATGATGAGGCATTATGATGGATTTTTAGCGAAAGGAAGAATTCGTGGTCGGAGGCGTTCCTGATGGTTCGAATTAGAACTAATCGAGAAATTCAACTAATTTCTGCAAGTTGTCAAATTGTGGCAGATACTCTTGAAATATTATCTTCAGAAATGAAACCTGGAACATCTATACTTGAATTAGATCGAATAGCTGAGGAATATATTTTGAGCCAAAATGCCAGACCTGCATTTAAGGGATATAGAGGATTTCCATCCACACTTTGTGTATCAGTGGATGATGAGGTGGTTCATGGTATTCCTTCTGAGCGAATTTTGAAAGAAGGACAAATTGTTGGTGTAGATTGCGGTGCAGAAAAAATGGGATATTATGGGGATCATGCCCGTACCTTTGCAATCGGAGAAGTATCGGAGGAAAAGAGAAACCTAATGGAGGTAACTCATGAATCTCTTTTGAAAGGAATCCAATCTGCCACAGTTGGAAATCATGTTTCTGATATTGGTTATACAATTCAATCTTATGTTGAATCTTTTGGATATTCAGTAGTTAGAGAATTGGTGGGACATGGTATTGGCACTCAATTACATGAAGATCCACAGATTCCCAATTATGGTGTTCCCAAACAGGGTTACAAACTTCAAGAAGGAATGTGTATTGCAATAGAGCCGATGATTAATTTGGGTGTAAAAGAAATTATTACTGATAATGATGGTTGGACAATTCGCACAGCTGATGGAAAATCAAGTGCACATTTTGAACATACTGTAGCAATAATTGATGGGGAAGCTGTTATTTTGAGTAAAATATCAAAAGAAAGCGATTCAGCCTTTGTAAAACAATAGGAGATTATTGTGAAAGTAAGACCATCAGTTAAGAGATTATGCCCAAAATGCAAAGTTATTAAAAGAAAGGGTGTAGTTATGGTTATTTGTGAAATACCAAAACATAAACAACGTCAAGGATAAGATAAATTATGGCACGTATAGCAGGAGTTGACATTCCAAGAAATAAAAAGGTTGCATATTCGTTAAGATATGTATACGGAATTGGTTATTCGCAGGCTGTCGATATTTGTGATAAAGCTGGAGTCAAACTTGATACTCGGGTACAAGATTTAAAGGAAAAAGAGGTTATGGATATTAGAAAAGCCATAACAAAGTTGGAAATCAAAGTAGAAGGTGAACTTCGTTCAGAAGTGGCAATGAATGTTAAAAGATTGAAGGATATCGGTACCTATAGAGGATTGAGGCATCGACGAGGATTACCTGTAAATGGTCAGAGGACAAAGACTAATGCCCGGACTCGTAAAGGGAAGAAAAAGACAGTAGGAATGGGTAAAAAAACAGCGGAATAATTCAATGGCAATAAACAGTAATATTAAAAGAAAAAAGAAAAAGAAATCTTTAACAGACCCAGCAGGTGTCGCTCATATCAAAGCAACATTCAATAACACCCACGTCACCATAACTGATAAATTAGGCAATGTTCTTTTGTGGGAAAAAGCAGGTACTTCTGGGTTTAAGGGCTCACGAAAAAGCACTGCATATGCTGCAACAATGGCTGGAGAAAAAGTGGGAAAAGAAGCGATCAACCTTGGTATGATATCTGTTGATGTAAGAGTAAAAGGGCCAGGTTCAGGTAGGGAATCAGCTATAAGAGCACTGGCAGTTGCTGGTTTACAAATAACATCTATAAGAGATGTTACACCTTTACCTCACAATGGATGTCGTCCACCTAAAAGACGCCGTGTTTAATCAGAGACGGAGAATATAATGGCAAAAAATCAAGTAGCAAGAGGGAAGTTGGTTCGGAAATATGGAGTTAATATATTTGGAAATCCAAAATATGATAAATTATTAAATCGAAAACCATATTCACCTGGACAACATGGGCAAGGACGAAGGAGTCGGCTTTCAAACTTTGGATTACAACTTAAAGAAAAACAAAAAATAAAATTTATGTACGGTTTATTAGAAAAACAATTTAGTAATTGTTTTAAAAAAGCAGATAAAATGAAAGGTGAGACTGGAACAAACCTTTTGCAGTTATTGGAAAGAAGACTTGATAATGTTGTTTTTAGGTTGGGTTTTTCTCCTACAAGGCCATCAGGAAGACAGATGGTCAATCACGGGCATTTTTTGGTTAACGGAAAAAAAATGAATATACCTTCATCTCTTGTTAAAATAGGAGACGTAATTCAGGTAAGGGAAAAAAGTAAGAAAATGGATATCATTTTGGAATCAGTAAAAAGAATAAAGGGTGACCTTGATCTTCCATGGCTTGAGTTAGACAAAGCAAAAATGAATGGTACTGTCCTTGATATTCCGGAAAGAGATCAAATAGATCAGACAATTAATGACCGTTTAGTGGTTGAACTTTATTCAAAATAATAATTATAGAGGATTGTAAATGAGTAATGCTTTGGATTTTAAACTTAATGTAGAGACTAAGTCGTCTTCGGATACGCATGGAAAATTTTTATTTCAACCTTTAGACCGCGGTTTTGGTGTTACCTTGGGGAATGCCTTAAGACGGGTTTTATTGACTAGTATTCCTGGAGCGGCAATTACTAATGTAAAAATGGATGGTGTCTTACATGAGTTCTCAACTATTAAAGGTATTAAGGAAGATGTTGCGGATATAATCATGAATTTAAAAGGAGTTCGCTTTAAATTATTTGAAAATAAACCTGATAAAGTTCATATAAAATTATCAGGGAAACATATTTTTACTGCTAAAGATATCCAAGATAAAAGTGACCAATTTGAAATTTTAAATCCTGACCATTATATCACTGAACTTAATGGAGATGGTAATATTGACATGGAATTGTTGCTAGGTGTAGGAAAGGGATATGTAAGTAGTGAAGAAAATGAAATTCCCAACGCATCTATTGGAATGATATCTATTGATAGTATTTTTAATCCAGTTACAAAAGTAACATTTAGCATAAACCCTTTACCAGGTGCCAAAGAAGATCAGGAAAGTCTGTCGATTGAAATTTTTACCGATGGCTCAATTACTTCTAAAGATGCTATTTCTCACGCAGCTACAGTTCTTGTAAAACATCTGACGTTTGTAGAAGCTATCAGTAAACCTGAGGTGTTAGAGATTACTGAAGGTATAAGTGAGGAGAAGGTAGCTATGCAAAAATTATTGAATTCTACAATTGATGAGATGGAATTATCAGTTCGGAGCTATAATTGTTTGCAAACAGCAGGAATAAAATATATTCACGAATTGGTTTCCAGAGAGGAAAATGAGATGCTAAAGTTCAAAAACTTTGGGAGGAAATCACTTACTGAATTGATTGAAAAATTATCTAATGTAGAACTCAGTTTCGGAATGGATGTTGAAGAACATATTACAAAGAAAAAGGAGAAATAATTCCATCTATGAGACATCGTAAGACCATTAAAAAATTAGGTTTATCTTCCCGCTCTCATAAAAAGGCGATGCTAGCAAATCTTGCGTCTTCACTCATTACTCATAAAAAAATAAAAACAACCCACAGTCGGGCAAAGGAATTGAGACGTTTTATCGAGCCTTTAATCACACGTGCAAAACGAGGGGATTTACATTCCCGAAGGATAGTATTAAAGAAAATAAAACACAAAGATATCGTACATACTTTATTTCATGATATTGCACCTGTATATTCAGATCGACTAGGAGGTTATACACGAATTACGAAATTAGGGTTTCGAGATAATGATAGGGCAGAGGTTTCTATGATTGAATTAATAGATATGGTGGGTGTAGACTCTGAAAAAGAAGATAAATAAAAGGAGTTCTCACCTTACCTGAATTTTATTCTTCATTGTCAAATCCTTTTAAAATTAAAATCAGGGTTGATATAATTATCGCTCTGCTTTTTTTTATTTTTATTTCTAGTATATTTGGTGAGAAACCTTATTTTCAAAATCGTTGCCTTTGGGTAGTCAGATATTCACTTGCTTCAAAAACTTCAATAGACGAACTGCTTCAGTTCGCGGTACAAAATAATTTTAACCATATTTTTGTTCAGGTACGAGGAAGAGGTGACTCTTTATATCGTTCATCCTTAGTTCCCTGGAGTGAGGTACTAAAAGGTGACAAATTTGACCCTCTCCAATATGTAATACAGGAGGGTCACAAATTACAACTGAATGTACATGCTTGGGTTAATGTCTATATGTTGTGGTCCGCTGAAAAACATCCTAGTTATGAACATCATCTCTTTAACCGTCATCCAGATTGGTTAGATGTTGTTATGAAGGAAACTAATAAATATCTGTATACTTCTGAAAGATTAACTACAGATGCTTCTGGTCAAGATGGATTTTACTTAGCTCCCAATCACCCAAGTGTTAATCCCTATTTATTGGCCGTATTTAAAGAAATATTAAATAATTATAATCTGGATGGGCTTCATCTGGATTATGTTCGTTATAAAAATCAATATTATGGATATAATTCAATTGGTATAGAAAATTTTAATAATCACTATAGTTTTAGTAATAACTTTGATTCAGGATTTATTCAGACCGTAGGAAACAAAGATTTGGACAATGATTATTTGATAAAACGGGAGGAAAATTTACTTAACTCAATAACAGAACTTGTAATAAAATTGAATTCTGTTGTCAAAAATATGAATAGAGAGATTACCTTATCGGCAGCAGTGAAACCGAATATTGAAATGGCAAATAAACTTTATTATCAGGAGTGGGATATGTGGTTGTCTGGAGGTTTAATTGATTGGGTTTTGGTGATGAACTATGATTCAAATTTTCAAAACTTTGTAAAAAATATAACAGCTATTAAAAATCAAATGTCAATTATTGAAATTAGCAAAATAGTTATGGGGGTAGCTTTATATAATCAAACACCGGAAAATGCTCTAAAAAAAATACAATATTCCTATGATGCAGGATTTAAGGGAATAGCCCTATTTTCTTATAATGTAATCACCGAACATTTAAATCAGATGAAACCGGTATTGTCTATTAACGCTATGAAGGATTAATATGAGTAAGATATTTTCATTCAATACCCTAATATTTGATTCATACTTAAAAGGCTATTCGTAAAATAATAATTAGGATATAGATTCATATTTATAATTATAAAAACACTATTTTACCAAGGTATATGAAATAATGAAGAAATATATTACTGCTCCAAAAGGGATACAATTATCATGTAAAAACTGGCAGATTGAAGCTGCATATCGTATGATTCAAAATAATCTTGACCCTGAAGTTGCTGAGAATCCTGATGAATTAGTAGTATATGGGGGTAAGGGGAAAGCTGCCAGAAACTGGGAATGTTTTGAAGCCATTTTAGATTCGCTGATGCAATTGAATCAAGATGAAACCTTATTAATCCAATCTGGAAAACCGGTCGGAATATTACCAACCCATGTTACATCACCACGTGTCCTAATTGCTAACTCTAATCTCGTTCCTGAATGGGCTAATTGGGATCATTTTAATGAATTAGATAAAAAAGGACTGATGATGTATGGACAAATGACAGCAGGTTCGTGGATTTATATTGGAACGCAGGGAATCCTTCAGGGGACATATGAAACATTTGCCGCTGCTGCAAAAAAACATTTTTCAGGGGATGATCTTACAGGTAAATTAGTTTTATCTTCAGGATTGGGGGGAATGGGTGGCGCTCAACCTCTATCTGTAACAATGAATAACGGAGTATTTATTGGTGTGGAAATCGATCCATCCAGGCTTCAAAGACGTTTGGAAACTAAATACCTTGATGTAGCAACAGAATCTCTTGATGATGCTCTCTCAATTGCTAGGGATTCGATATTTAAGGGTGAGTCAGTCTCAATCGGGTTATTAGGAAATGCAGCAGATATTATTCCCGAATTTGCGAACCGGGGTATAGTCCCGGATATTGTAACGGATCAAACTTCTGCTCATGATGAGTTGGATGGATATATTCCTAATGGGTTGAGTTATGAAAATGCAATAAAACTAAGAAAATCAGATCCGCGTATTTATATCAAAGAAAGTCTGCGTGCAATGGCTGAACATTGTGAAGGTATATTAAAATTACAGAAAATGGGATCCATAGCTTTTGACTATGGAAATAACTTGCGCGGACAGGCAAAAAAAGCAGGAGTTAATAATGCATTTGATTATCCTGGTTTTGTCCCTGAATATATTCGCCCTCTTTTTTGTGATGGTAAAGGTCCCTTTCGTTGGGTGGCATTATCTGGTGATCCCGAAGATATATATAAAACTGATGAAAAGGTTTTAGATTTATTTCCAAAGGATGAACCGTTGAAAAGATGGATATTAAAAGCTAGAGAACAAATTCAATTTCAGGGTTTGCCTTCTAGAATTTGTTGGCTTGGATATGGTGATCGTGCCAAATTGGGGTTGGCAATAAATCAGATGGTAGCAAATGGAGAACTAAAAGCCCCTATCGTAATTGGAAGAGATCATCTGGATACAGGGTCCGTTGCATCTCCTTACAGAGAAACTGAATCTATGCTGGATGGTTCGGATGCTGTCGCAGATTGGCCACTTTTGAATGCCCTTTTGAATACAGCCAGTGGTGCTACCTGGGTTTCCATTCACCATGGAGGTGGCGTTGGAATGGGACTGGCAATTCATGCAGGACAAGTTATTGTTGCTGATGGCACTCAAGATATGGCAACTCGTTTAGAACGGGTGTTAAATAATGATCCAGGTATGGGAATATTAAGGCATTCAGATGCAGGATATGACCAGGCAATAGCCAACAGTAATAAATGGGGTATCAACATTCCATTAATCAAAAAATAATAATTTTATTGATCACTCATTTTTATAATATAGGGTGTTTGCTTACTTGGGATTCCACAAATAAATGTATCCTTCAGCAAGACAATATTGATATCTTAGTTAAAGATGATGTTATTATAGATATCGGACCATCTTTTAAAAAAGGAAAATATTCTATTGACTGCGAAAATAGACTTGTTACTCCAGGCTTCGTTGATTCCCATACACACCCTGTTTTCTTTAAAGGTAGGGAGGAAGAATATATTCAACGTATATCAGGAATTTCATATAAGGAAATTGCTGATAAAGGAGGTGGGATTAAATCTAGTATAGAAGGAGTCAGAAATGCGACTGTTGATGAATTAGTTGATAAAGTATATTTGAGGATGAATCAGTTTCTTCAAAATGGAACAACAACTATCGAAGCTAAATCTGGATATGGGTTATCAACTGATAGTGAATTAAAATCATTGGAAGTAATTCATAAAGTGGATAAGAATCATAAGATTGATATCATTCCCACTTTTATGGGAGCGCATGATTTTCCACCTGAATATTCTAGAAATCATGATGGTTATGCAGACCTTATTTGTGATGAAATGATCCCGGCAGTAGCAGAACAGGGAATTGCAAAATATTGTGATGTATTTTGTGAAGAAGGATATTTTAATTTGG
>CAYSQB010000027.1:0-17876 GCA_964433085.1 uncultured bacterium
ATAAAACATTCTTAATTAATGTTTTTAACCGGGATAAATTATTTATATTTCGTTCACGGCGGGCTTTATCCTGTCGCTCTCTTTTTATTTGTTGAGGGTGTCTATCCATTTTCTTATTAATATTACCTATATAAAACGGAGCGAACTTATCCCTTCGTGAATTAAATTTCAAAAGGATATTATTAGGAATTTCTTATAACTTCATTAGGTTGAATTTTATAGAATTACTATTTGATACATGAAAGCCAGATAAAATGAATAAAGATACACTGATACAAACCGTACCATTATTTAGTGATTTAAGCGATACATCTTTAAAAGTAATTACGGGAAAAATGGTTGCTAGGTCCTATGATAAAGAAAAAATGATCCTAGTAGAAGAAAGCGCAGGTGAAACTTTCTTCCTTATCAGCAAAGGCACAGTAAAAATAACCAGGATGAGTGATGACGGGCGAGAAGTAATCTTGGCGATTTTAGGAGAAGGAGATTTTTTTGGAGAAATGGCATTATTGGATGGAGAAGGTAGATCAGCAAATGTTATCGCACTGGAAGATGCAAAAGTTTTAACCCTGCAAAGAAGTGACTTTTTGGACATTCTTGAACGTTTCCCTAAAATTGCTATTCATTTACTTAAAGAACTCACCGCAAGAATAAGGCATAGTGATCAGCAAATTGAAAGTTTATCTCTTAGTGATGCTGAGCAAAGAATTTCCCTTGTATTGATACGTCTTGCAGAAGAAATGGGACAAATAAAAGAAGGAACCGTAACCATAGAACACATTCCCTATCAGCAGGATATTGCCAACATGGCTGGCACTAGCAGGGAAACAGTTTCGAGAGTCTATAAAATGTTGGAAGATAAAAATCATATTGTGAGAGATGGGAAAGCACTGAAAATAATAGATTTTCCAATATTCTCACGCCAATTTACATAGGTATCATTTCCCTTTTAATTTATCATGCAGGATATTATCCAAAGGATAAAGTCCAACGATCATCTTGCACTTTCCCGGATAATAAGTAAAGTTGAGAATGAAGAGTTGGTACCCAATTCTTTTTTCATTGATATTCATCCGGACACATTAACCCCAATACGATTAGGGATCACTGGTCCACCAGGGGTTGGAAAGAGCACACTAACTGAAAGTTTAATTAGGAAAATTTTAAAAGATGGGTTATCTGTAGGAGTGGTTGCCATTGATCCTACGAGCCCATTCACAGGGGGATCGGTATTAGGAGATAGAGTTCGAATGAATACCTTTTCAGATGATAACAGAGTATTCATCCGGAGCATGGGTTCACGAGGAGATCTGGGTGGGCTGTCTAAAAAGGCAGAGGATGTGGCTGATATTATTGGGGCAAGTGGTAAGGATTATATTTTAGTTGAGACAGTAGGAGTAGGTCAGGGTGAGATTGAGATTGCAAACGTAGCCGATATTACTCTTGTTGTGTTGTCCCCCGAATCTGGAGATGAAGTTCAGTTTATGAAGGCAGGTTTGCTTGAAATTGCAGACGTGTATGTCATCAATAAATCTGACCGTCCTGGAGGGAACCAATTGAAAACTCTAATTACTTCAATGGTCCATCTTAATCAGGATATGAATGATATCAATCATCCCATTGTGAAAACTGAAGCAAATTCGGGAGAAGGCATTGATGAGTTGTATGAAGGATTGAAAACGTATTATCAGCAATTAAATGAAAAGGGAATTATTAAATCAAGAAGGATCAATCGGTGTAAACATAGAGTGTACAACTTAATAAAAGACAATTTATTAGGAAATTTTTGGTCCAAGGGTAAAAAATTAGAATTAGATAATTTTACCAAAAAAATAGATACTGACAAAAAATCTCCACATGAACTAGCACAATTACTGTTAACAACATGACTGGAAAAGGGGACAGCCCCTTAGAGATGCCATTTTTAGATCACCTTGAGGAGCTTAGATGGAGATTGATTAAGATCCTATCGGGCATTTTTTGTGGGTCCATTTTATCTTTTTTAATTATAGATGAAATAATAGCACTGCTTATTACTCCTGGACACAGTGTGAGTGATTTAAACCTACAGGTTCTCCAGATTCAGGGGATGTTTATGATAAAATGGGGCCTATCCTTTATTTGTGGAAGTATCATTTCTCTTCCTCTTATAACATATCAGATATGGGAATTTGTTTCCCCTGGCCTTCATCTGAAAGAAAGGAAGATCGCATTTCCATTGATCTTATTTACGTTTATTTCTTTTATATTTGGAATTATATTTGCCTATTTTATACTCATTCCTATTTCGTTGAACTTTTTCACATCCATGGGTTACCCAGGCATTCAAAATAATTTTTCTATTAATTATTATTTCAGCTTTATCACATGGTTAATGGTTGGATGTGGAACTATATTTGAGCTTCCAGTACTGATCTTTATTTTGGCAAGATTAAATATTGCTACCCCAACATTTTTAAGGTATTACCGAAAACATGCAATTATAGGTATAATGATTTTATCAGCCATAATTACTCCTCCTGACCCTGTCAGTTTAATCATTATGACTATTCCGCTCATCTTGATATACGAGATCAGTATTGGTGTAGCTCGTATAGCAAAACCAAGATTAAGTTCAGGTTCAGATTTATGACACTCACTTTTTAGGTGAGATATATGCTACAACCTTTGAAAAAAATTCCAGGTGTCATTAATAGGGATATGCGTTTGTTCGAAAAAGAATTTAATGACGCACTATACTCAAAAGTGAGGTTAATTCAAACTGTCAGTCGTTTTTTAATAAAACAGAAAGGAAAAAGAATACGTCCTATGTTGACAATTTTGTCTGCCAGGATGTGCGGGGAACCTACGGATAACAGTTATAAGGCAGCAGCTATGATTGAGTTACTGCATATTGCCACACTGATTCATGATGATGTAGTTGACGGTGCAGTGAGAAGAAGAGGATGGCTCTCCATCAATCGGATCTGGGGGAATAAATTGGCGGTTCTTTTGGGTGATTATGTTCTCAGTAAATCGTTGATCTATATGATAAAACTCAAGGATTTTGATGTTCTGGAGATCATATCTAAAACGGCTGAATTAATGAGTTCAGGTGAAATATTACAATTGGACCAGCGTTTTAAAAAATATCCAACTGAAGATATATATTTTGATTTAATTCGTCAGAAGACAGCCTCACTGATAGCTACAGGATGTGAACTGGGAGCCTTAACAACGTCCAGATCAGCACAGGATTGCAAATCCATGAGTTCATTTGGATATAATCTAGGAATGGCATATCAAATTAGGGATGATTTATTTGATCTTTTGGGTAATGAATCGTATACCGGTAAGGATAGTGGAATTGACGTTAAGAAGAATACTCTCACTTTGCCCATAATACATAGTTTGCAATCTCTTCCAAAATCTGAAAGCCGTACTCTTTTGAAATTGGTGAAGATGAAACACAATTCAAAAGATACTCTTACCGAAATTATGCAATTAGTTAAAAAGGGTAATGGATTTGTTTATGCTCAAGAAAAAATTGACCACTACACCCAATCAGCTATAGAATCCCTGTCTGCCTATACAGATTCAATCTACAAAAATTCTATGATTACTTTGGCTCAGTTCAATAGAACCAGAGTGCATTAATAATAAATTCCATTGAAAATTCTATTCATTAGATTCAGTTCTATAGGAGATATCGTTTTAACGACATCAGCATTAAGATCATTAATAAAGGAAATTCCAAATGCAAAAATACACTACCTGACACTGGAAGAATATGCTCCACTGTTGGAAGGAAATTCTAGCATTGATCGACTACATGTGTTAGAGAGATCAACCAGTGTTTATAAATTGATCTCGGTTGGAAATTGCTTGAACAATTATAACTATGATATGGTTGTGGATATGCATGATTCTTTACGGTCGAAAATTGTTCGAAACAGAATAAAATCAGGCTCCCATTTTTTCCTTAAAAAACCTCGATGGAAGCGTTTTAAATTATTCGAATTCCATCAAAATGATTTCAAAAATGATTTTTCTCAATTGAAATTATTTCATTCAGTTATTAAAGATGTTCTATCTCAAAAATATCATTCATCAACATCACTATTTGTATCTGAAAATGAAAAGGAAGAGGCAAAACTTCTTTTATCTGAAAACGGAACCAAAGGGAATAAATATCTTGTGTGTATTCCCGGTGCTGGCTGGAGAAATAAGACTTGGAAAACAGAAAAATATTTAGAATTATTTAAATATTTTATGGAAAATAATTTCGAAATCATTTTACTGGGAAGTAAAAAGGATGTCATCTGTAATGATTGTGAATCGGAAAATAACTCGTTGATTAATATGGCTGGAAAAACTGAGTTCAGACAATCTCTTGCCATTATTTCCCAGGCGCAATTGGTTATAGGAAGTGACACGGGATTTGTTCATGCTGCTGAAGCATTGGGAATTCCTACTGTTATGTTGCTGGGGCCGACATCAACGGAGACCGGTGCAGGTGTCACAAAGACAATGTCAAAAAATATCCAATTGTCGCATATTTGGTGCCGTCCATGTTCCCAAAATGGAAGCAGACCCTGTTATAGAAATGAGAGATACTGTATGAATGGAATTCAACCGGATAGTATCATAAATCAAATTGAAGAAATGATTTAAGTGCGATGAAAATATTTTGGGTAATTATTTATAATTTATTCTTTTATCCTGTTTTTTTTACCGGAGCGTGCATTGGTGCCCTTTTTAATAAAAAATTATGGGCAGGAATAAAGGGGAGATGGGCTACTCATTCTCAATTATTATCATTTAAAAATAGAGTTTCAAATAATGCTAAAGTCTATTGGTTTCATGCTGCCTCGCATGGTGAGTTTGAACAGTTAAAACCAATTTTGGAAGGATTGAAGGAGGTGGAACCTTCATCTGCATCTATTGTCTCATTTTTTTCACCCTCGGGCTTCACGAATGTTGAAGATATTCATATTGATTGTAAAATATACCTTCCTTTTGATTTTCCCTGGACCGTGCTTAGAGTTTTAAAACTTATTTGTCCCCAAAAAATAATTTTTGCTGAATATGATGTTTGGCCAAACATGATTTGGATCGCAAAATTATTAAATATTCCTACAACAATATTTTCCGTACATTTTTCAAATCATACACCAAAACTATTTCCTGTAATACGGAATTTTTATAGAACAGTGTATGGAACATTATCACATATTTATTCTGAAACTGCATCCGATCACGAAAAAGTACAAAGGCTGATTGGAACGCCTTCAATTTCAAAGGTGAAAGTATTGGGAAATCCAAGGTATGACCAAGTGAAGAAGAAAACAGATCAATTCACTGAAAATAGGACGATATCTGTATTATTGAGAAAAAAAACAATTATAGCTGGCAGCGTTTGGAGAGAGGATGAGGATGTTGTCCTTCAACCTATCACCCAATTTTTAAATGAAGATAGCTCGTCTTCTCTTATTTGGGCCCCTCACGAGCCGAACCAAAATAATATTGATAGAGCATATAACTATTTCACATCTGTAGGATTGTCAACGACGATCCACAAAGAAAAAAATATCCAGATTTCTGAAAAGGAACGGGTCGTGATAATCGGAGTTGTAGGAATATTATCATCTTTATATTGGGAAGGACAATTGGCCTATGTAGGGGGAGGGTTCTCAACTGGCGTCCACAATGTTATGGAACCGGCTATTGCACGTCTTCCGGTTTTATTTGGGCCTAAATTTGGTAATTCCCATGCAGCAAAAGAATTAGTTTTAGAATGTGGAGGATATAGCATTACATCCAGTGAAGAATTCTGGAGTAAATTGAATGGTATTTTTTCTGATAAAAAATCTTTTTTACGTTCAAGTTTTTCTGCAACGGGTGTTATTCACAAAAACCTTGGTTCTGCAACCAGGATTGTGAGAGCTATCATAAAAGATTAATGGGAAAAAATTAGGAAGCTATGAGTAATACCAGACTAAAGATAACTGACCCCAGCCGCATTTTAACTGTGGCAAATATGATTAGCTTATTGCGTGCATTTTTAGCGTTACCCATTATCTATACTTTACAGTATCCCCAATGGAGATTGTGGACATTTGTTCTCATTCTTATAGCGGTTGCATCTGACCTACTTGATGGATATTTTGCACGTAGAGCACATGAGGTGACTCACTTTGGAAAGTGGATAGATCCGATAGCAGATTTTATTTGCCTCATAGCTGTTATATTTTATTTGGTATTGTATGATATGTTTCCCCTGTGGTTTTTTGTATTTTATCTTTTTCGTTATATCACTATCGCAGTTTTAGCAGTTTATCTAATGAATCATTCTGGATTTATTATCAGTGCAAATTGGTATGGAAAATGGGCAAGCGGAATTACTGTATTGACCACTGTACTTTACATTTTCCCTCTCCCTTCTCTTGAATGGCTTCGATCTCTTTCTTTATTGGCTGCCACCATGTTATTATTAATAAGTTGGATGATTTATATAAAGTCCATAATAAAAAAATATGTGAGCACATAAATAAATGAAAATGACCAAATTGTTCAGTGCTCTATCTAGAACAAGGTCTACGATAAAATCTGCTTTGAATAAAGTATTATCAAAGGAGGTTAAGGAAGACACAATTGAAGAACTTGAGGCACAACTTATTACTGCAGATATGGGAGTGCACACTGTAGAAAAAATAATGGCTCTTTTCCGAAGGGAAAAACAGGACAGCTTTTTAGTATCACTGAAGAATTATTTATTATCGGTTTTGAGTTATAGTGATGATTTCCTCAAGAATAATGACCTACCGATAGTTATACTTGTTGTGGGTGTAAATGGAACGGGCAAGACAACCACATCAGCGAAACTAGCCCATTATTTTATGCAGACTGGGTATGACCCAATGCTGATTGCAGCGGACACCTATCGTGCAGCAGCCATTGAACAACTGAAATTATGGGCCAATAGATTAAATTTACGACTCATCGCAAATGAACAAACCAAAGATCCTTCCGCAATACTTTTTGATGGGTTGGTGTCTGCACAGGCCACAAATACAGAAATTGTCATTGTCGATACAGCGGGAAGATTTCATACTCATACTGACCTTATGGATGAACTAAGTAAAATGGAACGGGTTATAAATACAAAATTTTCTTCTTACGCATTACGCTCCTTGTTAACAATTGATGCTACCATTGGACAAAATTCACTCCAACAGGCAAAGGAATTTCAGAAGTATTTACATATTGATGGGGCAGTTCTCACCAAAATGGATGGCACGGCAAAAGGAGGAATTGTGTTTCCGCTATATCAGCAGACAAAAATCCCAGTTTTTTTTATGGGTGTCGGAGAGGACATAGATAGCCTCTGTCCATTTAACAGTGTTGACTATATATCGTCCTTGATTGATAATTAATGTATTACATTAAATAAATAAGATATATTTATATATTATGGATAATAAAGTAAAAAAAATTAATATAATCAGTTTGGGATGTGCAAAAAATTTAGTGGACTCTGAGATTATGAAGGGGGGATTTGTTAGCTCTGGACTACAGGTCGTGGATGAGCCGGAGAACTCTGATGCCATCCTGGTGAATACATGTGGATTTTTAGATATAGCTCGTGAGGAATCCATTAATACAGTTTTAGAGGCAGCGCAATTCACAAAAGATGCTAACCGAAAATTGGTTGTGATGGGATGTCTTTCCGAACGATATGCAATGGAGCTGAAGAAAGAGATACCGGAAGTGGATAGATTTTTCGGTACTAATGATCACAACCAAATTTTATCCTATTTGACCGGAAAGGAATTCTTGAGAGATGATCCATCTTTTTTTCGTTCTTTACTTACTCCATCACACTATGCATACCTAAAAATTGCCGAGGGGTGTGACAATGGTTGTTCATTTTGCAGTATTCCTCAGATGCGGGGTCTGCAAAAAAGCAGATCAATTGAAGCCATAGAGTCAGAGGCCATGCGATTGGTAGAGAATGGAGTAAAGGAAATCCTCATTATTGCACAGGATACAACTTCCTATGGCTGGGACCTGAGACCTAAGAGATATTTAGGTGAACTAATATCAACCCTGAATAAAATTGGTGACCCCCTGCGATGGATTCGTCTGCATTATGCCCATCCTGCTCATTTATCTGTTGAGACAATGGAAGCCATGGCTTCCTGTGAAAAGGTCTGTAAATACCTTGATATCCCCATTCAGCATGCATCTGATAAATTGCTCCAATCCATGAAGAGGGGATTAAATCAGAATGGGATACGTAAACGACTGGATCTACTTCGTGATATGATACCCGACATTCGTTTACGCACCACCCTTATCGTGGGCTATCCCGGTGAAACAGAGGAGGATTTTAGGAAACTATGTGATTTTGTGCAGGAACAACAATTTGACCGACTGGGAATTTTTACTTATTCGGAAGAGGAGGGAACATCTGCAGCGTTATTGGATGACAATGTTCCCCGTGAAATTAAGGATAAGCGGAAGGGAGAATTGCTGTCCATTCAGAGTGACATTATGCTTGAGAAAAACAGCCCATTGGTAGGTAAAGATATGGATGTGTTGATTGATTATACAGGAGAAAAGGTTTCCATAGGTCGTACTGAATATGATTCACCAGAAGTGGATCTCGTTGTCAAAGTGGAAGGTAAGCAAGAACAGGGAAACTTTCTGAAAGTAAATATTACTGATTACAATGAGTTTGAGTTGGTGGGACATAAAAAAACACTTACCAATGACGCTGATTGAAAAATTTAATCGTTAGATAAATATTTGTACGAAACACACTCCCGGTTAACTTATGGCATTACTACCAACAGATATCACAGATAATCTGTTTCTTTCAATTACATTTAATTTAATTCTCTGCCATTGCATCCAATAAATTATCCGTCGTAAGTTTGGCATTATGGCAGAGTTTCGTATCCATTCGGACTTTAAACCCAGGGGAGACCAACCCAAAGCGATTTGTGAATTATATGAAGGGTTGAACCAGGGAGATAATCATCAGGTATTGCTGGGTGTTACCGGTTCAGGAAAAACATTTACACTGGCAAATGTAATTGAAAAAGTTCAAAGACCCACGCTCATTGTTTCACATAATAAAACTCTCGCGGCTCAATTATATGGAGAGTTCAAGCAGCTGTTTCCGGAGAACGCAGTGGAATATTTTATCAGTTACTATGACTACTATCAACCTGAGGCTTACATGCCGGTGACAGATACATTTATAGAAAAAGACTTTTCAACGAATGAGGAAATTGACAAACTACGTTTGAAAACCACAAGCTCTCTCTTAGAGCGAAAAGATGTGATCGTTGTAAGTTCTGTCTCATGTATTTACGGTATTGGCTCCCCTTCCGATTATAAGGACCAGGTTATTTTTTTAAAAAAAGGGGAACAACCCTTTGACCGTAAGGATCTTTTTAAAAAATTAGTTCACATTCATTATTTACGTAATGACATGGTTCTTGAACGGGGAAATTTTCGAGTACGTGGAGACAGCATAGATATTTTCCCAGCCTATGAAGATGTTTGTATCAGAATCGAGACATATGGATCACAGATAGATGAGCTAACTGCTTTTGATCCTCTGACCGGTGAGGTCATTCGCTCACTGGACAGCATATTCATCTATCCAGCAAAACATTTTGTTACCGATGATGAAACAATTGCAAAAGTGATCGTTGATATACAGAAAGAATTGAATGGAAGATTGACTGAGTTTAAAGAACAGGGCAAACTATTGGAAGCACAGAGGTTGGAACAGCGGACCAACTTTGATATGGAGATGATGAGAGAGATTGGATTTTGTTCAGGAATTGAAAATTATTCTCGCTATTTTGCAGGAAGGAAACCCGGAGAAAGGCCCTGGACCCTCATTGATTTTTTTCCCGATGATCTTTTAACGATCATTGATGAGTCCCACGTGACCCTTCCCCAAATTCAGGGTATGTACAATGGAGATCGAAAACGAAAAGAAACTCTCGTAGAGCATGGATTTCGATTGCCCAGCGCACTGGACAATCGCCCTCTAAAGTATGATGAATTTCTTCACATCCAAAAACAAATGATTTATATGTCTGCCACACCCTCACATCGGGAGCTTGAACTGTGTGGCGGAAGTATTGTGGAACAGATGATTCGCCCCACAGGGTTGTTGGATCCAAAAGTTGAAATACGTAATACTCACGGTCAAATTGATGATTTGATCGGTGAAATCCGGAGCAGGATAAAATCCGGTGAACGTGTATTGATAACGACCTTGACAAAACGAATGTGTGAAGATCTAACAGAATACCTTGCGGGAATAAATTTACGTGTCCGTTATTTACATTCAGATATCAAGGCACTGGAACGAATCAAGATATTACGTGACCTACGTTTAGGTGAATTTGATGTTCTGGTTGGTATTAACCTTTTAAGAGAGGGGCTGGACCTTCCGGAAGTCTCACTTGTGGCAGTTTTGGATGCAGATAAACAGGGATTCTTACGATCAAAAAGTTCACTGATGCAGATCGCAGGGAGAGCCTCACGCCATTTAGACGGGACAGTGATCCTTTATGGTGACCAAATCTCAGAGGCCATGAAATACCTTATCAATGAAACCGATAGAAGACGAAAGGCTCAAATCATATTTAATGAGAAAAATAAGATTGTTCCCAAAACAATATGTAAGTCTATGGAAGATGTGATGCTCACAACAGCGGTGGCCGATTCATTGGGGAGTGGTAATTTGGAGAAAACTTATTCAAAAAGGGACAAAGAATATTTGGAAATGGATACCCATCTTGCCCTGGATATGATGCGGCAGGAGATGCTTGCAGCAGCGGATGAAATGGAGTTCGAGCGTGCCGCACTTTTGCGTGATCAAATTCATCAACTTGAAAAGGAATTAAGTTCGCCATCAAATGTGAAAGATCTTCTCTCAACATTATCAAAGGAAAACACTAGAGAATGAATGTCTTAGTCACAGGTGGCGCTGGCTATATTGGTTCCCATGTGGTCTTAGATCTGTTGGACAGCGGGCACAAGGTAACTGTTTTAGATGATCTGTCCCTGGGATTCGAGAAAAATGTGGATGTCCGTGCTGAGTTTATCAAGGGATCAATTTTATGTGAGCAGGACTTAAAAACAGCATTCTCGACTGAACCGACCGCAGTGGTTCATCTTGCTGCCTGGAAAGCCGCCGGTGAATCAATGGTCAATCCTGAAAAATATTCTACTAACAATATAATGGGAACACTTAAGCTGTTGATGGCTATGGTAGATTCTGGGGTTCAGAAAATGATATTTTCATCTTCTGCCGCTGTATACGGCTATCCTGAATACCTCCCTGTCGATGAAAAGCATCGTACGGATCCAATCAATTATTATGGCTATACAAAGCTAGCCATTGAGGAAAACCTTCGTTGGTATTCAAGGTTAAAGGGAATTTCATTTGTTGCACTAAGATATTTTAATGCAGCGGGATATGACTCAAGAAATCGAGTAACTGTACCGGAACAAAACCCTCAAAATTTACTACCAATTGTTATGGAAGTTGCTACAGGGAAAAGAGATAAAATAGAGGTTTTTGGGGATAATTATAATACCGCTGATGGTACATGCCTTCGGGATTATATTCATGTCTCTGACCTTGCCTCGGCCCACACAAAATCAATTCAGTTTTTACAACGGGAGGAGAAAGATCTCATAGTAAATTTAGGGACAGGATATGGTCACTCCGTGTTAGACGTTATTCGAGAAGCAAAAATAATAACCCAACATCCCATTCCATATGAGTTTGTGAAACGACGAGCGGGAGATCCTGAGGAATTGATAGCCTCATTTGAAATGGCAGCAGATGTTCTTAAATGGAGTCCAATTCAATCTGATCTAAACCAAATTTTGCAGACGATGTGGGAGATCCTGCACCCAAACTCAACCAAATCTGAACTAATTCAATAGATTACTATGGATAAAAACAGACTTCAAAAACAATATGGAATCATAGGTCATTCCGAAGTAATTCAGCAGGTTTTGGATCTCGTATTGCAGGTAGGTCCGGTGGACATTTCTGTTCTCGTTACGGGTGAATCTGGAACCGGCAAAGAACTGATTGCTAAAGCTATCCACGGGACCAGCCGGAGAGCTCAAAACGAAATGGTAACGGTGAACTGTGGAGCTATTCCTGAGGGAATTATCGAGAGCGAACTCTTTGGTCATAAAAAGGGTGCATATACGGGAGCAGGCGCAGACAGAAAAGGATATTTTGAATCGGCAAATAAAGGGACAATCTTTCTTGACGAGATCGGTGAGATGCCAATGGACACCCAGGTAAAAGTTTTGAGAGTATTAGAGAGTGGTGAATTCATGCGTGTTGGGGACTCTAAAACATTATATACAGATGTCCGAGTTATTGCAGCAACAAATAAAAAATTAGAAGAATTGGTTCGAAAAGGCCACTTCCGTAACGATCTATTTTATCGTTTAAAAACAGTAACCATTGATGTTCCGCTCTTGAGAGAGAGAATAGAGGATTTATCGGTCCTTATAGAACGATTTTCTCTGCAATTTTCAAGAGGAAATGATATCCTTTATCGTGGTTTTATGCCGGAAGCGGTTCGTAGGCTGAAACAGCATGATTGGCCCGGAAATATCAGGGAATTGAAACACTTTGTTGAAAGTATACTCGTTTTGGAAAAAGGTGAACGTATTACTACGGAGATGGTGGATAAACATCTAGGGATCTCTTTGCAGGGCTCATCGGTAAATAATCAACTTCCGATTCCTGTTAACCAGTCACCGGAATCTGCAGAACGAGAATTGATTTTAAGGCAATTATTCCTGCTTCGTCAGGACGTTGAATCTATCAAGCAACTGATGAGTGGTGGTCTTCTACCAATAAGTTCCAGTGCTGAGATAGAACACTTTCCAAGAAGGGAGAAGGCCATTGACCTGCCGGGGGAAATCGAGCAAAATAATCCCCACAGTATCAAAGGAGAGGCCATTGGCGATACCAATCTCCAGAATCTTGAAAAGGAATTGATCATTCGAACCCTAAAGTTTCACAATAATAATCGTCGGGCAGCCGCTAAAACACTGGGAATGAGCGAGCGAACTTTGTACCGAAAGATCAATGAATATGGAATTGCCCCCAAAATTAAACGAGGTAATAATTAGTTTAATTAATAGAAATCTCAGGTATGATGAATAAAACATATATTGTTTGTTTGATATTCCTATCTATGTTGTGTATTGATTGCGGTTATTATTCGTTGGCCGGCTCTATCCCCCCCCACATTCGCAGTATTTCCATACCACTATTGGATAATGTAACAGCAGAGTTTGGCATATCGGAGGGAATCACTGATAATCTTCTTGAAAAGTTCACTGATGAAAATATATTGCGTGTGGTGGATGTTGAGAATTCAGATTCTATTTTAAGGGGCTCTATTGTTCAAGCGGAAGATGTGCCATATACCTATTCAAAAGATGAGGTCGTCGGAGAATATCGGTTTACAGTTGCAATTGATATTGAGTGGATCGATCTTTCTAATGATGAGGTTTTATTAGATAAAAGGTACAAAGGGTGGGGTGCCTATGGAATTGGTGGGGACATCAGTTCAGATGAGATTGATAATGACGGTGATGGATTAATAGATGATGAGGATACGGATGAGATTGGGGATGCCCGGACATTTGCAACAAAAATTGCTGTGGATAAGATCGCACAGGATATTTTAAATGACATTTTAACTACATGGTAACACAAAAATGAAATCAACACAGGTAACAATATCAAATCTTAATAAACATATTGAACGATCCGTTACACTTAATGGATGGGTTTACAACAAAAGAACCAGCGGGAAGATCTGGTTTCTCCTTCTTAGGGATGGCACAGGGTTAGCGCAGTGCGTTGTCGTAAAATCAGAGGTTGCCCCTGAAATTTTTGAATTAAAAAATACAGTCACACAGGAAACGTCTGTCTCTGTAACAGGGATCGTACGTAAAGATGATCGCTCCGTGGGAGGATTTGAAATTGGTGTTGAATCCATAGTGATACATCAAATTGCTGCCGAGTATCCCATTTCTCCTAAGGAACACGGAACAGATTTTCTAATGAACAACAGACATTTATGGATGAGAAGTAGTAAACAGCACGCCATCTTAGTAATACGTCACCATGTTATAAAAGCCTGCCGTGAATTTTTTGACAAAAATGGATTTATTTTGGTTGACTCTCCAATTTTGACGGCCAACGCAGCCGAAGGTACAACCAGTTTATTTGAGGTAGATTATTTTAACAGGTCAGCCTATTTAACTCAAAGCGGACAACTCTATGGAGAGGCAGGGGCCATGGCGTTTGGAAAAATTTATTGTTTTGGTCCCACTTTCAGAGCCGAAAAATCCAAGACCAGGCGTCATTTGACTGAATTTTGGATGGTGGAACCGGAAATTGCCTATTGCGATCTAGATGAAGATATGACATGGGCGGAGAAATTTGTAGAACATATTGTGACCCACTGCCTTGAACATTGCCAAACAGAGTTAGATATTTTGGAGAGAGATATCTCCAGGCTTGAAAAGATAAAGACACCATTTCCAAGAATTACCTATGACGAAGCGGCAGCACTGTTAAAGAAAAAAGGGGTTGACTTCACATACGGTTCTGATTTTGGCGGAACCGATGAAACAGTTATATCTGAAGAGTTTGACAGTCCCGTTATGATTCACCGCTGGCCGGCGGAAATAAAGGCATTCTATATGAAGAGGGATGAGGAAAATCCTGACCTTGCTCTGGGTGTTGATATGTTAGCTCCGGAAGGTTACGGTGAGATCATAGGGGGAGGGCAGAGAGAGGATGATCACGATATTCTTGTCAGTAAAATTAAGGAGCACGGACTGCCAATGGATGTCTTTGGCTGGTACTTAGACCTCAGAAAATATGGTTCCGTTCCCCACGCAGGTTTTGGACTGGGGATTGAGAGGACCGTGGCCTGGATATGCGGGATACGTCACATCCGACAGACCATTCCGTTTCCCAGGACATTATCACGGCTTGAGCCATGAACCATTTCCGTGGGAAGGTCTCTGTTTTTGGAGGTAGGGAGGTTTTACCTGAGGACTATAAGGACACCGTAAAAATCGGGAGGCGTTTGGCGGAGGAAAATTATCTTATATTTTGCGGGGGAGGTGTTGGGGTCATGGAAGCAATAGCAAAAGGTGTCAAAGAGGGAGGGGGAACCTGTATTGGTATCTTGAAAGGTAGCAATAGAGAGGAGGGAAATGATTACCTGACACTTTCAATCCCAACTGGAATTGGAATCGGACGAAATGTAATTCTTGCCTATAATTGTGATGCAGCCATAGCCATTGGAGGTAAGTACGGAACCCTGAGCGAGATTGCCTATACACTTTCCATGGATAAAAAGGTGGTGGGATACAGAACGTGGGACATTGAAAATGTAGATACGGCCAGTTCACCGGATGAAGTTCTTGATAAGATCAACATGTGTATACCGAAATGAACAGCCAAAATAAGTGCATTGCCTTTAGAGTAATGGGAAAAGTGCAGGGCGTCTGGTTTCGGGCCTATGCTCGTGATAATGCCTTATCATTGAATATAGATGGGTGGGTGAAAAATGATCCCGATGGATCGGTATTTGGTGAGGCTTTGGGAAGTGAGACGAATATAGAACGGTTCACTCATATTTTGAGAGAGGGCTCACCCAGCTCAAGGGTTGAGGATGTTCTTTTTGAAGATAGCCCTGACAAAGGTCAGCTCCCGGAATTTGAAATTCGTTTTTAATATCATGGTATGATATTTTTATGAAAATTGCAGTTTGTCAGGTCAACCCCATTGTAGGTGATTTTTCATATAATGTAAATAAAGTTCAGACATTTTATGAGAGGGCGATAGAGTCCGGTGCAGAGCTGGTTATTTTTCCTGAAATGGTTGTGTGCGGGTATCCCCCTCAGGACCTGATCTGGGAGAACGGATTTGTTTCTGCCTCAGAGAGGTCCATTCAAACCATAGCATCCTTTTCCAAAATACCGCTCATTGCTGGTTTCATACGAAAAGAGAAAAATAACATATACAATAGTGCAGCCCTGTGCGCCAACGGGAACATTTCATTTGTGTATGATAAAATGCTTTTACCTACCTATGATGTGTTTGATGAGGACAGGTATTTCACTCCGGGAAATAGTTCAGGGCTCACTGAGGTGGAGATCGGAGGTAGATCTAAGAAGATCGGACTTCAGATATGTGAGGATCTGTGGGACATGGATTATGAATTGAAAGTGACCAACGAACTTGCGCAAGGGGGGGCAGAGATGATCATCAATATTTCCGCTTCTCCATTTCACGATGAGCAGCCGCAAATTCGAAAAACATTAATTGAGGAAAAAGTTCGGGAGACCAAAACCCATTTTATCTACTGTAATTTAGTTGGTGCCCAGGATGAACTTATTTTTGACGGAAATTCAGTTGTGTATAATGACAAGGGTGAAGCTATCGCTTTAGGCCAGCCCTTTTCTGAGGATATGCTCATTGTGGATTTGGACTCAACAAACATTATCTCTGAACAGGTTTTCAGAAGGGAGGAGATTCTCTATTCTGCTCTTTGCCTTGGGGTAAAGGATTATTTTGATAAAACAGGTCACAAAAAGGCAGTCATGGGGCTCAGCGGTGGGATCGATTCTTCCCTCACAGCCTGCATTGCGGTGGATGCACTGGGAAAGGAAAATGTGTGGGGCATTACCATGCCCTCAGAATTTTCCAGTGAACACAGTGTAACGGATTCAGAAAAATTAGCACAGAACCTGGGAATATCCCTGAAGTCTTTACCTATAGAAGAGTTAGTAAATAATACCACTCGATCATTAAAACCAATATTTAAGGGGGCACCTCCGAGCGTAGCAGAAGAAAATATACAGGCACGGATCCGGGGGCTTTTGCTCATGGCTATATCAAATAAATATGGCTGGCTGGTTTTGACAACAGGCAACAAGACCGAGCTCGCACTGGGATACTGTACCCTGTATGGCGATATGAACGGAGGACTGGCTGTGATCTCCGATCTGTCAAAACAGGATGTCTATGCTATCTCTAAATGGGTAAATGAGTCTGCCGGATACGAGAGGATTCCTGAAGACTGTATCACAAAGCCGCCCTCGGCGGAGCTGGCGCCTAACCAGAGAGACCCCTTTGACTATGACGTTGTCAGTCCCATTGTGGATTCCATAGTGGAGGACAGGCTTAGCATCGATGACCTGCTCCAGAGAGGACTGGAAGAGACACTGGTGCTGGACCTCGCCGGACGAATCAGGATCAATGAATATAAAAGGCGGCAGGCCGCACCAGGGTTAAGGGTTACATCCAAAGCTTTTGGGATTGGCAGGAGATACCCTATTATAAATCACTATAAAAAATAATTCCCTCCTGGTCCGCTGAGCAGCTCTTAGACCATTTACATCGCTATTGCCAAATAGATGCAGTGGAAGTATTTTCCTGTTTTCTATGAAAATTTCCTATATCTCTCTGATTTATGCTTATTTATCTTCATTGATAATATGTCGTAAATATTAATATTATTATATTTACATTGACTTTTTATTTTTATGGTATGTATTATTCCAATTGGCATAAATGTTGTAAAAATATGGTCGAAAATAATATTAGGAATAAGAGACACACTAATAATAATGATTTTTAAACAATGTTGTTAAACTTTGCAGGATTCTATTGTTATATATTGATTCATCTTCAATAATATTAAAAGTTATAGAAATTTATACATTATTAGTTTTTATCAAAAAACGAAATGATTAATAAAAACTTTATAATTTTTAATAAAATTTATTAAAGA
>CAYSQB010000028.1:0-17558 GCA_964433085.1 uncultured bacterium
CAACAGTTTTTTTAATGGATTCACTCGTAGGTAAACCAATTTCTAATTTATGCTCATTTCGAAACCATTGGACAATAGCATCATCCATTTCATCTCCTGCAATTCGAATAGATTCTTTAGTAGCAACTCCATTAAGGGAGATAACTGCAATTTCAGTGGTTCCACCACCAATATCGACGATTATATTTCCTATAGGTCTGCTGATATCCAATCCGATTCCAATTGCAGCAGCTACAGGTTCTTCAATAAGGAATACTTCCTTCGCATTAGCTCGCTCTCCTGAATCCTTGACCGCTCTCCTCTCCACATCTGTAACCCCGCTGGGGACACATATGACCATTCTTACTCTTGCAATTCGATTCAGTTCGACTTTTCTTATGAATCCCTGCAACATACCATCCGTCATATTGAAGTCAGCTATCACTCCATCCCGCAAAGGACGAATTGTCTCAATATCCTTATGCGTTTTTCCCACCATTTCTTTTGCTTCATTTCCAACAGCAAAAATCTTTTCATCATGGACAGACCTAGCAACTATTGAGGGTTCATTAATAATCACTCCTTTTCCACGAAGCCAAATAAGAGTATTTGCTGTACCTAGATCTATGGCAATATCACCGGATAACCAACTAAAAGGGTTTTTAATTATGGATAATATATTCAAATGGGGTAATAATCTTGATTATTGAAGTGGAAAATTACAGCAATCTCGAATTATATCCTTTGATAATTCATATGTCTGAGTATTTTTCTTCCACACTATAATTTTATTTCAAGGAATAGACAAGAAATGTGGTGTTTCCAATTGATAGTCACCGAATCCATTTACGTCTACAAATCTAAAAGATTTATTTATTGTGAAATAATACCAACTTTCAAAGGATTTTTGGCTAGAATAATCTGAGAATCTTTTCTTTTCATCTGGGGGACCAAATAAAATATAAATCATTCCCATATCTGTTTTCCATCCATCTTGGAATCCACCATATTGTTTAATTGTATATCCTACTCTCATATAATATTCATCCATGAGTTCATTTGCCAACGTCTCCCCTGATGGATCCCGGTCATTCCAGAACTTTTTAAATAATTGTTCCTTTTCTGCATTCTTAGATTTTTTTAATTCATTACGCTCTCCTGAATTCAAAATATACCTCATTTGATCTAATGCTATATCAATATCAGTTACAAAACTAGAAATACCCGGTTTTGAAACAACCAATTCTATAGATTTTTTATCCTGATTATTTTCATCTACTAATGTTACTGTAAATGTATAGGATAATTCAGAAAAAATGGAAATTGGGAGGTGTATATAATGATAAATTTTATTGGAATTAACAGATATTTCCTTTCTACCACTTGCTTGATTCTTCCCAACTTTATTTAATATTTTCCATTCAAGCAGACAGCTATTCGAATGACTTAAACCAGAAATAAAAAAACTGACTGAGTCTTTTGCAGAATAAAGAAAATTATTCCAACTTGGAATGAGGTCGGGAGCGAAACCCCAATTCCCTGGTTTGTCAATGAGTATAATAGGTTTATTAATGTAGGATATGTGTGATGCTTCTAATTCCAAATCCTGACTTATTTTATGAAATTCCCTACTGTTTTTATCAAAAACGGTTGCCATTACAATATATTTGTTCACTGGAATTATTTTTTCTGTGAACAAAGTGACCGTTTCAGTCTTCCGGATTGTTTCAATATAACTTTGTGCATATATCGAATCAGACCAGGTATTTTTTTGAATCAATTCCCCTTTTTTATTCATCACCGTAATTTGGGCTTCATATCCTGAAAAAAATTCATCGTTTCTTTTTACAAATTGTAAAGTTTTTAGAGGAATGGAGAGATACATCTTAACTAAAATAGAATCCTGAGATTTTGTAGTAACAGGTACAATATTCAAACGCATATTTTTGAAAACACCCGCATCATCATTTTTCTTTCTACCATGAATATTTTCAATGAAAACTAAAAAAATTAGGAGTGTGAATATCCAACAAATCAGTTTTGTTTTTATTTGATAATTAATCATTTTTCCATAAAAACCGTGTTAAACCTTGTGATGTTCCAATCCATAATTCTTCATTATCCAAGTATAGTGTATTTACTTTTCCTAGAAAAGGGTAAGTATATTCGTCAATAAAAAAATGTTCAAAATTAAATTTAAACAACCCTGAGTTATTTCCAAAAAAAGCGTAATCTTCATTGATTGTCATGGCTAACACCCTTTGGTGTCTCAGGGCACTAAACCTGAATATTATTGTCCATATTCTTGTTTGCCTGTCATAAGAAATTAATCCCTGTTTCGTAGCAATATAAACTATATTATTATATAATTCTATTTGCCAACAATCAGTTATTAAGTTTTCTTCACCACCAAGGTAAGAATGGTTACCTACATCTCGAAAATCGAGTAATGTTTTGGTAATTTCATAATATATATACAATCCATATTTTGTAGCAATCCATAATTCTTTACCAATATACTCCAAATCATAAATAGGCTCATCTCTGAATGAAGATTCGATTCCAATAGTATCAAATCGTTTCTCTACTGGATCAATCCTCGAAATTCCCCTATTTGATCCAATCCAGACAAAGTTAGAATCCCATGTCATTGTATTTATATAACCATCTAATTGAATTTTTGTTTCATCCAATAAGCGCCAAAAATCTTTCTTTTCGTTATACACAAGAATCCCCATAGATCCTCCAAACCATAACTCATTATTCACATTTAATACCGAATATATTTTTTGGGGAGACATATTAATATTAATATCAAAATCATGCGATTTAAAATGATGTTGTTTATAATCATAAAATGTAATTCCTTGTGGAGGAGTAGACATTCCACAAATCCAAAATCTATCTTTAAATCTTAGTAATGCAGATACATTCATATCCGACAATCCAAAATGAATGGGGCGAAATGTTTCCATATGAAAATCTCCTTTCAATATAACTCCGTCATTAACTCCCAACCATATATCCCCATATCGGGATAAATAAAATGCAGTAACACGTTTATCTCTTCCGTTTGAATCGATCAAATATCCGTTATTGTAAATCCATCCATCCATCATAAAATAGTTGTCAAACGGTTCCGGTATAACTACACTTTTATTAGAAACAGAGGCACTCCAATTTATATTTTCCTCATCAGGAAATGACATTATTGATATTAGAATTCCAGAGACATGGTCCAGTTTGATATATTGATTATTACTTCGAAGCCAAAGATTGTTTTCTGTAGATCCTATTTGATGAAATTTTAAATTACTACCACCAATATCTCTCTTCTTTATAAGTGTCCATCCACCTTCACGCATGTGAGAATAATTTAATCCACTATCTGTTCCTATCCATAGAATACCTGTATCAAAATCAAAGTGAACAGCTTGGATTACATTTGAAGATAAACCTTGTGCCATGGTTATTGAATTATCCATTTCGTCTGCATAAATATGATACCTTAATACACCTCCCTTTTCAGATCCGAAATAGATATAAGAATAACCTTCAGAAATGGAAGTGATCGCTCCTGTTTCAGTAATGGTAATCCAATCAAATGGATCAAATCTTGGATCATATTGACAAAAAAGGAAATTAAAAGAAAATATTCCTAATATGGATATAATATGATATAGATATGAAATCAACTCTATATTTAATACTTAAATTGACTTTGGCCTAATATAATTACTAAATAAAATGCTTACTGATAATTCATGTAAGATAGTTTTTGACCACTTTGGTTAAGTTATCAAGAATAATGGGGATAACCCCCACCTCTTCGCAAACAATCCCTGCAGCATAGTTCGCCATAAAGGCCGATTCTTCAGCATTTGCCCCAGACAGTTCTGAAAGTGCAAAAGTGCTTATAACTGTATCTCCTGCTCCGGAAACATCGTGGACGTGCAAGGCTTTTGTTGGGATTTTATGCTGCTGTTCTTTTGTAAATAAATTGCTACCTTCAGCTCCCAGAGTAACCAATAAAATATCCACATCCAATTTTTCTCTTAAGTTTTGACCTAACATATCAAATTCCTTTTTAGAATTCCACTCTCCAACCACTGACTGAAATTCGAATAAATTAGGTTTTATCATATGAACAGCCTTAAAAGAGGAAAAATCATTAGTTTTGGGGTCCACATATACAGGAATCTTTCGCTGTTTGGATATACGTATTATCTCGGATATAACAGTTGGAGTTAATATTCCTTTTCCATAATCAGAAAGAATAATCCCGTGTGCCTTATTTATGTAATTTTTTAGATTATTTATTACCTTTTCTTCCACTGACTTTGGAACGAATGAAGTAGATTCCTTGTCAAATCTAATCATTTGTTGATTTTGAGCAATTACACGAGTTTTAACTATTGTAGATCTATCTTTTACTTGAACAATACCCGCCGTAGATATTACCTTATCTTTCAATTCTTTCAATAAGGTATTTCCATTCTCATCTTCACCCAAAACTCCTATAAGATAAGGAGTTGAATTTAGACCAAATAAATTTGTGGCTACATTTCCAGCTCCTCCTGCTCTGACATTTTCATTAGTAATGTTAACAACAGGAACGGGAGCCTCTTGAGAAATTCTGTGGACATCACCCCAATAATATACATCTAACATTATATCCCCTACTATTATGATGTTCTTATCCTTAAATTTAGAGATTATTTTCTGGTATCTTGAATAATCCATTCTTTTATTTATCTCAAAATAGTTAATAGTAAAGTATTACTTAATATATTATTATTAAATATTATCATATATGAATATATGCGCTCTATCGCTGATTATTTCCTTCTTGAGTTCTTACTCGAAATCCCTGGTCTTATTTTTGAGATGTGTCCATTATCAAAATAAATCAGAACAGAAGCAAATTTTTTGATGAGTCTATCGTCATGACTTCCTAAAACTATAGTAGTTCCCAAATTCTTATTCATTCTCTGTATTATTTTTTGGAATTCCAGCTGCCTTTTTTTATCCAGATAAGCACAATAATCATCAATAATCACTACTCTTGGATCTTGATTATGTAGCATGCACTTTAAAATCCATGCCTTTTCACCTTGAGATAAGTTTTTAATTTTTTCTGAAATTAAATTATTTTGGGTTTTTGCTGAAAAATATGAATCATTATTTTTTTTTGAACTACCGGTAGAGATAGGAAGTAAATCAGAAACAGTTTTATTTCTATCCAAATCTTCAATACTTCCAAACCAGATATCATCAGCAGGTTTGATTTTTCCAAACCAATTGGTTTGAAATTTATCTCCTTCAAATCGTAACTCACCTTCAGAAGGTTTTATACGTCCACCCAATATCTTAAGGAGAGTGGTCTTTCCCGCCCCAATAGGACCAATAATTCCATAAATTGTCCCAGGGTGGCATTGAAAGTGTTTTATATTTAGTACCGTTTTGTTGTGATACCGTTTCTTTATATTAGTTAATTCAAATACTAATCGTTTCTTCATCATTCACTCCTATGTATATGCGAATGAGAGAAGGAAAATTAATCAATCGGGTGAGCTTCTATGAATCGTTCAGCATCAATTGCGGCCATGCATCCTGACCCTGCAGCAGTGATTGCCTGTTTATAACGGTGATCCTGTACATCACCACAGGCAAATACACCTGGGATATTTGTTTCAGATGTTTTTCCTTTAGTGACCAAATATCCATATTCATCGGTTTCTAATAACTCATCAAAAAGGGAGACATTAGGTATATGGCCAATCGCTAAAAAGACACCATCACAATCCATATTTAACTCTTCATTTGTTTGTTGATTTTGCAATAATATACCACTAACACCTACTTCAACAGAGCCCCTAATTTTTGTAATTACAGAGTCCCATATAACTTTTATTCTATCATTATCAAAAACCCGTTTCTGCATTATTTTGGATGCCCGAAATTCATTTCTTCTATGAATTATATATACCTCTGAAGCAAATTTCGTTAGAAATAATGCTTCTTCCATTGCTGAGTCACCTCCACCAACAACCAATACTGTTTTTCCTTTGAAAAAAAATCCGTCGCAGGTTGCGCAAGCAGAAACTCCGTGACCCATTAATTTCATTTCTGAATCCAATCCTAAAACTTTGGCCGTAGAACCGGTTGAGATGATCACTGTTTCAGAAGTATAAATAGTTTCTCCTAACCAAACAGAAAAGGGACGCTTGCTAAAATCAACTTTAGTTACAGTTTGATATTCACATTCAGTACCAAACCGAATCGCTTGTTTCCGAAATAAATTGACTAGATCAGGACCCATAATTCCTTCTGGAAAACCAGGGAAATTTTCAACATCTGTTGTAATTGTCAATTGTCCCCCTGGCTGGATACCTTCAAAAACTAACGGCTTTAAATTTGCTCTCGCAGCATAAATAGAAGCAGTCAAACCCGCAGGACCGGAACCTATGATTATTACTTTCCTTCGTATCATTTTATTTAATAAAATTTTCCAAATTTAGAATTTCGAAAAAGAAATTCTCTTTAATGTAAGCTATACAACTTCGTTTAGTATCTTGGTGATACTTTCCTTTGCTACATTTCCAACAATCTGATTAAGAATAGCACCATTTTGAAAAATCAAAAGAGTCGGAATACTCCGCACACCATAATTTGTAGCTGTATTTCCATTGGAATCAATGTTGATCTTGCCGACTTTAACTTTATCTTTATATTCATCAGCTAATTCCGCCACAGTGGGTGCCAATGCCTTACAAGGGCCGCACCATTCTGCCCAAAAATCAACTAAAACGGGAATATCAGACTTTAAAACCTCTAACTCAAAATTATTATCACAAAATTCCATGACATTCTCTGTCATAATCACTCCTCAGTTTTTAATTGTTCTACAAAAAATGGAAAATGAATTTAGATGTTTGGATGAAACTGTTAAACAGAAATAATCAGATAATTGAAATAAAAAGAAATTATATAACGATTGGATTTTTGTAGTGAAATTCAATAGAATATTTTCCTATATTATTTTTAAGAATCGACGCTTCCCCACTTTTATGATGTATTCTTTTTCAGAATCAATCTGAAACTGAATATCATTGCATATTTCTCCATTTATTCTAACGGCATTTTGCCTAATCATTCGTCTACCTTCCGTCTTACTACTAACTATTTTTTGTTCATTCAATATATCTATTAGATAAGATATTTTTTTTATAGATATTTCAGGTATATTTTCAGGAATTCCTTTATTTACGAATATTTTATCAAAGTGATTTTCCCCATTAATCGCGGCATCTTTATCATGATATAATGCGATGATTTTTCTTGCCAATTTTCTTTTCAGATCACGTGGATTTTTTTCTGGATTATTTAAGTCAGCGTTAACCTGGTCTAATTCATTTCTGTTAGTATCTGTAGCAAGTTGAAAATATTTAGAAATTAATGTGTCCGGTATAGACATTATTTTCCCATACATTTCTTCCGGAGGTTCGTTCAAGGCAATATGATTATTATATGATTTTGACATTTTCTCGACTCCATCTGTTCCCTCCAATAAAGGATTTGTAATAATCACTTGCGGGTGCTGACCTGATACTCTTTGAAGATCGCGTCCTACAAGTAAATTGAATTTCTGGTCTGTTCCTCCTAATTCTATGTCAGCCCTCAATTCAACAGAATCCATCCCCTGAGCTAAAGGATAGAGAAATTCGTGAATTGAAATAGGGACTTCACTTTTAAATCGTTTAGTAAAATCATCCCTCTCTAGCATCCTTGCTACTGTATATTTACTTGTGAGATGGATTACATCAACAAAATTCATTTTTGAAAGCCAATGGTTATTATATACAACATTTATTTTTTTTACGTCCAATATAGACCCCGCCTGATCAACATATGTTTTGGCATATTCGGCAGTTTGTTCACTTGTTATTTGTGGTCGTGTTTTATTTCTTCCCGATGGATCACCTATCATTGCCGTAAAATCTCCAATGACAAGAACAGCATTATGACCTAAATCCTGAAACTCTCGTAATTTTCTCAATACTATCGAATGTCCAATATGTAAATCAGGTCTGCTTGGATCACAACCCAATTTGATTGTGAGAGGTAATTCCTTTTCCCTAGAGAGTTCTAATTTTTTAATGAGTTCATCTTCAGGAATTATTTCCACAGCATTTCTGAAAATAATATCCATTTGTTCATTTATAGGTTTAAACATCATAATTTTTCTCTCAGCACTCTATCCATGTCTCTTTTTATATCTTTACGCTTAATTGAATCTCGTTTATCATATGTTTTCTTTCCCTTGGCTAAAGCTATCTCTATTTTTGCCCAGCTTCCTTTAAAATACATTTTAACAGGAATCAATGTTAATCCTTTTTCTGAAACTTTCTGAGATAATCGAGTCATCTCTTTCTTGGTTAATAAAAGTTTTCTTTTCCTATATGGATCATGCCCAGAAAAACCAGTGTGGGAATAAGCGCTTATATGAAGACCTAACAATGTAGCAGTGTAATTCCGAATTGAAATATATGAGTCCTTTAAGTTTACCTTCCCTTCTCTTAGGCTTTTTACTTCACTCCCTGTTAATATAATCCCTGCTTCATAGGTATCGATGATAAAATAATTGTGGTACGCTTTCCTGTTGGTTGCAATAATTCCAGATTTCATTTTGGGTCATTGTATTTTACAGTAAAAATTAAGATAATTGGCGTTTATTCGTTGGGATTAATTTATACCCTTGAGTAATTTTGTCTTTCTAATTGCCCGGATGGCGGAACTGGTAGACGCACTAGGTTCAGGGTCTAGTATCCATAAGGGTGTGCAGGTTCGACTCCTGTTCCGGGCACAGCATAACAGCTAAAGGGTCAATGCGAATGAATTGACTAAAATTCCCGGACATCTCATAACTTCAAGACTTCGTCTATAGTAGGTGGATACATCCGGAATAATATTCACTTTCTTACCCACAGTCTCTAGCTCGCTACCAAAAAACCTGTAAAATGTATCATCGAATCGCATAGTTTCAATTGGAGCAACCACTTCCCCTTTCTCTACCTGGAAACATGCATACCGCGTTAATCCAGTGATCCTACCAGATGGATTATCGCTCCAATTTAGATAATGGATATTTGAAATAAACAAACCATTATCAATGCTAGGCAAGATATCAACTTCAGATAGAGATCCGGATTGCATTTTTGGAGATCGAAGGAACTCTCCATTCTCTGCCATATTGGATTCCACACCGTACTCAGCAGCAGTCCGTGAACTCACAAGAGTATTCTGAAGTTTCCCTCTATCAATGAGCGTCAGAGTTTCCGGAGCTATCTCACCTTCGGAATTAAACCGGGGAACCATGCCCGAAGAAAAATCCTCTTTCAAAGTAAATTTTGGAGATAATAGCTCACTGTTATTTCTCATTTTACTAAAACCACTACATCCCTGCTGGATAGAAGCTTCACCAACTCCGTTCCACGAAAACATCCCAATAAAATCACTAACAGCGGCAGGTTCGAACCACACTCTGTAAGAACCGGGTTTGATTTTCACTGGTTTTTGGTTTAACAGTTCTAACTTATTTTTTGATGCACTAAGGAATTCTTCATATTTGTTCTGATCCCAGTCCTCGCCGGTAAAAGTTCCCTTTACCATTTGATGTTGTGGAGTCACCAGTGAATAGTCCAATGTAAATGAGTCGGTTTCAAACCAATGATTTAATCCAAGAGAGTTAGCTACTCCTCTGAAAGCTCTACCTGACGCCCAAATGCCAACCAGATCCACATTCTGCATTACTGGAAGCAGAGCATCAACGACCTGTTCCTCTTTCAATAAAGAACAATGCCTAATGTCTTCAGTGGAATTCGATATTATTGGTTCGACAATATATGGATCTACAGGGAGCTGAGTAATTTCTTCCCTCATCTCTGTTAAAATAGATAGAGCAGTCTTTAAATTATTATCCGGTTCATTGGTGTAAGTAAATGAGCGCGAACAGGTGCGGTTATTAAAAATCAATGTCAGCTCTACATCTGCATCATCAACATATCCTGCCTGCCTGATTTTAGCATTATTAATTCGAATAAACTGACTGTCTTCGCCGGAAAAAGTCATTTTCAATGTTTCATCCTTTAATAAAGAATCAAACAATTTTGACGAGAATATTTTAAATAATTTTTTCACTATATCAAGCTCCACCAAAAATTGCAACATTATGGAAGAGGCATGCGGGAGAGGCATGACCAACACGTATCACCTGGTTTGGCTCCCCCTTACCACAGTTTGGTGTTCCATAAACCTGAAACGTACTACTATCTCCAACTCTTTTTAAATTATTCCAAAATGAACTGCTGATACCACGATAATTAGGATTTCTCAAAGTTTTTGTAAATTTTCCATTTTCAATCAACTTAGCATATTCACATCCAAATTGAAATTTATTACGATAATCATCAATGGACCAGCTTCTATTGCTTTCCATATATATACCGTGTTCCACCGATTCAATAATATCATTGAATGAGGAATCACCCGGCTCCAAGTTGATATTTCCCATCCTATCAATGGGAGCTCTATTCCATGAACTTGCCCTGAAATTTGCGACCCCAGGTACCCCAGATCTGATCTGACTTTCCATCCCTCCCAAACCTCTCATGAGAGTGCCATCCTTTATCAAATAATGTTTTTCAGCTTTTAAACCACTATCATCATATCCATATGAAGCAAACTCATTAGAAACAGTTGGATCAAAAGTTATATTCATCAGTGGAGAACCATATTTTAAACTTCCAAAGTCTTTCAGCTTCACAAAACTCCAACCAGCATAATTTCGTTCATCACCAAGAATTCGATCAACCTCTATGGCGTGACCGACACTCTCATGAATCTGAAGCATCATCTGATCGGAGGCAATAACCAAATCAGTCGTTTCATCAGGGCACTCATCAGCCGTCAATAATTCTAGAGCCTGCTCACCAATTCGAGTGGCACAGGCCATTACTTCAAACTCATCAAAGTATTCCATGCCCATTTGAAAACAATTTCCACGCATACCACCAAATGTCCTGGTTTGCATATTATTTCCATCCTGAGCAGTTGCACGTAAATCAAATTCAAGTAAAAAAAAGTCTTGAGATATATCACTTCCATTGCTGCTCACAAAATGATGGTCTGATTCAATAACAACACAGAGGGATGTTGCACTTATAATTTTATCAGATATCTTTAAAGCTCGATTGCTTTTTAAGAGCAATTCGTTGATTTCTCCTGCTGAAACAGACCCACGTGATTTATCAAAAGGTGATTGATAGTTTCCAGTGTGAGCAGGGCGTGCACCCTGATCGAATTCATAAACAGCGTAGGGAGCCCCTAATTCAGCCAATTTTGCCGCTTTGTCCGCTGCAATAGATATACCCCTAGATGTGAGGTCTTTGGTCCCATAATACGCAAATTGCCCATTTTTCAGTACTTCCACCATTATACCGTGTGAATTTGACGAGTCGTTTAAAACAGGATTCCCATCCCGAATCATTCGCGCTGTCGTTGTTTCACTGACTTCTCTCAATCCAACCCAATCAACGGGTACATCAATGGCAGATAATTTCGAATGCAAATCAATCATATTTTTATCAATAATAAATAAAATCTCTTCATAAAATTTAGTTGTTTTTTTCTCTATTGAGAAAGAGATTTGGGTTGTTTCTCATTTCGTTTGTGACCTTTTCAAAAGTATTAACAATATCCTGCGTGTCCTGAGAGGTCCCCAGCAAGTAATTTTGCTTTAACCATACTGATTCCTTTTCTGAGAATCTTTCGGTATAAGGAAACGACATATTTTTATAGTCAATACCTTCCAGCCATGGATACTCTTTTTCATCAACGATAAACAGGTCCTCCTTGTACAGTGGTTTATATCCCTGGTACGTGTAAATTCCTTCTGCCTGCATTGCCTCAAAAAATGTCTCTCGGGAAATACCAGAAAAATGTCTACTATCATATCGACAGATAAATAAATGATTCGCTGACCTCGTTACACTGGGATATTGTTCAAGTGGCGTGATGCCATCCATATTGGACATTGCGGAAACAAGCAAATTTCTATTTGATTCACGGACAGTCAAAAAATCATTTATAGAATCCAACTGAGGAATTAATATGGCAGCTTGAATTGCAGCCATCCGGAAGTTTCCACCTAAATGACGATGTTCATACCATCCTCCCTCTCTTACTCGACCACAGTTGTAATAGGAAAAACATTTATCTATGAAGGGTTCGTCATTTGAAACAATAATACCGCCCTCCCCTGCTGTCATATTTTTTGATGTTTGAAAACTAAAACAACCCCCGGTGCCAATTCCACCAACTTTCCTACCATCCCATTCCGCTCCGTGTGCCTGGGCCGCATCCTCTATCAGATTTATATGATGTTTTTTTGCTATTGAATTGATTGAGTCTAAATCACAAGGTGAGCCACCAATATGAACAGGCATAATCGCTTTTGTCCTGCTCGTTATCTTTTCCTCAATTGACTTCGGATCAATGTTGCCTGTTTTGATATCGATATCGGCAAAAACAGGAATGCCATTTGCCAATAACACGCTGGATGCGGTAGCGATAAATGTATATGCAGGTACTATGACCTCGTCACCTGCTTTTACCCCTGCAGCTTTTAGAGCGACCCAAAGTGCGGTGGTGCCAGAATTAGTAGCAATTGCATATTTAGAATCATGATAATCAGCGAATAGTTCGCACAAACGATCAATTACTCTACTCCCAATGCCCCAACCTTCCTCATGGATACATTGCGCTACTTCCTGTTTGATTTTTTCTGTTGGTTGAGGCCAGGAGGGAAACGGTCTCTCTCTCACTGGCTCTCCACCAAATAATGCTAATTTCATATAAAATTCAAATTGACCAATATTTAAACGATGAAAATTAATTCTTATTCCTATTTGCAACATTATAGTTTTAAAGAATATGCTATATTGGCAGTTATATTTACATAGAAAATTCACTAGTCTGCCATATATGCAGTAATGAATGATAATTATTCATATAATTTGATATGGAACATAGATTGTTTGAATATAATTGAAAATAATTTTAAAATAAAAAAAAAGGAGAATAAAATGTCATTAATTAAGTGGACACCAAATCATTCAGTCATGTCACCATATAGAGGATGGGAACACTTCCTGGATGAGTTTTTTGGGGAATCTTTAGAGAATAAACAATCACAGTGGATACCAAGTGTGGATATTCATGAAAATAAGATTGACTTCACTCTCTCTATCGATCTTCCAGGACTATCAAAGAAAGATTTAAGTCTAAATCTTGATGATAATGTGTTAACTATAACAGGAGAACGTGCATATCCAGGAAAAAATACGGATGCGCGCAGAATTGAGAAGGGTTATGGAAAATTCAACCGATCTTTTTCTCTTCCGGAAAATGTGAACACAAGTAAGATAAACGCATCATTTAAAAATGGTGAGTTGATTGTGAGCCTTCCGAAAACTGAGGAGACACTGACAAAATCAAAGGAAATTAAAATTTCCTAAAGGATCACATAATATCAAAAGCAACAAAAAAGGGGGCAAAACCAGCCCCCTTTTTATTTTATTAATATCATCTTCTTTGTAGGATATCTAGAACCGCTATCCCGTGAGTGGGATAACCGATAAAAATAAACTCCCGAGGGCAATATATCACCCTGGTTGTTTTCACCTTGCCAAATAATTGAGTGATCGCCAGGATCAAGGTTATTCAGGACCAAGGTTCTTACCTCTCTCCCTGTAAAATCAAGTATTTCCAAGGAAACAAATCCTGAAATATCTGAATTAAATGATATTCTAGTTTCAATATTAAATGGATTTGGGATATTTTGATTAAGTGTTACATAACTTGGTATCCAGTTATCATATGATGACAGTACTTCTTCAACCGTAAAAGTTACTATAGCTATATCACTGAGCATCTCATCGGTTTGGTCTGTAGCTGTAAACATAACCATTTGATGCCCTACCCATCCATCACTGTAGCTAACTGTAACAATATTTTCATCATCAACATCTACTATAAGATCACGGGTTTGAGCTTCACCTAGATTAGGAATGACCTTCATAATCAATGACGTATGATTTGGATTATCTAATGTAAGCGATGAATTAGAGAGCATATCTACAGAGATCATCCCACCACCAAACGCATCTTGCAGTATACAGGAGCTCATAATGTCATTCCAGCCATCACTGTACCAATTAAAATAAATGATATCATCCTCCGGATATTGAAGGTGTACAATTAAATCGTGCTCACCATCGTCCAAACCTAAAATTTGGATATAATAACGGTCCCCTCCCCAACCTAGAGCTGCATCCATCATTGGTGGGGGGGGAGACGGTGGTGCATATTGATCAATCCCCCAATCAAAACTATCTGTAGCAGAAGAATGAAAGCCAAAGGTTAAATGATAATCACTCACTCCTCCTGAAACATTCATGGTAGCTGAAAAGCCTCCAATTTCAAAAGACCATATAACCTCATCTCCATCAAACTCTGTTAAGTAATCATCAAGATCAAATATTTCAAAGTTCTCGCCTGACGCTACGCTCTGATTGTCTATAAAACTTATTTCAGGAGGATGGTCTATAGATGACCCTGCATAGGCATTAGGAATAACCTTCAAATTTAATGTAGTAAAAGCTGGATTATCTAATATAAGCGATGAATCAGAGAGCATATCTACATTGATCATCATACCGCCAAACGCATCCTCCAATACACAGGAACTCATCATTTCACTCCACCCAATATTTTGCCAGCTAATATTAATTATATTATTACTGGGAAAGGAAAAGGAGACACCATACTCATGCTCACTAAGCTCACCATCACCGGAAAGGATCTGTCTATAGTAACGATCTCCTTCCCAGTTTAACGCAGCATCAAACGCTGGCGGCGGCGGTGCCGGAGGGGCATATTCATCAAAATCACCATCAAATCCATCCGTAGCATCTGGAGAAAATCCAAAGGTTAGATCGTAGGAGCTACCATCTAGTCCACCACTAGCTGTTAATGTAGCAGTCCAATCAGGATCAATGTCTTCCATGATGGAAGGGAAATCATAAATGGTATTCACGTCACCACATCCAGCCATGGGTGCACCATTGTTGTTGAACCAGCAATCAAAACCGTCAGAATAATCTATAATTACGTCACTGGAGGAATCCCACAGTTTTAAATAAAATTTCTCCCCTGAGTTCATTCCCTCATCAACATCTGGGGTTGTTCCATCATCACCGTATATAGGTAAATTTATATATAATGTGCCATCATCAAATACTAATTCGCATGCGCCCGCACAGTTACCATCTTCATCAAAGGCTGCTGCCCAGTCTCCTGCGCCAGCAGGTATTCCATCAATGGTTGCTTGACCCAGAAAAGCTCCTGATGAGTTTGTGGAAGTATAATTAAAACTTTCAGGATGGTTCTGGGCAATTAAAATCCCAAAATATATTATTAAATATGAAAACTTCATTCGACTTGACCTATAGTTTATCCGTACCGTATTCTATAAAAAAACGGGGGAACAACAATGTCATTCCCCCGTAACGAATTGAATAAATTGACCGATTATTTCAAGAGAACCATCTTCTGGATCACCGAATGAGAACCCGATCTCAATTCATAGATATACATTCCAGCACTCACAGGTATTCCCGAATCGTCTTTTGAGTTCCAAACAACTGTCTTGTAGCCCGCTGTTTGAGAACCTGTAACTAGAGTACGAACCTTTCTGCCCATAAGGTCATAGACAACCAGCTGAACATCCGCTGCCTCCGGGAGCATGAACTGAATGTTCGTGACCGGATTAAATGGATTTGGAAAGTTCTGTGCTAAACCAAATTCTTCAGGAAGATTCTGGAACACCAGGTCAACTTTCTGTAATTCCATATCAGCTGTAAATTCAATGGAAACTGGCTGAGACTCAAACTCACCATAGGTGAACACGAGTTTCTCACCGTTTTCTGCTCCATCCTTAGCTGTGGTCGTGTTATCATCACCATAGACAGCTGTAGTCATAAGATATCCATCATCAAGAATTTCCATCTCACCAACAAGAATTCCATCCTCTGTAGAAACGGACACTTTATCGCCTACGAAATAGTCAATATGGTCAAACGACACGGTACCGTTCATGAACATGTACCGGTTTGTCTTGATAATATCAGGATTCACATTTAGAGCAACCTGTCTCGCGGAAAAAGCATTTCCAGCAGGATATTGAAATCCACTGACATCGTTATTCACTTTGACCCAGTATCCATATCCGTTTTCGAGTGCGGTAAGTGTGTTCAGCACTCCAGGTCCATTTGGATCAAAGAATGTGGCTCCATCTTCACCAAATCCAGTAACAAACACGAGGTTGTCATCATCAATCAATGAGGCAAACGCATCTTCAGGTGCCATATTTCCATCTGGCCAATATCCTTTGAGATTCCATCCGGAAAGAATATCAATGCCAAAGTTACCAGGAATCCCTGTACCTGACGCTGTAAGGTCAGCTGCGTCATCCACTTTCACCCAATACCCATAACCGGCATCTATTGATGTTAATGTATTTAAAAAGTCCGGTCCGCTTGGATCAAAAAATTCAGAGCCATCTTCATCAAAACCTGTCAGATATATAAGGTTCCCGTCAGCAATTAGACCTGAGTATACATCCTCAGGTGCGTTGTCCTGAATATCTACGTCAAAGGACATGAGGTTCCAATTGCTGGTTAATGAAATATCATCCGTATCTCCAGGGGGAGGGCCACCTCCTGCGGTTACTAACATCTTGAGAGTTGTAAACGCGGGATTATCCAAAACTAGGCTCTCCTGCTGTGTCATATCGACATTGATCATACTTCCACCAAAAGCATCCTGCAAAATGAAAGTACCTAAGTTTGACCAACCAGCATTGTCCCAGTCAAGAGTAATCATATTATCATCAGGATACTGGAGCAGAATGTTATATTCTTTTTCAACACCAACATCCACACCTAAGATCTGTGTATAGTATCTGTCACCCATCCATCCCAGCGCTACGTCAAATGACGGCGGGGGTGGTGCAGGTGGCGCATATAGATCAACACCCGGGTCAAACCCATCGGTAGCGTTTGCTGCAAATCCAAATGACATATCATAGGTAATACCACTTCCAGTGCCACTGATAGAGGCAATGAATTCACCCTCTCCTGGTTCACTAAACACAGTGATATAATCGTACTTCGTTTCTGTAGCTGACGTACCCGAGGCATCCATTACCATCAGTGAAACATCATATGATCCTTCCGAAGTATATACGTGATATGGATTTTGAAAATTACTTGTTTGGCCATCACCGAAATCCCAGAACCACGCAACAATGGGTGTCCCAAAATCCATGGACAGATCGGTAAACTGTACATTCAGAGGAGCAAAACCATCAGTTTGGTCAGCCTCAAAGTCTGAGACCAGTGGTGCATCAACTACCACATCAACTGTTATGGCGTCAGATATACCTGAAGTATAGACCG
>CAYSQB010000029.1:0-17269 GCA_964433085.1 uncultured bacterium
GCAGGGATTCTTGGCTACAGCGGTGAACCTATGCACATCGCAGGTTCCATGAACAACTGGATTGGTGAACCTCTTACCCAGGAAGGTGAAGATTCAGAATTTTGGTCAGGGCAATACTCATTTGCTGACACGGGTGCAGTCTTCTACAAATTTCAACATGGTGAAGGAGGATGGGAATCTATCAGTGACAGATCTGCAATTGTTTCAGAAGACACAACCCTTGCATGGGTTTACTTCAATAATGAACCGCCATCTGATGAGGAGATAATCAGTGCTGAGGTTACATTAACCTGTGTGATTGAAAATAATGTTTATGATGATGTTAGGATCAAAGCACAATTTAATAGTTGGGCTATGGAAACTATGACAAATGATGGTGAAGGAAACTGGACATATACTACAGAATTGTTGGGACCTGCTTCATATGAATGGGGAGCAGTATCCTGTACACCGGAATCCTGTGACCCGGGTGAAGGTGATTGGCTTCCTGCTTATGCAGGTTATGAATCATTCGTAAATCCCACAGTTGAAATTTTATCAGACGGTTCCGTAACCGGAGATCTCTCCTTTACGGTTCCATACCTTGGAGAAATTATAACGAACACTATCATTTTTTCGGTTGATATGACTGAATGGCTGGATGAACCAGGATCCACAGGAATACCTCTCTTCAGTGTCGAGCGGGGAGATACTATGCAGGTTAGGGGTGCATTTAACGGCTGGGGGGATTCAAATCCCGATATAAGTGTGATGGTGAGGGAACCCGGCACAAATATCTTCACTCTTCCTGTATCTGTACCCAATTATCAAGGAGCAACTATTGAATACAAATACTATATAAAGCATAGTCAGCAATCCATATCTCATCTCGAAGGTATTTATGGTCCTCTTCCCGGTGGCTGGGATAATTCCGGATGGGAAGATTCTCCACAGTACGGTGGAGGCAACCGCACATTTACCATGACCATGAATAATGGAAGTGTTCAACAGTTACCCATTGCAGGATATTATGACCTTCCTGTTGGTGCTGTAGTCCCAGATGGGGAATCACTTACCCTTACATTCACCGTAGATATGACTAATGCTGTAGATGATGGATTTGTATCTGGTGATCCTGTAAGTCTTAATCTCAAAGATAGATGGATGCACTACATAGGAGAAATCCCTCATGGTACAGACGGGTCTCATTATCCAGCCACAGATAATGGAGATGGCATTTATTCAGTTTCTGTCACATTGAATGGTCCGATTCCCTGGCATATGATCTACGCCTGGGAATTTGAAAACTCCGATACAGGATTATTACAAGAAGGAGGGGGCTTTGGCTTTGGTCGTTTCCGTGCACGATATTTTCACCAAGATTCCGAACAGGGCTGTTCTTGGACAGATTATACCTTTCCCTTGGACGAATGGAAAAAGGACCCACCATTATTTGTAGAAGAATGGAATCCGGAGAATATTTGTTCAGGTGCTGCGTTTAGTGCTACAGTAAATTATCTATCGGGTTGGAATCTGGTGAGCCTGCCCGTAGGTGTATTTGATGCAACATATTCTTCTATTTATCCAAATGCTGTTCCTGGCACTCTCTATGGTTTTAACGGAACCTATGTACCCGGGACTGTACTTGAAAATGGTGATGGATACTGGCTCTTTTTTGATGCAGAAGGCTCTACCGATGTGAGCGGAAATCCCATCAATCAAGCTACAATCTCCCTCTCTGAAGGATGGAATCTCATGGGAAGCCTTTCTTCAACATTTGAATCATCTTTCATTGATGATCCTGAAGGGATTATTGTTTCTGGATCTATCTACGGTTTTGAAGGAACCTATCAGTCCACTACAACTCTTCAACCTGGAAAAGGATACTGGATCAACGCTTCTGCGGATGGACAAGTTACACTAAACAGCGGTGGTACCACACGGATCAAACCTTTTACTGATCGCACTGCAGATGCCAATGTCATCAGATTTAATGGTATCCCCCTCTACTTTGGAATTACCATACCTGAAAATGAGTTACAGAGTTATGAATTACCTCCCAAACCACCTTCCGGGGCGTTTGATGTACGATTCAATGGAAACATGAAAGTAATGCAGGAAGAAGGACAAATTGCTCTTTCAAATCCCACAAAAATACTTACTGTATCTTATGAGATAAAGCATGAAACGGGTGCTGTGTGGGTTCTTGTTTCCAATAATGGGAATGAATATCCCCTTCATCATTCAGGAACTTTCCAAAATGTAGAAAATAGTTCTGGGTTTATGTTGAAGAAAGAATCATCTCTCCCAACTGAGTATGCGTTGTCCCAAAACTTCCCCAATCCCTTCAACCCAACAACAACTATCGCATATTCAATCCCTCAGAATAGTGAGGTAAAATTGACTATTTATAATCTCACCGGACGGCAAATTATTAATCTTGTTCAGGGTCAGATCAGTGCAGGTATTTACTTTGTGAATTGGGACGGGACAAATGATACTGGACACCCTGTGTCAAGTGGGTTGTATCTTTACACAATAGAAACTGAAAATTTCAGGGCAATGAAAAAAATGATTTATATGAAATAAAAAATATCTGATTTATAAAGGAGGCAATGCTGAAAATATTTGTGCTACTCCCTAACAATTTTGTATTGCCTCCATATTAATTTCCAATTCCCTGATTTTATTCATTAACTTTTTATGCTCTCCTTTTCTGCCCCTCTTAAGTACACCGTTGGCATAAATAGTATATTTATTAACCAACATTCTTTCAACCAAATATTTCTGTTTGAAATCTAATATTTTATTCAGTCTTAATTTCTCAAGAGTCTGAATTCTATATCTTTCTATTCCTTCCGATACTTTTGATAGTTGGTTTTTGTGTCCACCATACTTTATTATAAGTGGTTCATTTAAATAAAGAACGGGATATTTTGCCGTGATTCTAAGCCAAAGATCATAATCCTCGCATACTTTTAACTGTTCATCAAAATATCCCACATCATCTAATAGAGATCTGTGTAATAAAGATGATGAAGGAGAAATCCGGCACATGTCCAGACAGTTCTCAAAAATCATCCCGCCATACTTTTGATGTTTTTTCCCCTGATTCACTCGAACACCATTTCGAACCCAGATTTCGTTTGTATGGCAAAACAGGATATTGGGGTTATTCAATAAAAGATTAACTTGTTTTTCAAGTTTATCTTCCAACCATTCATCATCAGAATCTAAAAGAGAAATCCAATCTGTCTGTGCATGTTGTATCCCTATATTTCTTGCAGAACTTACTCCACAATTTGATTGGGAAATTAATTTAACAGATGAATGATGTAATTTGAGCCATTCATCTGTATCATCAGTTGATCCATCATCCACTACAATAATTTCGACTGGTTTGAAATTTTGATTTAAAACAGAGTTAATAGCACGGTTTAAAGTATGCCTTCGATTGTAAGTCGGTATAATGACCGAAATATTGAGATGATTATTCAAATAATTTTAACGGATACACTCCAGCATTAATTAATTTTTGAATTTCTCCCATCACGTAAGGTTTATCCTCTCTATAGGTTACACCAAACCAGCTGGACTTGCTTCTCAATACATGCACCTGTTCTCTTTCACCTTGAATAAGATCATTTATCACTGATGGTATAAGGAATTCACTTTTTAATTTTGTACCGTTTTCATTTAAAAATTCTACAAACATATCTTTCAAATAATCAAATAAAACCGGGGTGAAACCCCACATGTTCATAGATACAGGCTCCGTTCCATCCAATACAATATCTCTGTCTGATGAAATACCTTTTTGTGTTTTCTGAAGATTTTCTGTTTCGATTACGGTATCAAGTTTTCCTCTCTTCACTGTACAAAGCCCTCGGGTAACACCACCAAATATGGATAATGTCTTATCTAGTTGAAATGCTACCATACTGAATTGATCCGCCCCGTCTCTGTAGTAATCTGACACCACTTTAAACGATTCCCTGCCATAATAATCGTCACCGTTAATTACCACGAAAGGTCCACTAATAAAGTCCAAAGCAGATAATATTGCATGTCCCGTTCCCCAGGGTTTTATACGTCCCTCTGGGCTGGTAAATCCATAAGGGAGTGATTGGAGTTCTTGAAATGCAAACTCGACCTGAATCGTACCAGCATATTTATCAGAAATCCTTTCCTTAAATTCTGTTTCGAATTCCCTACGGATTATAAATACAACTTTACTAAAGCCGGATTCAACAGCGTCGTAGACTGAATAATCTATAATGGTCTCACCTTTTGGGCCTATTGTATCCAGTTGTTTAAGCCCTCCATAGCGGGAACCCATGCCCGCTGCCATAACTAGAAGTGTGATATCATTCATAAAATAATAAATCTATTAACGCTAAAATTAATCAATTTTTGTTCCCACTTCAGAATGTATTATATAGGCTTCCCCTCCGGTTTCTTTAATTGCTTCTACAACCATTTCTGGATTTTGAGGAACATACGCAAACATACATCCGCCCCCACCTGAACCATTAATCTTTCCTCCCAATGCCCCCGCATTCATGGCTGCATCCAGCATCATTTCAATCTTATGAGTGCTGACTTCTAGCACATCCCTTAGGATTGTATGATGGGCAGATAATAGATGACCAATCTTTTTATGGTCTGGGTCAGCTTTTTTAAGTTCCGGCAGGGCCTGTCTTAAAAGGTCCCTATTTTGAATTGTCCCAAATAATAATGCGGTTTCGTCTGCGTGTAAACTGTACTGACTAATTTCATCCAATTCAATCAAATGTAAATTGAATTCTGGGTCTTGTAACTGTATTTTCTCTACAATTGTCAATCGAGAATCTCGACAGCGCTGAAGAATTTCCATTGTATCCTTCTGCTCACAGGAATCTCCCAGTACGAAGGTGCCCAAATTTGGTTTCATAGACTCAATCAAAATTTTAGGTTCAAACTCCAAATAAATTAGGTTCCCAATTGCCGTGGAGTACTGGTCCATCATACCTCCAGGCTCATTGAATTCCACTACTTCCGCCATGTAAGCTAATGAGCCGATTTTTTGCTGACCCCATTCTATTGGTTTATCTGCAACTTGTGATAAAAAATGAATCCAACTCACCATAACCGCAGATGAACTACCAGTCCCAGCTTTCACAGGAATATCACTGGTAACTTCACATTCAAAACCGTTAGAGAATGTAAGCCCTTCATCCAAACATACCTTGATACCACTTTTGTAATAATCCCGTGGTTTTGTGTATGTCAAATCATCCAACGAAAAAGATTCTACTTCATTCAAATCCAGTTTTTTAATAATGCATTTCCTATCCAAGCGGCTCTCTCCGATAAACCGTGCTCGAAGTGATATGGCAATGGGAATAACAGGCAACCCAAGATAATCTTGGTGCTCACCAAAGAGGCAAATTCGACCGGGAGTGCTTATTTCCATGTTTTAAATAACCCATAGGAGGCAGATATTCCCAATCCGCAAACCAGTAGACCTAAACCAATTTCACCATAGATCAATTGCCCAACACCTAAAAGAAATCCATACACAGCAACACAACCAAATATCATACATAGAATACCTTTAGGAACCGGCCAGGGCTCCGCTGAAACACCATCAGAATATTTTGTCCACCCGGGTCCACCGGGATTTACTTTCTTAACAAATTTTCTGAGTGTTTCGTCATCATCCGGCGGGGTGAAATAAGTGGCTAGAATCCATACACATGTGGTGAGAACCGCACTAATGACTATTTTCTGCCAACTGTCCAATCCAACATTAACAAAATTGAAATAAAAAGCGATAATAAGCGAACTCACCATAGCTACAATTTCTGTATAAGCATTGATCCGCCACCAGAACCAGCGAAGAATATAGATCATTCCGGTACCAGCACCGATCATGAGTAATAGTGTAAATGCCTGCCCAGCACTGGTGAGCAAAAGACCTAGCCCGCCACCCAAAATAATGGAAGCCACTGTAAAAACTCTCCCTGAAGTGACAAGCTGTTTTTCTGATGCATCAGGCATGATAAAGCGATGATAGAAATCATTCACAAGATAGCTTGCACCCAGATTTAGCTGTGTAGAAATAGTGCTCATAAATGCAGCAATTAGTGAAGCGGCAACAAGGCCAAGAATCCCTGAAGGAAGCAATGTTAGCATAGCTGGATAGGCCACATCATGCCCCAATTTATCAGCAGGTAAATTTGGGAAAGCTTTTTGAATATCTGCTAATTCAGGAAATATTATTAGCGATGACAGAGCAATCAGAATCCATGGCCAGGGACGCAGGGCATAATGAGCCACATTAAATAAAAAAGTTGCGCCAACAGCATTGGATTCATCTTTGGCAGAGAACATGCGCTGGGCTATATATCCACCTCCACCTGGCTCAGCTCCGGGATAATAACTGGCCCACCATTGTACTGCCAGGGGAACCAGTAAAATTGGAATCCACACATCGGGATTTGAAAAATCCGGGAATAGAGCAAGTTTATCTGATACATTCCCATGGGTAATAAGGTTAGATAATCCACCTATTTCAGGCAGCCCCAGTATATAAAACATCCCCCATATCGATCCAATCATAGCTAGTATAAATTGGACAAAGTCTGTGATAATAACTGCTGTGAGTCCTCCTAGTGCTGAGTAGGCCAAAGTAATAGAACCGGCAATTGTGAGTGTCATCCATCCGGGCCAGCCCAAAACGATTTCACCAAATTTTACTGCAGCGAGACTTACTGCACCCATAACAAGTGTATTGAACACCAATCCCAAATATAATGCACGAAACCCTCGCAAAAATGCCGCAGCCTGACCGCTATAGCGCAATTCATAAAATTCAATATCGGTGAGGACTCCAGAGCGCCTCCAGAGTTTGGAATAAACAAAAACTGTCAACATACCGGTTAAAAGAAACGCCCACCAGGTCCAGTTTCCTGAAACACCATTCCGGCGTACAAGGTCCGTTACCAGGTTCGGTGTATCGGTGGAAAATGTGGTGGCCACCATACTAATCCCCAACAGCCACCATGGCATATTTCGCCCAGCTAGGAAAAAGGATTTGGTGTCCTTTCCTGCCTGTTTTGATGCCCAGATGCCAACTGCTAAAGTAATTACGAAATAAGCACAAATGATAAGCCAATCTATGACTGAAAGAATCATGACTGATCACTAAGTCCAAATATTGGTTGATTTGTTTTCCATTTTCCGCGGGTGAAATCGGGAATTTTCACAGAAGCACTTTTCAGTCGAATTGATTTTTCCGACAAAGGACAAATGACACTCATACTCACGGAATCGTATACATCAATGGGTGGTAATGTGTTTCGTTTTAAGGATTCTATAAACGCCCGAAGAATGAAAAAGTCCATTCCACCGTGACCAGATCCTGCAGCCTGGTCTTCAAACCGTTTCCAGAGTGGATGATCGTATTTTTTCAAATATTCTTCATCCGGTTCCCAGCGATGTTCTTCAGTACTTATTCCCTCAATATAAATTGAATTATTATCTTTCATCCAGATTCCCTGTGTGCCCTGAACTCGAAAATTCAAACTATATGGCCGTGGAGAATTCGTGTCATGACTCAACAGGATGGTTTGCCCGTTGGCGCATTTGATGACTGTAGATACGATGTCACCCAGTTTGAATTTCACATTGGTATTGGGATGATCTTTCCCTCCCTTTTCAACAATATACTTTTGTAGTCCTCGGCTTTGTGTCGCCGTAGAAGTTAGATGGACCATCCGGTTTCCACGATTAATATCAAGCATTGTGCTTACAGGACCAAGTCCATGAGTCGGATATAGATCACCATTTCGATCAATGGAATGCTGCGTGCGCCACTTAGCTTCAGAATATCCATTTTCGCCAAATTCTACCCCACCGCCATATGGTTGTTTCCCATCATTAAATTTCACATGACGCAGGTCATGCTGGTAGCCACCCTGACAATGGAGTAACTCACCAAACAATCCCTGGCGCACCATATTGAGCACAGCCATAACATCTCTACGGTAACAAACATTTTCCATAATCATGCAATGTTTTCCTGTCTTTTCGGATGTATTTACAAGATCCCAGCAATCTTTGACAGTAAGGGCTGCCGGAACTTCTGTCCCTACATGAATTCCATGCTTCATGGATGCAATGGCCATGGGGTGGTGCCATTCCCAGGGAGTTGCAATGTACACACCATCCATATCCTCATTCTTCAGCATATTGCGGAAATCTTCATCTCCTTTTTTGTACACACGCGGTTTTGGTTTACCGGAATTTTTTAGAATCTTCAAAGCACTATCGATCATTCCATCATCAATATCACAAATGGCAGGTATATCAATTTCAGGATATTTTGCAGCAAGCCACAAGACCCATTGACCTCGCATCCCTGTACCAATGAATCCCATTTTTATCCGTTCATTCATTACGGGAGATGAAAATAATGACTGTGGCATCAAGGTTGCGGCCACACCAGCAGTAGTAGTAGTTTTAATAAAATCTCGTCTTTTCATAATTACATTCCTTTTATTACTTCATTTAATATTGAAGCTAATTCATTAGCATTTTCTCTTGTAAATACCATGGGTGGTTTAATTTTTATCACATTACGATTTGGGCCGTCAGTGCCCAATAAAAATCCTTTATCTTTCATGTTATTTACTATGTTTTGTGCTTCAGCAGATGCAGGAACAAGTTCATCATTCACTAGCTCAATTCCAATAAATAACCCTCGCCCACGTACTTCTCCTATGAGATCGTGTTGACTCTGTAGTTTTTTTAGTCGATCTAAAAGATAATTTCCTACTGCCAACGCGTTCTCCTGTAAACCTTCTTCTTTGATCACTTTTAGAACAGATTGTCCAATAGCGCAGGAAACAGGATTCCCTCCGAATGAATTGAAATATTCCATTCCATTATTGAAACTATCAGCGATCTCATGCGTTGTTACAACCGCTGATAAGGGATGACCATTCCCCATGGATTTACCCATGGTAACAATATCAGGCACAACACTTTCGCTCTCGAAACCCCAAAAGTGAGATCCTATTCGACCAAAACCGATCTGTACTTCATCTGCAACACATAATCCACCAGCTTTCTTGACCAATTCAAAGGATTTTTGAAGAAATCCTACAGGTAAAATCAATTGTCCACCACACCCCATCAACGCTTCAGAAATAAATGTGAAACTATTCCTATTTCTCCCTTGAATTCTATCTATGGCTTCCTGAACCTCTTTGGCATATTGTTCAGCACATCTCTCTCCCCTGAATCGTCCCCTAAATGAATCTGGGATGGAAATCACATGAACATGATCTGGGGTACCACTTCCACCCGGTCCGTTGTGTTTGTACGGACTGATTTCAATAAGTGATGACAGATTGCCGTGATAGGCACCATCAAGAACAATGGTCTCCTTACTTTGTTCGTAATTTCGAGCAATACGCATAGCAAGGTCGTTTGCCTCACTACCAGAATTCGTAAAGAAACATACGTCCAATCCATACGGTAGAGTTTGAGTCAGATTTTGGGCATAATTGACAATTACCTCATCAAGATAGCGTGTATTGGTATTAAGCTGTATGTATTGTTTTTGTGCCGCAGCTACCACTTTTGGATGACAATGACCGACATGCTGAATATTGTTTATACAGTCTAAGTATTGATTGCCATCATTATCGTATAAATACTGCCCTACCCCACGTATAATATGTAGCGGTTTATCATAAGACAAACTCAGGGATGGTCCTAAATGTTTGCTGCGTAAATCTTTTATTGCTTTATGATTTAGCATATTCCACTAATTCATTAGACTAATTATACAGAGCTTCCTTTTGCATTTTGAGTACATCTTTTCTCTCATCTGAATTAGATATCTTTAAAACATATTTCTTTTGGTTATTACTGCATAGAATGTTTTGGTCCCGATCACTGGGCAAAGAACTAATATTGTTGATCAAATCATAATGGTTTTGAACGATTGCTGCAGTTTCATTGTTGAAAAAATTAGGAGGAGTCGTATTAAATACTGACAAATTAATTTTTTCCACAAATTATTAATGGAAAGTAAAATAGATTAAAATGCTTATTTGTCAAACAGAATCGTTCCCCATAAATTGTTCTATTTCGGAAATATTTTTAGGGATATCATAACTGAGACAGTCACATCCGTCATTTGTGATTAAAACATCATCCTCAATACGAATTCCTCCAAAATCACGAAATGAATTCAATGAAGAATAATTAACAAATTCTTTGTACCTACCTTTTTGTTCCCACTGATCAATTAGAGCGGGAATAAAATAAATTCCTGGTTCCACAGTAAGTACATTTCCACATTGCAGCATCTTCCCAAGACGTAAATAAGATAATCCAAATTGCAAATCCCTCAATATTTCAGAATCATATCCAACATTGTCTTCTCCCAGTGCTTCCATATCATGAACGTCTAATCCTAACATGTGCCCAAGACCGTGAGGGAAAAATAAAGCGTGGGCACCTGAACAAATTATATCTTCTGTATTTCCTTTCATGATACCCATTGATTTTAATCCTTCAATACATATCTTTGATGCTAATAAGTGCATATCTCGGTATTTCACACCAGTAGAAAGAGTTTGTATAACATCTACCTGCATTTTCAAAACGATTTCATAAATGGCTATTTGTTCCGATGAAAACCTTCCAGTAACAGGATATGTGCGAGTAATATCAGTGGCATAATGTTCTCTAGATTCTACACCACCATCATGCAGTAAAAGTTGACCATCCTGAAGAATCCCCTCATAAAATTGATTATGTAATATTTCTCCTCTGACTGTAAAAATGCTCGGATAAGCTAACCTCATCCCTGTTGAATGGACCAAACTCATTAATTCGCCAACAATTTCCTGTTCGGTTTTTCCAGATTTTGTGTTTATCATTGCCATTTCATGCATAGATTTTGTGACAACCATTGCATTTTTTATTTCATCCACTTCCAGTTTCGATTTTATAGATCGCTGTGAAATCACTGATTTAATTAAATCCGCTGAAATATAGTTTTCCCATTTTTTCCCACCGAATATTTCAGATAATATCTGTTTGTTGTGATACCTATATTGAGGAAGGATGTGTAATATTTCACCTTTTGATAAAATAAGATCTATGTCCTTTTGAAAATTATTATGATTTGATATTTGCTCTATGTCTGCCAATTTTGCCAATTCATTCAGAGTTTTTGACTGCCCACACCAGATTATATCATTAACTGATTGATTGGATCCATAAAGCGTGGCGGAGTTCTCATAGGTATTGATGAGTAGATTTAAATTGGGGAAATCTATGCCGCAATAGTAAAGAAAAGAGCTGTCTTGAACAAATGGATAATAATTGCTTTGGTAGTTCATCGGGACTTCATTATTCCCACAAAAAAGGATGAATCCATCCTTTAGAGATTTCACTAATTCGTTTCGTCTTTTTAAATATATTTGAGAATCAAACATAATTACTCATATCCTTTAATTGTCTCTACAATTATTGAACAAATATATCGTTAAAAATTTTGCTTAAGTCTATTGATATATAGATATCAATTGACAACTTTATTCACTTTCGTTCTAGACAATAAATATTCATAAATCTCAATACACTCAGAATAAATGGACTCCCACTTTTTCGGTATATCTTTTTCATTTTGAGACAACGGCACAAAGCTTGATGATTGCTCAACATTTTTATACCAATATTTTGACCATACTCCATCTGTATCCTTTTGTCCAGGTTCCCAGGATAACATAGAGTCAAAAAAATCAATATTGAAACTACCACACAAGGTTTTTAATGAATCCTTTGGATTTTTTATGATTTTCTGAACATCAATAACTGGAGGGAAATTATCCGTAAATTGACAAATCCAATCATATATATATTTTTGTTGATGATATCCTAATTGACTGGAAGAACTCAATTCAAACTTTTTACCAAAAGACATTATGACATCTTTAGGATGACGAATTAAAAAACAATTTTCCATAGATTTAATCCATTCATAATCCATGTCTTCTGTTAGATGGTGTGCCATATGCTTTTGATACCACACCGTCTTGTTGTTTGGTATTTCACTACAAAGCCATTTTGTTACCTCGCGCCAGTTAGTATTCTGGGATTGAATGATTTCTTCCCTGCCTGGATGCTGCATTCCAGTTATATTAAGAAAATGCCCGTATAATGGCTCATCTGTCACATAAGTGTCAGGACGATTCCCAAATGATCGCATGAGGGCTGTAGAAATATTTCTTGGTCCTGACCACATGGCAATTCTGACTCCTTCCATTTTACTAAGATGGATATAATATCTCTATCTTATTTTTATATAAATTAAATAAAGTCTCCGTCATTGGTCCACGTTTTTCATCTCCAATCTTTTTACCATCTATATTCACTGCAGGGATAACCCCAGCAAATGTTCCTGTCACAAATGCTTCATCAGCATTTATTACATCATCTACTGAAAAGTTCTTTTCAGAAATGGGGATGTTATTTTCTTTACATAGTTGAATGATAGCACTTCGCGTTACCCCAGGGAGACAATACTCACCTGTAGAGGTCCATACTTCTTTCCCCTTTACTATAAAAAAATTTGTGGAGTTACATGTAGATACATATCCATTAACATCGTTCATGAGGCCTTCATCAGCACCCTTCTTATCCGCTTCTATGCATGCAAAAATACAATTCAACTTACTGAGAGTGTTCAATCGTGGATCCTGTGTATCTGCTGTCCCTCTACGAGTTGAAACTGTAACTATACTAATACCTTTATTATTGATAATCTTATCAGCTTTTTTATACTCAGGAATAATCACAATAGTTGATTCCCCAATATTTGCATTAGGATGCTGGTAGGGAGTTTTTTTCAATCCTCTGGATACAATGAGTCGAATGTGAACATCTGTAATCATTCTATTTGCATCTAAAACTGAAATTAAGAGCGATTTAATTCTATCCTTTGACATCCCAATATCTATATCCAAAGAAGATGCTCCATGAAAAAGCCTGTCAAGATGTTCCTGAATAAACACAAGATGTTTATTGTGAAAACGAATTCCCTCCCACACCCCATCACCCAATAAAAAACCACTATCGAATACCGATATTTTTGCTTTATCCTTAGGGAGTATTTCTCCGTTTACATAAATTAATATTTGATCATTTCGATTGTCCTGAAGGTATTTATGAGTGCTCATTCACTTATTTTAATAAAACAACTTTTTGTGTGTTATGATATTTTCCCGCTGTTAGACAAACAAAATAAATCCCCGCAGATTCACCGGAAGCATCCCATATAATTTTATGTGACCCTTTTAATTTATGTCCTATTACCAATTCTTTTATTTTTTTCCCTAGCATATCATAAATAACTAGGGAGATATCAACATCAAATTGCAGAACATAAGAAATTGTTGTTACTAGATTGAAGGGATTGGGAAAAGCAGGATGTATTACATAACCTTCAGGTTGTGAATTTTCCTCTGATCTTATTAATCTGTATTTTGATACACCTCCCGGTAATTCTATTCTGCCATTATCACTGATATTATAACCATATCCAGTTTCATCAAACAACTTCCAAACCTCATTATTTTTTACTTCAAATTCAATTCGAATAAAATCAGAATTTGTCACCACATTCAACTCATCGGAATCACCACATAATCTTGAATTGTTGGAAAACCTGACATCAAATAAACTAGCCGATTCCCCCACTGGAGGTGCAGGGGGTACTGGTGGCAAACTGAACTTTTGTCTTTCACTTTCAGATACCTTTGTTCCAAAATATAAAATTCTTGGTTCAATCTCTGTCCCCAATGGGATTACCCTAAGTGTGTTGGCTTGTTTTTCCAATACATGTCGTAATCCATTGGTTCTGTTTACTAGATCCGTGTTCATTGTGATATCTCCGGCTGAGGATGCATTTACCCAATATCCTTCACCTGGTTCCAAATATCCTACATTTACATAGGTACCATTAAACCCATAAAATGTGCCTGAAACAATGATCCCTTCCGGATCGGAAATGGATGAAACAGAAATAGCGTTAGAAATACTTCCAATAAGATTCCATCCCTCCATCAGTGACACTGTTAAGCTTGTGATAGGATTTCCAGATACTGTGTTGGTTCCATTCTCATCAAAAAAGAGCCAATACCCGTTCCCGGAATTTAGATTAACAGTTGAATAATAGGTTCCATCAAAACCGTACAGAGTCCCCTCTACAGCATCTGGATAAACAACTAAATATTCCGAGTTCTGGACTTCCAGAGGGAGAGAAATCAAATTCCACCCGGAAAGTATGGTGACATCCACATCTTCATTTCCTCCAGAAGACCAGTTTCTATAGTTCGTATAGATTCTCGCAGATGATGCCGGAATAAAATAATTACTGAACGAACCAGAATCTGTTTCCAACTGAGTATCTTGTATAAATTCATACCAAACTCCCCCATAAGGAAACGGAAGATCTGAAACAGTTTGGTCAAAGTTATTAAAATTCAATACACAGTAAACTGTTTGTCCTAATATATCATCGTGACGTTTAATCCCCACAATTTTCTGTGAGTTATCCAGATAAATGATTTCCAGATTTTCTCCACGAATGACCTCCCAGTTATTTCGCAACCATAGAAGACCCTTATAATAATTATACAGGTCTGCACCTAAAGGGATATCAAGATTTCCCCACTGCAGTGGCTGTGGATCTAGGCTTACAGGTGAGTTTTGTCCAAACTCCTGCCCATGATATATCATGGGCGTTCCTGTCCCGGTAAATAGTGCTGCAGCTCCTAATTTTGACTTTTTATATGCCTCTTCCAAATTCATATTGGCATAGGTTAGTGCTTCATAAATAATACGGGTTTCATCATGGCTTACAGTATAGTTACATGGCTGAGTGTGTTCTGACCAGTTCTGTGACCACCATTGTAAATGATTCTGTATTTCCCACATGTTTGATGAATATCCCATGAGATTATTGAAGATTGCATGGTGATAGGACCAGTCCCACCCAGCATCAAAATCCGAATTGTTAATTTGATAAGGGTTGTCTTCTTCTGCAACTAAAATGAATGACGGATCTATATCATCCAATAAATCAGCATAAAATGATGATCCATTTTCATCTCCTCCCCATCCAATTCCTGCTGTCACATCAAATCTGAATCCATCAGCATGATAATCATAAACATAGGAAAGTAAAACATCAGATATATGCTTCCAGGCACGATATTGCCTGCCATCTGCTTCATGCCAATGTTGAAGTTTATACCCCCATTGAGATTCTTCATTATGAAAATATGGACATTGTGCATAATTGTGATCTTCATAATCCCAATTGTTCAAAGGCTGATAGAGTTGAAATAATGGAGATGGTCCCCAAAGATGATTGAAAACTACATCAAAAATAACGGAAATACCATGTTCGTGGGCGCTGTTTACCAATTCTTTCAAATCATTGGGGGTTCCATAACTGGATTCAGGTGCCATGTAAAAGGACGGATTATAACCCCAAGACCAGTCCCCTTGGCACTCATTCACCGGCATAAGTTCGATAGTGTTTACTCCCAAATCATTAAAATACCCGACCTCTATCTTTTGAGTAACTTCAGAGAAAGTACCGGTATTAACCTGATCTCCATTAAAATCCCCAATATGCATTTCATAGATTATTACATCTTTCTGTTCAGGTCGGTTAAAATTTTGATCTGTCCATCCAAATTCTGGAGCCCCAACTGAAAAAACAGTTTTTGCATGATTGTAATCTCCGCTTTCCCATTGACCTGACGGATCTAACCAGGTTACATCTTTTGACCAGGGATCAGCTATTAATTTTTCTCCATCCAGATTATACTGGTATGAATAATCGCCATCGGGTAATTCTATTTGATACCACCATAAAGTATCACCTGAAATTTTCATTAATTCACCATCACTGAATTGCAAATTCCAGCTTGCCTTTATTGCAACATAATCTTTATAAGGAGCGTATAATGCAATAATGACCGAATTACCATCAATATTTACACCATCGTTTGTACCTTCAGGGACGGGTTCATTTACAATAGTGTATAACAAATAAAAATTACGGAAAAGATATGTTACTCTTCCGTTCCCTCCAACTGCACGAACAATTCCAGTCATTTCCCCAAATACATTTTCTTCCGGATACCACGTCACCTGGTATGGAGATGAACTATCCGTTTCAATCAAGATACCATTTATCCAAAATTCAACATATTCAGCACTGCCTACTACAGAAAATGAAACCGGTCCATTAACTTCTGCTCCTTCATCGGGAGTCGGAGATATAAAAAAAACATAAGGATCATCTTCAGCAGGTGTGTAATCTAAATAAATGTCATAATACATAATCTGACCATTTGAACCTTCGTCCCAGCTCCCATCATCCCAGCGAATTTTGAACTTGATAGAGTTGATTATCTGGTTACCATTTAAAAATGGACCTAATTCTACCGTGTATGAGCTTTCACCATTTTCAATCAACGGGCTAAATAAATATTCATCTTCAACAAAGGAATCATTTGGCCAATACTCTTCAATGGGGAGTTCATGACCCATCCCAGCATCAACAGTCCAGGCAATATGACCGCCTTGATCAACATTGTTTAGAAATATTGAAACAGTATCGTTTGGATTGGGAGAAAATGGAGACCAATAATAGCCTAGGTTAATATGCCAATCAAGACCCATACCACCATTGTTATCCCAATTCCCTGCTAAATCAGTAAAAACAAAATCAATAGTTTCCGCATCTTGTGGGATTGAGTAAATGTATTTCCACCAAGCATTACCAATATCGGGAGCATAAGACATTTCATAATCATCTGTATCCTGCCAACCATTGTAACCAAGGTGTATGAAAACAGGGGACGTCTCATCTGGTAAAGCACCTTCAATAGTATTGTAATAAATGGTTATATCACCACCCGGGAGTGGAATCTCTGGCTCCCAAAATACTACATTTTGAGCAGATAAAATGTTTATTAATAAACAAAGTATTATAACTCGGAATCTCATTTACTTTCCTTTTAATATTACGTCACTATGTATTGAGTTACTAAATTAAATAAAATATTGTAACATTCTCTTATCAAATTACAAAAAAGAAATACGGAATGTTATCAAAAGCTTAGTGAAATTATTGTAACTTTTATGTGTTTTTTATCACAATCATTGGGAACCACATCAGCCTATTTTATCCACCAGTCTCCAGTTT
>CAYSQB010000030.1:0-17179 GCA_964433085.1 uncultured bacterium
CGGAGCGGCGAGATTTGAACTCACGACCCCTTGACCCCCAGTCAAGTGCGCTACCTAGCTGCGCCACGCTCCGTTTAAGTAGAAATATTTAAAATATAAAAATTGATCTATATCATTCTTTAATAATACAAAGAATGTCTTTTAGCTCTTGTTTTAGTTTATCTAAAACATCAGAATTTAAACCCAAACTTTTTGTAGAATCAGAAGTTACATCAGTATCTTTATCTATAACAGGGGTTTCCAATTGTTTTCTTGCACCTACTATAGTAAATTTCTTTTTATATAATAATTCCTTTATTTTATGGATGACATCAATATCGTTTTGCCGATAAGTACGGTTTCCCGCACGATTTTTTGGTGGTTTTAATTGAGAAAATTCTGTTTCCCAATATCTTAAAACATATTGTTTTAATCCCGTTATCTTACTTACCTCCGAAATGGAGTAATATAATTTTTTAATTTGAGGTTTATCGGAATTCATTATTTGCAATTTTATTAAACTGTTACTTTAAACTTAACGAATAAAGAGCCATGATACAAAGAAATATCTAATTTATTTAATATATAATGATGTAAATATATTCATGTTAATCTTTGAACTTATTTTATATATTTCTTATGAAATTCTATCCACTTAGGCAGGACCTCTTCAAGCATCGATTTAGGTGGTAAAAAGGCAATTCTTAAATGATGTGTGCCCTCTCTCTGTCCAAACCCACCTCCGTTAACAGTTGATAGTCCAGTGGACTCTAATAAGGCCATACAATAATCAAAATCAGTTGTTTGAGCGGGAAGGATATCCAAACGCGGAAATAAATACAGCGCACCTATCTCACCGTAACACCGGACTCCCTCCATTTCTGTAAATGATTTCTTTATTATCGATGCTTTTTCGTGTAAGTCTTTTAGAAGAGATTGCATTTCTTTTTTATGTAATTCTCCTACATCTGATTTTTCAGGTGGTGGTGTAACCATAAGATATACTAAAACTTGTCCAATTGTATTGGAGCACAAGTTAACTGAAGCTTGACGGAAAAGAATTTCAATCAATGACTGTTTTGTGGATGCCAATTTTGGTGAATTTCGGACCTCTAAATATCCACCTCTATGCCCACATTCACCATAAAACCCCTTAGATACGCTGTGTAAACTGAAAAGAGGGACATGTGGTCGATTCCAGACAGCCTGTGCAAATGAATGGAATTTAGACCCATAGGTGTTATCTTGGTATACTTCATCAGCAATGATAGCTAATCCTTTCTCTGAAGCGAAATCAACAACCTCATCAACACAACTTTTATTTAAAACTGATCCGGTTGGATTTCCCGGATTAATAACTACAATTGCTCGAATATTAACTCCATTTTGTTTTGCTTGTGAATAACTGTCTTCCAATGTATTTCGAGTTAAAATCCAGCCCTCATTTTCGTCAGGATAATAATTAATTTGCACTCCGCCACATCTGTGGATCGTGGCAGAATAAAGTGGATATTGAGGTATGGGAACCATAATCCCGTCCTGTTTATTTGTAATGAGCAATTCAATGATATTTTTTGCTCCTTCACTTGCACCATCAGTAAGAAATATATTGTCCGGATTAGATCGTATCCCATTGTTCTTCACTACATCATCCCTCTTATCGATAAATTCTGCAATCGCTTCCCTTATAAATTCGTGGCCATTGCTGTCTGAGTATCCTCCAGTACCAATTTCTAATTTTTCTAAAATGGTCCGGCCATAGTCTAAAGCTGTGTCAGAAAAAATAGAGGGAGTTTTGTGGGTTTTATTGTTAAATATTTCTGGATATTCAATAAGAGACAAAACCTGACGATAAAAGGAAAGCGGTGGTTGGCCCAACGCCTGAGGATTTCCTATATTACAGGGAATGATGCTGCGCCCCAATCTTTTTAATTCTGCTGCTCTTTTTGCAATAGATCCCCGAACAGCATACTCCATGCTAATTAATACAGGATTAACGTAAAATGGTTTATTCACGTTAAGTAGATATTAATGATTCTTAAAATCTACGCTTTTTAGAAAAAGTTTTTTTTCTTCCTCCACCGCTGCTTCTGTCATTACTCTTTCGTGGATGCTTTGGTCTCTCCACATACCCTTCTGGCTTCGGAAGAAGTGCTTTTCTACTAAAATCAAGACGTCCCTGGTCATCGATTTTTATCAATTTAATCTTCATTTCATCTCCAGGTTTACAAACATCTTCTACTTTTTCTATCCGTCGCCATTCCATTTCAGAGATATGGACCAATCCTTCTCTTCCAGGGGCATATTCAACAAAAGCTCCAAAAGTCATAAGTCGGGTGACAGTACCATCAAATTCCTGGCCTACTTCCGGTTCCATGGTAATTGCCTCCACCAATACCATAGCATCATTGCATTTATCAATATTTTCTCCCGAAATGCTAACAAGACCATCATCATCAACATTGATATCACACTCTGTATCTTCAATGATTTTTTTGATATTTTTTCCACCTGGACCTATTAATGCACCGATCTTTTCAGGATTGATCTGTACAGATAAAATTCGGGGAGCATATTTAGATATTTCGTTTGGTTTGCAAATAGCATCCTCCATTTTTTCCAGAATGTGCATCCGTCCCTCATGTCCCTGTTTCAATGCTTGTTCCATTAGCTCAAATGATATCCCCTCTATCTTAAGGTCAAGTTGTATAGCTGTGATGCCGCTACGTGTACCTGCAACTTTAAAATCCATATCACCTAAGTGATCCTCCATTCCCATGATATCACTAAGGATAGCATGGCGGCTTCCATCAGTAATGAGACCCATAGCAATTCCAGCCACATGATTGCCAATAGGTGCTCCTGCGCTCATAAGAGCAAGAGATCCTGCACAAACTGAAGCCATGGATGAAGATCCGTTAGATTCCATAATTTCAGATACCAATCTTATGGTATAAGGAAAATCATCGTAATTCGGAAGAACCGGACTGATGGCACGTTGAGCTAAATGTCCATGACCGATTTCACGACGGCTGGTAAATCCAATACGTCCGGTTTCACCTACACAATAAGGCGGAAAATTATAATGGAGATAAAAGTTCTTTTTATAATCCTCATCCATAGAATCAACAATTTGCTCATCTCGTTTAGAACCCAGTGTGGTTACCACCAAAGCCTGAGTTTCACCACGGGTAAAAAGTGCAGATCCATGTGTTCTATTTAGGATATCCGCTTCAATGGAAATAGGCCGAATTTCTGTTGTCGATCTTCCATCACTTCGCTTCCCATTTGATAATATTTCCTCACGGAATCCAGATTTAAAACGGTCATTAATTGATGCTTTTATGACTTTCTCCTCCTCAGGGAACTTCTCTTTAAGTGATTCCAAAATCGAACTCACTAAATCATCTTTTGCAAGGGATCGTTTCTTTTTATCCACAATTTGAATTATATCATCAATTTGCTTATCAAGAAGTTTTTCTACTTCTGTCTTCAGTGATAGATTTTCTTCAGGTAGAACAATTTCATTTTTTATAACATCCACAGAATCTAAAAGTTCTTTCTGGAGCTCAATAATATCGGTGATACCTGAATGAGCAAATTTTAATGCTTCCAATATTACAGTCTCGGATGCCTCTTCTGCTTCTCCTTCTACCATAACTACTGTTTCCTGATTCCCCGAAACAATTAAATTTAAATTACATTCCAATTGTTCGGTGCGTGTTGGGTTTAGAATAAATTCTCCGTTTATTTGCCCTACACGAACAGTAGCTATAGGTCCATTCCAAGGAATGGATGAAAGGGATAAGGCAGCAGAAGCACCAACTCCTGCCAATACATCTGCCATATTTTCACCATCACTCTGTAATACAGTAATCATGACTTGAGTTTCATTTTTAAATCCTTTTGGGAACAGTGGTCTTATAGGACGATCTGTTAAACGACTTGTTAACACTTCATGCTCTGACGGTCGAGCTTCCCTTTTGAAAAATCCACCGGGAATTTTACCACCAGCATAATGTTTTTCCCTGTACTCAACTTGTAGTGGGAAAAAATCTATATCCTCACGAGGTTCTTTTGCAGAATTGACAGCAACGTGGATAATCGTTTCATCTAAGGAAACAATGACAGAGCCATTACTCTGTCGGGCAATTCTACCCGTTTCTATCGTTAATTCTTTGCCACCAATATTTTTTGTTTTTTTTATCATTAAATTTACCTATCCTCTAATCTTTAATTTATTAAGTAGTTTTCTATAATTATCAGGATTGGTTTTTCTTAGATATTTCAAATGTTTTTTCCTTTTGGATACCAACTTAACTAATCCATGTCTTGAGTGATTATCTTTTTTATGTATTTTACAATGTTCTGTTAATTCCCGGATTCTATTCGTCAATAGTGCAATCTGCACTTGTGACGATCCAGTATCTTTATCATCTTTACCAATAGTACTGATGATCTCTTTTTTATTTTCAACAGTTAATGTCATATTTTCTCCTAAATATATTTATCCAATAAGCCCAGACAATATTTATTATCTAGGGCTAACTGAGATATTAAAGCACCTTTAGATTTAAATTTAATTTCATCTCGAATTCGTTCTAAAAATTCTATCCGGATATTTTGTGAATATAATTCAACATCGTGGAAATCAAAGAAATGAACTTCCATAATATATTTACCTTCATCAAATGTAGGACGGTACCCTAAATTACACATTCCAAACAATTGTTTCCCAACAACTCTTCCCCTAGTCAAATATACCCCTGTTTTGGGCAAAAGCTGGTCGGAAGCCAGTGGAATAAAATTTGCAGTGGGGTAAGATAATGTATGTCCACGTCCTGACCCGGATACTACCCGTGCATCAAATCCGTATATCCATCCCAGTTCAAAATTTGCACGTCGGATATAACCATCTTTAATCTTTTCTCTTATTCTAGTGCTAGAAATTATTGAACCTTCGTCAGATACAGCCTCTACTAGAGTCAAATTAATATCTGATTTATAAACATATTCTTTTAAATATTCTGGATTTCCGGTCCTATTATATCCAAAATGATGATCATAACCAATCACCAATTCTTCTGGATGAAATTGTTTCTCAATGATACTTTCTAAAAATTCTGATGCAGATATTTTTGAAAATTCTGATGTAAATGGAATAATCAATGTTCCATCCACTCCTAAATTTTCTAGCATATTTAATTTATTGTCTAAACTCATAATGATAGGAACTTTTGTTTCTTCAAAATTCAAAATATGACGAGGGTGCGGATTAAATGTGACAACAATTGAGGGGACCTGTTTTCCTTTTGCCACGTGGATTGTCTGGTTAACAATTTTCTGATGCCCCCGATGCAATCCGTCAAAACTTCCTATGGTTAGTACTGATTTATGATAAGCTGAAATTTGATCTACACTAAAATATCTTTCCATTCTTTCTCTAATTCAGTAATTGATTTGGAACCGATCAAAGAAAAAGCTCCGACGGATGTTCTAATCAATTCTTTTAAATAACCAACTGTATTGAGAGCTTTGGCAATTTCACTCCCCAAAACACGGATATATGTCCCCTTCGAGCATGTGACAGAAAAGCAAACTGATTTGGGGTCGAAATTTAATAGTTCCAATGAATATATATGAACTGTGACTGGTTTATGAACAATAACTTTCCCCTGTCGTGCAATTTTGTATGATCTGACACCATTTACTTTTTTCGCTGAATATGCGGGTGGTGTTTGAAGTAAATCTCCTTTAAAATTGGTAAATACATCTAAAATTTTTTTCTTATTTAATTGGGGAACAGGTTTTATCTTAACAACAGTTCCTGTAACATCAAGTGTATCAGTTTCTTTACCTAATTGCAACACAGCTTTATATGTTTTATTTGAAGAAGTAACAGAGGTTAGCATTTTTGTATCTTTATCAGTACCTATGATTAGCACTCCTTCTGCAAATGGATCAAGAGTTCCTCCATGTCCCACCTTTCTTCCGCCTGTCAATCGTTTCACCTTACGTACCACATCTGCAGATGTCCATCCTATAGGTTTATTTACATTAAGAATCATTTTGTTTCGGAATAACAATGGTTTGAATCATCTGATTAATTTTATCAGTGTAATTTAATGATTGATCATAAATAAATCTCAAATCCGGAATATTTTTTATCCTCATTTCAATTCCTAGATATTTTTTAAAACCTTTTGCAATGGTATTTATTTTATTTTCAATATTTTGTATTTCATCAGTTGGATTTAGCGCGCTAAAATATATTATAGCGGACCGAAGATCAGGAGATACATCGATTCCAGTAAAAGTAATAAACCCTAGATGATTTATATCAATATGCTTGGCAGCAGTATCCGTAACAATTTCAAGGATTTGTTCTCCAACCCTGTCCGTTCTTTTATAGGGTCGCTGTGGTTTCAAATGAGTTCAAGTTTCCTCTTTATTTCATTTATTTCATACACTTCAATGATATCCCCTTCCTTATATTTTATAGATCCCGAAAGACCAATCCCACATTCTAATCCTTCCTTAACTTGTGTTACATCTTCCTGAAATCTTTTCAATGATGAAATATCACAATGATCTAATATTATTTCATCCTCTCTTATAAGACGTGCCTTATCACTACGTCTGATAATACCTTCTGATACTTTGGAACCAGCAATAAAACCTATTTTTGGAACTTTAAATTGTAACTGAACCAATGCTTTACCTGTGATTGCTTCTTTTATCTCAGGTTCCAGTAGCCCTTCCAAAGCCAATTTCACCTCTTCAACCGCATCGTATATGATATTGTAATTCCTAATTTCAATTCCAGAATGTTTTGCCTGAAGTTTTGCATTTGATGCGACCTGAACATTAAATCCTATGATAACTGCGTGAGATGTCTCAGCAAGTAATACATCAGATTCAGTAACCATCCCAACTGCCTGATGTATAACCTTGACCTGAACTTCTTCATTTTGGAGTTTCCCTAGTGTCTCAGACAAAGCTTCAATACTGCCATCTACGTCTCCCTTGATAATAAGTGGAAGTGATTTAATATTACCTTCGCGAATTAATGATGACATTTCATCTAAGGAATGTGTGGCATACTTTCGATGGTCAATTTCCCTACGAATACGCTGACGATCTGCCGAGATTCTTTTTAAATCCTTATCGCTTTTTACAATTGCGATAATATCAGAGACCTGCGGAACCTGATCAAAACCTAATATTTGTACGGCATCCGATGGACCACCCTCCTTTATCCTCTGTCCTCTTTCATTCATTATCGCTCGAATCTTTCCAGAATAATTATTGCATAAAAAAGGATCTCCAACATGAAAAGTTCCTTTTTTTATTAGAACGGTAGCCATAGGTCCATGACCTTTATCTAATTTTGAGTCAATAATAGTTCCGCGACCCAGCGCATCATAATTTGATTTTAGCTCCAGCATCTCTGATTCAAGTAGGATACTGTTCATAATATTTTCCATACCTTCACCTGTTTTTGCAGAGACCGAAATAGATTGTATCTTACCACCCCAATCTTCTACTAAGATATCATGTTCTGACAATTCACGTTTCACTTTTTCTACATCTGCACCCGGTATGTCAATCTTATTAATCGCAACGATAATGGGAACGTCCGCCGCTTTAGAATGACTGATTGCTTCTATAGTTTGAGGCATTACACTGTCATCGGCTGCTACAACAAGAATTACAATATCTGTAACATGAGCTCCCCTTGCTCTCATTGCAGTAAAAGCTTCGTGCCCCGGAGTATCCAAAAAAGTAATATAGTTTCCACTTTTCAACTCCACTTTGTATGCCCCTATGTGCTGAGTAATACCTCCTGATTCTCCAGCAACAATATTTGTTTTCCTTATAAAATCCAAAATCGATGTTTTTCCATGATCCACATGACCCATTATGGTAACGACTGGTGCCCGGGGTTTTGCATTTGAGATATCCTCTTCTGTTTCATCCAATGAAAATATCTCCTCACCAACATCGGTTATTTTTTCAGCGATAAAACCAAAATCTTCTGCCAATAATTCTATTACATCCCATTCCAACCGCTGATTCATAGTTGCCAAGACACCCATACCAATACATTTTTGTATTACTTCACTCGGAGTAGATTGAAATACTTTTGCTAGCTCATCTACACTGGAAAATTCAGGAATATCGATATTGTTCTGTATAATATCAACAGATTGTTCCTCATCACTATCCTTCTCCTTTTTATAAACTTTTTTGCGTGATTTCGTCTCCATCTTTGCTAAAGTTATTTTTACCATTTCCTTTACATTTTTTGGAGCTTCTTCTTTCTTTTTTATATCACTTCGTTTATCAGGTCGTCTCCTTCCCGATAACCCGATTTCTGATTCAATATCCGCAATCTCAATCTTACGCATCTTTCTTTTTTTGCCTTTTGGGCTTGTGGATTTTGTTTTCTTTTGTAACTTTTTCTTTTCAATTTTCTCAGCTTTTAGCTTCGCTTTTTTCTTATTTTCAGCTTCTTCCTTTTGTTTTTCTTCATCTTGTACTTTTTGCTTTTGTAATTCTTTATCCTCAATATTACGTTGCTCGCTTATAGATAAAAGATTTAGATTTCTATTTTCTTGCTGTTTCTGGCGACTACGAGTATCATGAATCTCCCTACGAACCTTCTCTTTTCGATAGCGATCAACCGTTTCTTTTTCTTTGGAAAATTCATTAAGGATCAATTGATAAACTTCCTGATTAATTGAATCCATAAGACCCACTTTTATATCTTTGGAGTTAAGAAATGTAATAATTCCTTTATGGGAAATATTTAATTCTTTTGCTATTTGAAAAATTCTCATTTAATTATTTTAAATAAATTTTATTTGTTTTATTATGAAATTTACTCTTCTGTTGATTCAATTATACTCTCTACATCTTCATTCTGAGAATCATTTGATTTATCTTCTGTTAAAAATGATTGTATATTGTTATATACTGTTTCAAGTGATTCCTTAGAAATTCCATCAGGACCTGTTATTTTATCTTCATCGGCACCTAACACTCCTGAAATAGTGTTGAGGCCTATTCTTTCAAGGCTTTCTACAATATCAAGTGAAATGCCTGGTAAATCGCTTATTGGGGTGTTCTGATCTTTTTGCTGTTTTTCATATTCAGTTTTTCCAAACGCATCAATTCGAAAATCTACAATTCTACTGGCTAAATTTATATTGATACCACCTTTACCTATTGCAGCATCTAAATCGTCATCATTAAAAATAGCAACACAATATTTTCTGTCATCATCTATATATAAATCTATGGGTTTTGCAGGAGCTAGTGCTCTTGAGATTAATATTTCTGAACGTTGACTAAAAGGAATAATATCCACTTTTTCATTGTTTAATTCTCGTACCACAGCTTGGATTCTACTGCCACGCATTCCGACACAAGCACCTACTGCATCAACCCTTTTGTCATTGGAGTACACAATTATTTTTGCTCTTTGTCCTGGATATCGTGCAACCGCACGAATTTCGACTAGGCCCTCTTCAATTTCTGGTACTTCCATTTCAAATAATTTATATAGGAAATGATTGTCACTCCTGGAAATAATAATCTCCGGACCTTTTGTTTTAATTTCTACAGATTGTATCACAGACCGAATGGTATCTCCTCGACGGAAATATTCAGAAGGTATTTGTTCAGATTTTGGAAGTTTTAACTCTGCGCGTTCAATATTAACAAAGATAGCATCACGTAAGTTCTGATGGACTGTCCCAATAACAATCTCCCCCACACGTTTTTCGTAATCTTCATATATTCCTTGCCGCTCTACATCCTTTAACCTTTGGGTAAAAAAGTTTTTAGCATGAGTAATCATTCTTCGTCCAAATATTTTGGGATCAATTACTTCAACAAATAGATCACCTATATTCAAGTCAGCTATATCCGGTTCCAGTTTATGTACATTATTAAGAGTAATTTCACTAATGGGGTTATCTATAATTTTTACAATAGTCTTTTCAGCATAAATTTCAATTTCACCCTTATCCACATTGACAATCACACTGCAATTTGAAGAATCACCAAACTGTTTTTCAATAATGTACAAAAATAATTGTTCTATTATAGATCCCAATTCAGAGCGATCTACATTATTATTGCGTGCTAATTCAGAAAATATTTCAATTAATTCTCGGTTTATCAAAATGCCTCCATAATATATTAAAATGATACCTGAACAGTTGCTCTACAAATTTCATCAAATGGATAAAATTGAGTCTTCTTATCATTATCAGTCATATGAATACCATTTTCTTTCACTTCTTTGAGAATCCCCAGTATATTTTTATCCAATTCATCCTGAATTGATATATTTAATTTCTTTCCAATATTTTTCTTAAACTGATAATCGTGTTCAAGAGGAGCAGTAATACCTGGAGTAGAAACCTCAATTCGTACTCCATTTGGGAACATAGACTGAATATGTTTAGAGTTTAGTATTCGTTTTGCTATTTTAGTAGTTTCATCAAGACACACGTGATGTTCCGCATCCACTATGAGTCGAACTAAATCCTGACGTGAACCTTGTTTTACACTAACGATGAATATCTTTTTCCCCAACAGAGGATCAATTATGTCTTCTAATTTTATTTTACACCTTTAGACAAGAAAAGTGGGCTTTATGCCCACTTTTCAACGGTGAAATTACTTCCCCATTTTTATTTAATCAAGAGGTTTACTAAAGGATATTTTTTTTCTTATATATAAATTAAGATTTCAATTTACCGGACAATTCTTCTGCTCTAGTTTTTAATGATGAAGAAATATCTTTCGTGTCTAAAATTGCTACAATAATTGCTTCGGCATCTTTCTCTCGTTCTTGAATCAAATAAAACTCTGCTAAATTTAATTTATGGTTCATCTCTTCAATCTCACTCATACTGTATTTTATTGCCTTTTTAAAATAGGAATGAGCTTTTTTATAATTTTGGTCATTCAAAGAAATATTTGCCAGCAATTGGAAGGCATTTGGAAGAAGAATATCCGCTTTTCCAAATTTTACAAATTGTTTGAGATATTTGGTTGAAGATGCGGCATCTCCTGAGTTATATGCGATTAATCCTAACCAGTAACTCGCTATTTTTCCATTATCGGTTCCATCAAAATCATCAGAAAGTGATTCAAAATGCAATAGTGCATTATCTACATCACCTGTTTGCCAAGCAACAAGAGCTTTTGAAAAAATATAACTGGATTGCTCATTTTTATTATGCACATGATTATTCCAAATATTAAATAATACGAAACAAATTACAATTCCTATACCAATTTTGGTTAATAATTTTTGTTTATCCTGAATAAAACTATAAGTAGTTGCCACTCTTTCTAATACAGGATCGTTTTTAATTTCTTTTCGTGTTATTTTTTTTCTTGGTTTTAACATGTGTGTCCTTTTTTTATCTCATCATTGACAAGGCTCAAACCTACCATTATTGTTTATATTGTTGAATATACAAAGCAGTGCGTATTGTTTTGTCAATTTATTCCCTTTACTAAAAATCATGTAGTCATGCCATATAATGGCTGGAAATTTATTATTTAAATTACTCTAATGGAATAAATTAAAGTATCGACGAACTTTTTCATAAAAAGGTGATAGAAATTGGGAAGTGATGGGAATTACAAATTTAGATAAATTTATTTATTTAGAAATTTTAGGTAATTTCGATTATACAAATAATATATAGGTAAGATACCTAACGAATTTATTATTAGAATTGCGATAAACCATTTTCTATCATTATTTCTTGCAGAAAACCACAATGCTTTATATTTCCAATAAAGTTCCCATATCCCAAGAATAATTATTATAAAATAGAACATTAAACTAGAACAATATAGATAATACAAATGCTAACAGGTAATTGGCGTTTAATTGTTTAATTTTTCCCTTCCCACTACCTTACAAACAAGTGAGAGTAGTTAGAATATAAATTGAAAATATCTGAATATCACAATATAAAATCGTATAGAAGCTATTATTAATTTTCTTCATAAATATGTTCAAGCTAAATAAATGCATTGCTTATTTTAAGTTGAAAACCACTATGCCTTATATCATCATTAGTTATGTTAGTATTTAAGTTTTGTACCCTTGACAGGAATCGAACCTGTATCTAATCCTTAGGAGGGACTTGTTCTATCCGTTGAACTACAAGGGCTTAAGATAAAATTATACAAATATTCTAACCTTTTCAAATTTGGAAACATCTTATTCTTCTATTAATTTCCTAGACATTAATTTATAAATGGAAGTATTTGGATCCTTTTCTTTAAAAAGGATTTCATATATAATTTGGGAGATTGGCATTGAAATTCTATATTTTTTACTTAAACGATATACGGATTCTGTGGTATTTATTCCCTCTGCAATCATGGACATTTCTTTAAGTATTTCTGTTAATAACTTTCCCTTAGCTATTTCTTCTCCAACATAACGATTTCGACTGTGTTTGCTGAAACAGGTTACCATTAAATCACCAATACCGCTCAATCCTGAAAACGTCTTTATTGAACCGCCCATTGCTACGCCTAGCCTAGATATTTCGGTCATTCCTCTTGTAATAAGTGCGGCCTTAGTATTATCACCATACCCAATTCCATCAGAAATACCAGCTGCAATGGCAATAACATTTTTTATTGATCCTCCTAATTCAACACCTTTGATATCCGCATTAACATAGATTCGAATTGTCTCATTTGAGAATAACTTTTGTACAGCAACTGCATCCTCAGTATTTCGTGAAGCTGAGACCAATGTTGTAGGATGCCCTAAAACAACCTCTTCAGCATGACTTGGACCAGACAATGTGACAATCTTTGTATAAGTACTCCCCAAAACATCTTTAATCACTTCACTTACCGTCATTAAAGTATCAATTTCAATTCCTTTAGATACATTGACAAATGTATGATATTCCTTCCAAATATCCTTGTATGATTGTAACAATCCTCTTATAGAATGTGAGGGAAGTGCCAGAATAATCATGTCAGATCCGTGGATTGCTTCGTATATATCGGAAGTAAAGACCACATTATCAGGAAAGGTCAACGATGAAACTAGATAATGGGTTCTGGTCTCTGTCAGTGATTTAACTATTTCTTGGTTTCTATGCCACATTGTAACAGAAATACCCTTTTTTGCGGCAACGTATCCAAGAGCACCACCCCAAGAACCACAACCTAAGAATGAAATATTACCCAATGTCAATCAATATACATTGATTCGATAATATCTGACCAATTTTCATTGATCTGTTTCCGCCGCATCTTGAGTGTCGGTGTTAATTCGCTATGGTCAATTGAAAAATCACGAGGAAGTATCGAAAATTTCTTTATTTGTTCCGGATTAGAAAACTGTCTATTCAGCTCATCTACATTAGATTGAATCTCAAATATTATATCTTCATTTTCAGTAAAATCTGATAAAGAATACCCGTTTTCTTTTATTTGCTTCAATTGTTCAGTTGGATCTTTTGAAATCTTATGAGTATCCATACCAACTTTATCCCTAAGAATCGCACCAACATCGAGTGTGAACAATGCTGAGCAATATTTTCGGGCATCACCTATAAGGAAACATTGAGATAAGATTGGGATGGATTTCATTGTTTCTTCTATAACAAGTGGAGCAATGTTTTTTCCTCCTGAATTAACATATATTTCTTTTTTTCGTCCGATAATGGATAAAAATCCATCAGAGTCTATTGATCCAATATCACCTGTATGTAACCATCCATCAATAATTGACTCATTAGTAGCTTCCTCATTATTATAGTATCCTTTCATAATATGTTGACCCTTTAGAAGTATTTCACCTTCTTCAGATAACTTTATCTCTGTCTCAGGTAATGGTTTTCCTACGGTTCCGATATTATTATTTTTATAATGATTGGTAGTTGCTACCGCTGTATTCTCAGTCATACCATATCCTTCAAAAAGTGGTATGTCAAGAAATTGGAAAAGTTTTAATATATCAGGATTGATTGGTGCGGCACCTGTTGCAGCAAACACCATATTTGAAAAACCAATAGCGCCCTTTAATTTTTTCTTTAAGAGACCAGATAAAATGGGAAGTTTAAGACCAACCTTTAATATTATTTTACTTTCAATCGCTGACTTCAAATTAGAGTATATTTTTTCATAAATTCTTGGAACACCAATAAAAAAATGAGGTTTGACCTCTTTTGCATAATCAATAATTGCCAATGGATTATCTACAACATGAATATGAAGTGCATTTTTTATCCAAACATGATTATCGACAAGTTGTCCAAATACATGAGCAAGCGGCAACCATGACACATAGCGATCACCCTGATTAAGTTTCAAAAAATATTCTGTTCGAGAAACTTCAAATTCCCAATTTCTATATGTAAGCTCAACACCCTTAGGATTGCCCGTAGTTCCAGACGTATATATCAAAGAAGAAGTTGCCTCTAATGTGATAGATTTATTGCGATCCTTTACCTCAGAATCATTTATATTATGTCCCTTAGCAATAAACTCATCCCAAGTGATAATTTTATTATGCTCTAATTTTTTTACTCCTCTCATCATTACGACATATTCGATTTTGTCTAGTTTATCTAGGATATTTAATATCCGATAATTTAGCATTTTATCAGTTTCTCCATTATCATTTGGATTATTTCCAACAAACACAATTTTAGAATCAGAATTGCTTACAATCCAATCTACTTCTAATGACGAACATGTATGATAAATACCAATTGAAACACTATTAATATATTGAGCTGCTGCGTAACATGCATACCATTCACTTCTGTTATAGCTATATATACTAATTTTTTCATTAATATCTATTTTGCACGCAAGAAGTGATTTTGAGATATCTAAAACGTATTGATAAAAATCATTCCAGGTATCTGTTATCCATTCTCCATTCCCGTCTTTAACAGATAAAGCAGGTTCATTTCCGAATTTATCTATGTTTTGCAACAAATATTCCGATGTAATCATATATTTACCTCTTCGATATTTTAAGTAGTATGTTAAACAATAATATTATAATTACGGATGTAATTTTCAATATATATTATAATTTTTAATTTGTCATTGTATATTTTAATAGATACATTTGGAAATTTTATAAATAACATATTTCAATTTCCTCGATTGAAATTAATATTCAAACCTATTGATTGCATAATCATGTACTAGTAATTTTCATGCCCTCATTTCTTGATAAGATGCCGGGGTGGTGGAATTGGTAGACACGCCGGTCTCAAAAACCGGTGGGAGTGATCCCGTGTCGGTTCGACTCCGACCCTCGGCACTTTTATCACCTATGCATATCCAAAATTAAATTAGTAGTTCTACTTAAAATTCTTTTAAATTAAAGTGATGGTTGAGGTAAAATAAAAAACTATTATTTTTCAAAAACAAACACTTGCTTTATGTTGTATAATCTTTTACTTTAGCTACCAATGGTACCTCCTAAGTATCATTGGTATGTGGAAGGGGTAGCTCTTCATTTTGCAAAATGCATTATGAAGACTGCCCCAAAATTTTTTACAATATTGAGTTTTATTCTTTTTTCTTCTCTTCTTCTTTCGCTTTCTCTGTTTGGATTATACTAAGTACCTCAATCTCTTTTAAACCAGTCTGGAGTGTTGACACACTCTGTTCAATATCTGAAATTCTTCTGTTTATTCTTCTTCTTTGACTATCAATACTTTCTTCAATATCTCTAATATTTTGTTCAACAGCAATAAAATGTTTATCCACATTTCTGGATAATTCATTTAAATCATAAGCTACATCCTCTATAAGACTACCTAAAGAGTCCGATTTAGATATGATTAATTCACGATTGGAAACAATATCCTTTTGGGCTTGTCGCACATGTTTTCCACGTCCGATAAACTGCAAATCTAAAGTTTTCAAATCCTTTCTGAATTCTTTATTCACCTGATCTATGTGAGTCTCGTGTTCTTTTTCCATTTGAGTCATTCGTTCAGTAATTTCAGTATATGTATACCAGATATAACTTCCACCTACTAGGAATCCTACCACAATAAATAAAAATATCTTATCTTTTAAGTTCATTTATTCCTCATATTATTAATCGTAATTATTAAACCATCCTTAGTATTTAAGCGTTGTTCTCGCAAAGATTTTTGGTAAAATACTATCTCATATATGCATTGGAAATTACAAAGCAAAGGCGATAATTATATGATTTTTCAAATAATTGTGACCGGTTACTTTAAAACTGTACCAATCCGTTGCATTCTCTCAATAGTAAATAATTCTCCCCAAGCAAATGGATTCAGTAATGAACTTTTAACTCCTCTCCACCCTGATAAATCTATACTGAAATAACTAAACAAAGCTTCTCCTAAAATATAATCAAAAGGTATAAATCCCCAAAATCGTGAATCTAGACTGTCATCCCGATTATCTCCCATAGCCCAATAGTAATCCTGTTTTACTACATATTCTGTCAATTCTTTTATAGGGATACCATCAATATATAAAAACTGAAAATCAGATTCATTAATAGACCATGACCATGGATTTATATAATTCCCCTTCGGAAAATATTCAGAAAATATGGACTGGACACCTTTTCTACGAAATACATCATTGGGATCGATTAATGTAAATGGAAATATCTTTTCACCTGATTTAAGTGATGCACGATGACCATCAGAAAGTATGATCGGTAACAAATAACGCCAGTCCGTTGAGTCATTTATGTAAAATATATCACCCTTTTGTGGTATCTGAACTGTTTTGAAAAAATCTTTATTGCCCTGATCAGGTAGAAATAATTCACGCTGTTTATATTCAGCTGGTAATTTTTGATGAATAAATTTTCCATTATCTGGTAAAGGATATTCTGTATCATTAACAAAAACTACTCTATCCTCAATTCTAATTTTATCCCCAGGAATAGCGATACATCGTTTTACATATTTATATATAGGATCTCTAGGGTACTTAAATATAATAATATCACCTTGCTCAGGTTTTTTAAATCTAGGGAAACGTATGTGGGGGATATTAAATCCCTTGTCTGTATAGGGAATACCAATCCAATCTGGAGTGCGCATCCCATAATTAAAGCGACTACCAATAAGAAAGTCCCCAGTCATTATGGTATTTTCCATACTGCCTGTGGGAA
>CAYSQB010000031.1:0-17100 GCA_964433085.1 uncultured bacterium
ATACTCCCCTTTTACCCCATCCCCACTTTTTACAAAGAGGTGGGAAACAAAAGACCTTGATACTTCGCTGGACTTAATTAAAATCATTAGATTTTTGTCTGGGCAATAAATTCCGGCATCAATCCAAATTCGTTTTCCAATTCTTCAGCGATTGATCGAATCATTTTTTTTCGCTTATCATGGGAGAGAAAACTGCTTTTTATAGCGGTGATGGTGAGGTTCCTGAAATCATGAAGTGTAAGATCAAACAGTTCATGGGCAAGATAGAATTCCTTAGTTAAAGTTGTGTCTGACATAAGACGGTTATCAGTATTCAATGTCACTCGAATATCCCGGTCGTAATACAATTTAAAAGGATGTTGGTCCAGAGACTGGACCGACCGGGTATGCCAGTTTGAGGTAAGGCAAACCTCCAGGGTAATGCGATGATCCTGTACATATTTCATGAGGTCCTTGTTTTCCCTGAGCCGGGTTCCGTGACCGATTCGGTGTGCTCCGCAATAGTGAATTGCTTGGTGAATAGATGATGTGCCATAGGCCTCTCCTGCATGAATAGTTACATTCAGATTGTTATTCAGGATAAAATAAAATGCTTCCATATGGTCTTTTGCTGGAAAATTTTCTTCTGCACCAGCAAGGTCAAATCCTACCACACCTTTATTTTTGTAACTGTATGTTAATTCTGCTAGTTGGAGTGAAATTTTTGGGTTGATGTTGCGAATTCCACAAATGATAATTCCAGACCTGACTCCAAATTCTTCTTTTCCCGTTTTTAATCCCTTCAGTACAGCATCAACAGATTCTTCAGGTGTCATTCCCTTTTCAGTATGAAGAATAGGGGAATAACGTACTTCGATATAGCGAACATTCTCTTTAGAAACTTCCTGAATGAGTTCAAATGCAGTACGTTCCAAGCTCTCAGGTGTTTGCATGACACTGAGGGTAATTTTGAATTTTTCCAGATACTCTTCCAGCGAGACTCTTTTATCACCAATAGAAAGATTTTTTTTTAATTCATTCACATTGGTTGTAGGTAGAACAACTTTTTGTTTCTCTGCCAGGTCTATTATGGTTCCTGGATTTAGTGAACCATCCAAATGGCAGTGGAGCTCTACTTTCGGTAGTTTTTTAAGCAGTTCTATTGAAATATTCATTGAACTATTTTTTCGATACAGATTTATATAACCAAATAATTACACCTAAAAAAAGAGCGGAACCTAAAAACTCAAAGCCACTAAAATTTGGCCACCAATACTTTTCCCCGGTAATGAATATTGGTACAGCTACCAAAATACCCATCAATGCTTCCCCAGTGATTAAACCCGATGCCATAAGGAGTCCTCGTTTTTCCGATGCTTTAGAGCCGCCGGATTTTTTACCTAGATGATTGATCATACCACCCAAGAAGATGGGGACCGTCAAAGTAATTGGTAAATAAATTCCAACGGCAACTGCCAATACAGGAACCCGAAAATCAGACCCATTTTTTTCTTGTCTCAAATCAATCATAATTAAGATGACTGCGATCATACCGCCGATATATACAAAATTCCACGGAAGGTTGCCTGTAAATACACCATCAGCAACAGATTTCATTAACGTTGCCTGAGGGGCGGAAAGGGTAGGAGATCCTATCGTGTAAGCGGTGTGAAGAATATCCAAAACTAACCCAAGTACCACCGCTGCTGCAAGCGTACCTATAATCTGCATGACCTGCTGTTTCCATGGCGTTGCACCAAGAATATGTCCTGCTTTTAAGTCTTGGAGATTGTCACCGCCGATAGCAGCAGCACAGCAAACAACTGCACCCACCATAATGGCACTGGCAGCGCCCACGCTAGATCCTGTACCGAGAATCGCCAATAACAACAGAGATGAAAATAAAATTGTAGCAATTGTAACACCGGATATTGGATTATTAGAAGAGCCAACCACTCCTGCCATGTAGGCAGCGACGGCGGAGAATAAAAATCCAAATATCATCATAACTATGGACAACAAAGCGGCGATTCCTACAGATCCGATAATATCCAAGTAGAGAAGGAAGACGGGAACCAGAAGTGCTAAAAGTGCAATTCCCACATAATTGATGGGTAGATCCTGATCTTCCAATGGAACATCGCCATCAGCAGATCGACTTTTTACCGCATTCAAACTGGCTTTTATTCCTTTAACCAGGGGGTTGAATAATTTAATGAGTGACCAAACGCCACCTACAACCATTGCCCCCACTCCCAAATATCGAATTTTGGAATTCCAAATACTCCATGCTGAATCCAGAGCATCTCCTTCAAATCCAACGATAGCAGAATATATAGGAATGGCAACTACCCATGATATCAACCCACCAGCGACAACAAGGATACCAATATTACGTCCAACAATGTACCCGACTGAAATCAATGCAGGGGAAAGATCTGTTCCAATACCAAAAATAGATTTTCCAAAAGCCATTGCACCTGCAACTTCAGCATGCCACATAGCAAATCCTTGTTGACAAACTTTCATGACACCACCAACCAAACTGGCGATTCCAATTGTTTTTAATCCGCCGGACCCATCATCCTCAGCACCTTTTCTGGCTTCATCACCTGCCCTAAGTACTTCTGAGGTTGCAACACCTTCCGGATATTTTAGTTTAGCTGTAACAATTAATGCTCGACGGAGGGGTACAGTAAAAAGAACACCAATTACACCACCGACGGCTGCAATTTTGGCCACTTCCACATAGTTAAATTCTGTCCAGTAACCCAGGAGTACGAGGGCTGGAATAGTAAAGATCACTCCTGCCGCAAGTGATTCTCCCGCTGATGCAGCTGTTTGGACAATATTATTTTCAAGGATATTTGATTTTTTAAACATGGATAAAACACCCATTGAAATAACTGCTGCTGGTATGGAAGCGGAAACGGTCATTCCTGCAAAGAGTCCCAGGTAGGCGTTTGCCCCTGCAAGAATAATGGAAAGTATGATTCCGAGAAATATAGATTTTACTGTGATTTCAGGTAGTGGGTTTGACATATTATTCCTCAATGAATTAGCTATGAAAATAGAAAATTTTCACCATGGTAACACATAACAGAATTTCTTAATTTTTTATTAGTCAGGGGTGCTGATTCGAACCCAGATGAAACAGCTGAGAACACACCCATAAAACCTGATCTGGATAATACCAGCGTAGGGAACAAAAATGAAACATATTATATTTTTATTATTTCCACTCTATTTTCTGTATCCACAAATCACTGGTATTGTCCTTGATGCAAGCAACGATCATCCTCTGTCTGGAGTAAATATTACCAGTGGAGAAACTGGAACCGCTTCAGATTACAAAGGACGGTTTACCTTAAATGTGCAATATAGAGATGAGGTAATATTTTCTCATATTGGATACCAAACTCAAATAATAAAAGCTTACAACAATATGTCGATTGCTATGATTGAAACCGTTGTCAGTTCTAAGGGCATAATTGTCCATGCAGGGCTGTCAGAGGAATACCTTCAACAGAAAGCTTCCAGCGTGACCATATTAACGAGCCGTGATATTAAACTCAATAGCAGTGAACATTTCCAGGTATTGACAGACCAGATTCCAAATCTTAACTGGGCTGGTGGGACCAGTCGCCCACGGTACTTCCAGATTCGCGGTATTGGAGAACGGAGTCATTATTTTGGGGAAGGGCCACCTAATTTTTCTGTTGGTTTTGTTTTGGATGATATGGACCTGAGCGGCTTGGGTATGGTTGGTTTGCTTCACGATATTGATCAGGTGGAAGTGTTCAAAGGACCACAATCAACAATTTTTGGATCCAATGCTATGGCGGGGCTGATCTCACTTCGTTCTGTAGATCCAACCGATGAATTTAATACCTCTTTATCTGTATCTCTCGGTTCTGATAATCACCACAGGATTGGATTTTCCCTAAATGTACCTGTAGATCGATATAATAATCTTCGCATTGGTGGTCTTAAAAATTATACTGATGGATTCCGGAAGAATGTATCTCAAAATGTGACTGACACTAACAAACGAGATGAGGTATTGGTTAGGATAAAATTTGGATTTCATCCAGCGAAAGCCTTATCTGTATTGGGAACGTTTATGATAGCAGACTTGAAAAATGGTTATGATGCATGGGCTCCGAACAATAACACAGGTCTCAAGACCTATTCCAATAATGAGGGGAAAGATAGCCAAAAGACTTACGGATATTCCCTAAGAGCTCACTTTGCTCGTTCAGACGAAATTAATATCACCAGCATCACTTCTTTTTCGGAAACGGACCTTATCCATGCCTATGATGGAGACTGGGCAGACAGTACATATTGGCATGACATCCACGATTTTGATCCAGCTGTGGAAGGTTGGGCATATGAATTTTATGATAAGAATGAACGAAATCGGTCAAATCTTTCTCAGGAAATTCGTTTGTTTATAGGACCCATCATTCTGGGTGGATATTTCAAACATTTAAGAGAACAGGATGATGCCAGAGGATACCTATTTGGGGGTATTGCCACAGATGCATGGAGTGCCTATGCTTTTAAAGCTATGGCTGGATATGCTCAATTTGAACATGATCTATCCTCAGTCCTTAAATTAAAAACTAATGTTCGATTCGAAAAAAATATGATGAATTACGAAGGGACATCAGAAGGTCTCAATGATAATTGGGAAAAAATTGTGTTACCCACTGTTGAATTCAAAGTGAAACATTCTATGTTAGGCTATCGTGGTTCAATTCATTATTTGAAGGATAAATTCACCAACTTTTATGGTTCTGTATCCCAAGGATACAAGTCTGGGGGTGTGAATCAGCAGCCATATCTGTCTGATGAAAGTCGACCTTTTGGTCCGGAATTTATCCAGAATTTTGAAGTTGGATTAAAGAGAGTCACAGATATCTATAGAACTCAGCTTTCAGCCTTTTATAGCAAGCGAAAGGACCAACAGGTTTCTATATCTAGTCAACAAGATAAAGATAACCCAAACAGTTTTCTGTTTTATACAGAAAATGCAGGATCCGGCTGGACCCAAGGTATGGAATGGGAAAATACTTACACAATCACTCAAAAAACTCAATTGTTTATAGCGTTGGGATATCTGGATACTTGGGTGGATGAATTTAGTTATCAGTTGGATACTGCGAATGTAGGAACAGGCGGAAACCGGGAAACTGCCATGGCTCCAAAAGTTACTGGTTCGATTGGGCTCAATTATCATAATGGAGTTGGGATTTTTTCTTCAGTTCAATTGACTCACAAAGAAGAATATTATTTCTCTGACAGTCATAACCAAAAATCTGCCCCCTTTTCATTATTGAACCTGACTGTAGGAAAAACATTTCAAAATGCCACGTTCAAATTTTGGGTTAGGAATATGCTTGATGAACGATATGTGGTTCGTGGGTTTTATTTTGGACTTATTCCACCAACCTATCCAAACCAACTCTGGAAAAGTTATGGTGACCCGGTTCAGTTTGGTATGACGTTGGATTATAATTTTAACTGATATCCCAAATTAAGCAGAGGTTTCTATCTTGGTACACTAAGTTTTTTTTGTGCAATCTTAAAAATCATTTCATCACAGTTTGAGCAAAGAGGATAGAGGCTGTAATTTTCGGTCTATGTCCTCCCGGAATTCTGACCGAAAACGACTTTTTCTGATTGACGGATATGCCATGCTGTACCGCTGTCATTTTGCCCTTATTAGAAATCCTCTCATCACATCCTATGGTCTTCATACCAGCGCTCTATACGGATTTACAAATCAAACATTGAAATTAATTGAGTCAGAATCTCCGGACTATATTGGAGCAATTTTTGATACAAAGGAAAAAACTTTCCGCCATGAATATTACCCGTCCTATAAAGCAACACGGGAAAAAATGCCTGAAGAATTACAGGTCCAACTGCCTCATTTGTGGAGACTATTAGAAGGGCTTAATGTTTTTTATTCATCCAAACCGGGTTTTGAAGCAGATGATATTGTAGGGACCTTGGTTAAAAGGGCTGGAAATGGAGAATTGGATATCTACATTGTTAGTGGAGACAAGGATTTCATGCAATTGGTGAATGATCATGTTTTTTTATACTCACCGGGAGGTGCGAGAGGTCAAACAAAAATTTATGATAATAAAGGTGTTGAAGAACGATGGGGTGTTCCGCCGGAAAGTATGGTTGATTTACTGGGATTAATGGGAGACGCATCAGATAATATTCCGGGGGTAAGAGGAGTGGGAGAAAAATCGGCTCAAAAACTGATTAAGGAATATGGTTCTTTGGAAAGTGCTCTTGACCATGCGGAAAAGGTAACCAATAAACGGGTGCGCAATGGGCTTTTAGATCATAAAGAGGATGCCCTTTTAAGTAAAGAACTGGTGAAGATTCATACGGACGTACCGCTGGATTTTTCGGTGGAAGATCTAGCTGTGAAACCGTTTAATATTTCTGTATTACAATCCTTATTTAATGAATTTGAATTTCATGGATTGGAGAGGCAGTTTTCTGGCATGGAACAGGAAGAAGAAACAAAAAAGAAAAAAGCCGCAAAATCTTATAATACTGTAACCTCTCCGGATGAATTGATTTATTTTCTATCTAAGATCAAAGAAGATACCTGGCTATCAATTGATCTTGAAACGACGTCGGTAAAAACAATGGAGGCGGAAATCGTGGGGTTGAGTTTTTCGATTGAACAGGACTCAGGTATTTATATTCCTATTCGGCATAAGGATAAATCGAGCCAATATTTTGGAGAAAATGAACTAGAGAAAGTTTTAACTCTGGTAAAACCTGTTCTTGAAAATCCAAAGATTTTAAAAGCCGGTCAGAACGTTAAATACGACGTCTTGATCCTCAATCGTTTTGGAATCCAGGTGAAAGGAATTGAATTTGATACCATGATCGCCGCTCATTTGCTCCAACCAGGCAGTCGTTCCTATAAATTGGATAAACTTAGTGAGGAATATTTGAGCTATACCATGGTGTCCATCGAGCAATTGATTGGGACGGGGAAAAACCAGATATCCATGGCAGAGGTAGGTTTGGAAGATATTGCATTTTATGCTATGGAAGATGCAGATATTACTTTACAGTTAACCCATGTTTTGAAAAAACGTCTTGAAAAGGAAAATTTATGGGAATATTATTCAAAAGTTGAGCTACCGCTTATTCAGGTTTTAACAGAGATGGAATGCAGAGGGACCTATGTCCAAAAAGACCTTCTGGAAAAATTGTCCAAGGAATATCTCAAACAAATTGAATCACTGGTTGCTGAAATTCATACTTTATCGGGAACTGAGTTTAACGTCAATTCCACTCAGCAGCTTGCCCAAATCCTGTTTGATATTCTTAAATTACCGACGATTAGGAAGCGATCCACAGCTGAAGATGTTTTGAATAGCCTTAAAAACGATCATCCTCTACCAAGCAAAATTTTGGAATACCGAAAATTAAACAAATTGAAAAACACATATCTGGACCCACTGGCAGAATTCATCCATCCTGAAACTGGCAGAATTCATTCATCTTTTAATCAGACAATTGCCGCCACAGGAAGATTGTCCAGCACCAATCCAAATTTCCAAAATATTCCGATTCGCGCTGAAAAAGGTAGAGAAATCAGGAAAGCATTTAAGGCGCAGAAAGAGGGATGGAAAATCTTTTCAGCCGATTATTCACAGATTGAATTGAGGATTATGGCTCACTTAAGTCAGGATCCGGGATTGTTGGAAGCTTTTAAATTAGATGAAGATATTCATTCAAAAACAGCTGGAGCTGTCTTCGGAATTCCAAAGGAAGAGGTTTTACCTGAGCTCAGGCGGACAGCAAAGATCATCAATTTTGGGATTATGTATGGAGCCGGTCCGTTCAGAATAAGCCAAGAATTGGGTGTCCCAAGGTATGAAGCAGAAACCATCATCCAAGCTTATTTTACTCAATATTCCGGAATCAAAAATTATATTAATGATACCATCGACTTTGCAAAGGAACATAAATATGTGTCCACAATTATGGGTCGTCGCCGTCCTGTGTGGGAAATCGATTCTGAAAACAGGATTCGGAGAGAAGCCGCCCTACGAATGGCCATTAATATGCCAATACAGGGAACAGCCGCAGAAATGATCAAATTAGCAATGATTGAAATTCAAGCTGCTATAAAATCTGAGAAATTAGAGTCCTTAATGATTTTGCAAATTCATGATGAACTGGTGTTTGAATTTCCAAATGATGAATTGGATGAATTAAAAAAAATGATTGTAAGTAAAATGGAAAATGCCTTACCATTGTCCGTTCCACTAGTTGTGGATTGTGGGTGGGGTGAATCCTGGTATGAAGCTCATTAGGATGATGGACTAAATGGAAGCAAGTATAGCCTTAAAGAAAGTAGGAAAATTATCTGGTGAAAAAACGGTTTTAGCAGACCTGACATTTGGTATTGAAAAAGGTTCTATGACTGCCATAATCGGTGCGAATGATGCCGGAAAATCTACTCTGATGAATGTGATGTCTGGAATTGAAATTCCAAATTATGGCACCGTATATATTGATGGATTGGACTTAACCAAACGACGGGCTGAAATTAGAAAAGAAATTGGATTTATACCTATGGAGGTTGACTTGGAATTGGGAATGACACTTGAGGAGAATATACATTTTGTTGCTTCATTGTATTCCCTTGATAATAGCACAATCCAAAACCGATTACAGTATTTCAGTGAAAAATTAAATATAGAAGAAAATCTACTGGATTATCCCGGAAATGTTTCAACAGGGATTCAGAAGAAAGCCATGCTTTTAAGAGTACTGGTTTTGGATTCTTCAGTTATATTTTTTGATGAGCCTACCGCGTTTATGGATCCGGAGTCGGCGAGACAAACATGGTCAATTTTAAAAGATCTTCAACCTGAGAAAACCATTGTATATACCAGCCAAAATCTTAAAGAAGTAGAACAAAACCATGACCGCATCTTGGTGTTAGATGCAGGTAAAATTGTTTTAGATGGGCACCTAGATAAATTACTTGAATCTACTGTTGAGTATCACCAGTTCCAGATAGAATTAGAAAATATGACGGATGAATTATATGAACAGATTGAGAAAATTCCAACTGTTGTTACTCCAAAAAAACACGGGAACGTAATTTTATTTTACGGTCGCTCTAAATCGGTGTTTTTTCAAGTGCTTGAGAAAATTGATCTTCAACTTATCAAAGATCTTGAGATTAAGAAATTAGGTCTAGATGATCTTCTGGACTCCCAATTAATTCGAAAGGGATTAGATTGATTATCGCATTTATTAAACGCAGGGTTTGGATTATGAAGTCACGACCATTTATGGTGATGGGGATTGTGTTTGGATTACCGGCTTTTGTATATTTATTTTTTTATACCCAATCGCTTTTTAACGCTAACCTATTTCATTCATTAAGTTCACTAGTATGGCTCATATATCTTATATTTTTAGTTGGTGCGATTATACTGTACATCAATATAGATAGTGATATTCAGGAATATCGTTTTAATAATCAGAAAATATTTCAGCTGATTTTATCACCGGTTTCACATCAAAAAATCATTTTTTTCATTGTCAGTGCGGTTGTGATTGAATCTTTTATTTTGAGTGTTTTCAGCGGTGTTATACTATACCTGATATCAGGTATCGAAATTCCATTTAAATTAGTTATGTATTTGGTGCCTTCTCTTCTAATATTTTTATTCATTTTAGGTGCTTTATTTGTGACAATTTCTCTGATAACGGAGGATTATTTTATCTATAATTTTCTATCTGTTTGTGTTTTTCTAGTTTGTATTATAGTTCCCGGTATAGGCATAGTTGACTTCAGCATATCCAGTACAATGAACATTTGGCAGTTCATTCCAACTACAGCGATAATAAAGTTTGTATTATTTATATTATTGGCGGATATAAAAAAATGGTCATTATTGTTGATTCCTGGATTAGTCATGTTGATATTATTGATTATAAATGGTCAACTGCTTCGCCATATAATCCGAAGATGATTGCTTATTTGTCTGGTGCCATGGAAAATGCCCCTCATGAAGGTCAGGAATGGAGAAGAGAAATGACTGAATGGCTTCAGCATAATTTAAGTCATCAAGTAATTGATCCTACTCTAATGTCTAGGGCGACTGCAATAAAAGAAAATGCACAAGAATATAAATTATGGAAAAGTGCTCACCCTGAAAAATACAAATCCTTCATTCGGAAAATTATCCGTTTAGATATCGATGCAGTAATCTCAAAAGTGGATTACATAATTTGTTTGTGGGATGAATATGTTATCGAGGGTGGAGGTACTCATGCAGAAGTGACATTTGGGTATTGGTATCATAAACCGGTCTTTCTTATAAACAAATTAGAGAAAGCTGCATTTAGTAGTTGGATTGAAGCCTGTTCAGATTTTGTTTTTGATGATTTTAATCCCTTAAAAATTCATCTATTGAAACTTTATAAAATTAACCAAAATTAATATGGATGGTATGGTACAGATTGGCCCAAAGGCCTATATCCGTGTCGATCGGTTGAATCATAATTTTTCTGTAATACAAAACCTTGCAGAAGATTGTTCTATAATGTGTATCGTAAAGACCAATGCTTATGGCCATGGTGGAGTTGTAATCAGTCAAGCTTTGGAAAAAGTTGGTTGCAAGTGGTTTGGAGTTTTTACCCATGAAGAGGGAATAGAATTGAGAAATGCAGGTATAAATCAAAATATTTTTATTCTTTCCAAATTAAATCAGGTAGCAATAGAAGCTGCAGTTGAGTATAATTTTTCTCTTAATTTGTCCAGTTGGAAAGATTTTGAATTATTGGAGCAATTTTACATTAAAAAACAAATTCTTCCGAAAGTTCATCTAAAAATAGATACCGGTATGACTCGTCTTGGATTTGATTTCAAGGATACTGATGTTGTGTTAGATAAAATTGCAAATTTTAATATATTAGATTGTGAAGGTCTTTATTCTCATTTTGCTACTGCAGATGAAGGAGATCTGAGATATGCACATACTCAATTAAAACGATTTCAAGCCATTATTCACAAAGCAGAGCAAAAAGGGATTAATTTTCGATACACGCATTGTTCCAATAGCGGCGCTCTTTTAACTCTTCCTGAATCTAAATTCAATATGCTGAGAGTAGGATTGCTTCTTTATGGAGTATATCCTTCAGATGAAGTTCCCCGTTTCGTACCCGTCAAACCTGTAATGAATTTTATGGGTACGATAGTTGAAATAAGAAAAATTAATGCGGGGACTTCTGTGAGCTACGGAGGGATTTGGACCGCTGAGAAAGATACACATATAGGAGTGGTTCAATCAGGATTTGCAGATGGGGTCCCGAGGCCTTGGTTTGAAAATGGAACAGTTGGATATAGGGGAAAACGATATCCTATTGCTGGACGAATTTGTATGGATCAATTAACTGTAGATTTCGGGGATGATGATATCACTATTGGAGATGATGTGTTATTTTGGGGAGAAGATAACGGGATCCAAATCTCTACCGAAGAAATTAGTAGAGATATTTTATCAACACCTTATGTCATTTTTACTGGTTTGAGTAATAGGGTTAAGAGGGTTCCTATTTTCTGAAACATATTAAAATATCAGATTAAATATTAAACCTAATTCTATTTTCACTAAAATAATGTAAAACTCCCTTGAAGATTGTAAATTAATTTGCTGAAATATGGGTAAATTGATATTCATTAAAGTGAAATAATGACCTCGAATCTTAATACAAATCAACAGGTGGGGCATCAACACCATTGGGAACCGGGAGAAAAAATTCATCATTTCACAATACTAAATTTTATCGCTAGTGAGCCTTTGGGGGATAATTACCTGGCGAAAGATACACAACTCAACCGAATGGTTGCTCTTAAACGATTCGCATTTAATGTGGAGTTAGATTATTCCATCGATTTAGTGGAGAAGCTAAAGAAAAAGTTCCTTGATGATGTAAAATTATTTTCAAAATGGGATCATCCCAATTTGATATCCATCTATTATTATGACGTTGATGAGGCTGGAGTACCGTATTATGTTATGGAATATGTTCCAAAAACATTAGGACATTGGATTGGTCTAGTAAATGATGAAACGGATGAAGCACTGGAAACCCGGTCGGAGTCTTTTGGTCAACAAGAGTCCATTGATATTATCTTAGGACTTTGTAGAGGTTTAGAAATAATGCATAATGAGGGAATTTGTCATTACAGAATTTCTCCAAACAATGTATTAATCACACAGGAGGGCAAACCAAAACTGGTGAGTTTTGGTATTGAAACAGGCATGCGACCTGAACTCGCATCAAAAATTCAACGAAAATATGCAGGAATATATTCTGCTCCGGAGCAAATTAGGGGAGACCATACCTCCATAGGTCCTAAAAGCGATATTTATACCATCGGATTATTATTTTTTCAATTGTTGACTGGAAAATTACCAACTGGTATTATACAGAAAGAGTATTACAAGTCATGCGGCATTGAGAGTACTGTTCAATCTTTTTTAGAAAACCTATTAAAGGAAAACCCTGTTGAAAGGCCAGCTCAACTATCGGAATTGATCAAAGGTTTGGAGCACCTAGGTTCATTTCAGAAAAATAATAAATCATTCAAAAGAAAATATATAATCCCCATGGCAGTGTCTGTTATTTTCTTAGGTGTGTTTTTCGGAATCTTATTAAAAGTAAATTCTGTAGCTAAGGACATTTCGGTTCATACTCATTTTACCCCTATGATACCTGCATCGATTTATGAGAATTTGGAACCACTGGGGCAATATATTTTTTGGACGAATATTGAAAATAATTCACCAAAAGTGATTCAGGTTGAACTTCAAGCAAAGTTCAAGGGTCTTCCAAATGATTGGGACAAACTAGCTGTAACTATTGCAGCAAACTCTGATACAATGATAGGGTTGAACCCTTTTATGAATATTTTGGAGGAGCAGCATGATTTGCGTACAAACCGCAATTATTATATTGATTGGAAAGTATTGGGAAAAAAGATCGGTATCAATGATGAAATAAAATCAACTCATTTAATAACTGAAGGGTCTGAACGAATTGTTATGTTGGCACTAGGCTCAATTGATTGGGAAATACTTCAGGATGTTTATTCTATTACTGAAGCCCAGTTTAGTCCGTTCAGTTTAATTGCTAGTTGGGTTATACCAAAAGATACACGTGAAATCCTTTCAAAAACCAATACCCTTTACAATTCTGCTGTGGTTGGTTATCAAAAGTCTTTATTTGAATCTTACACTCAAATGGAAGGAATGAATTATCGAGAAATAAGCCGCCATCAAGCTGAACAAATATATCATGTACTTAAAAAGGAGTATCAAATTGTTTATGATGGTGGTGGCATAGGTCAAACAATTAATTTTCCACAGGAGACACTTAAATATAAAAGTGCAAATTGTATTGAACTATCTGTTTTATTCGCTAGCATTTTGCTAGAGGCGGGCATTGAACCGGTCATCGTTATTATTCCCAACCATGCCTTTATTGGATGGCAAATATGGGATCACATTCATGAATATGATTTTCTAGAAACAACCGTCATTGGTGAAAAAGAGAAATCATTCAGAGATGCACTATTAACTGGGAATGAACAGGCGATAGATTATGGATTGGAACAATTCACTAATGGTGAATTAATATCCAATCCATATGATTCCAGGGGAATGTATCAGGAATCTCCTAGGGTAGAAGTCCTTCATATCTCATCCTTAAGAAATTACAGAGATGAAAAAGGAAGACAGGTATATACGGCAGTTCCTTTAGGTTACAAGGTCAATTAAAGATGGCAACACTTGATTTAAAGAAATTTTCTGGACCTGTAAAAAAATGTTTTAAAAAGTGCACGGAGGATTTTGACTCATTTGAAATATCATTAAATAATTTTACTAGAAAATTAAAAATCTCTCTGAAAGCTACATTCGGCGAGAAAATATTTACCATGGATGAAGAATCATTTATCTCCTGTCTCCAAAAAATTCATACTTCAGATTTATATTTAACAATGGGTATGAGTGCAGGGGACGAAAAAGCGTGGGAAATATTTAACCAAAGGTTTGCACCAAAAATTAATGAATTTTCACAATATTATGCAGATGATGAAGATATTGCGGAGGATGTATTTGCATATACAAAAAGCAGTCTTTTTGTAAAAATAAAGAAAACGGGTAAACCAAAGATTGATTCCTATAATGGAAGAGGATCACTGGAATCTTGGCTAAAGGTTATTGTGTATAGAGAGGTAATTACCCATCAAAAAAATAGGATTAAATCTCTCTCGTTGGACAGCATTGTTTTAGGTGTAGAAGAAGATCATGATTATGATAGTGAGATGAAAATGATTTCAACAATATTGATGTCCGGCTTTAAATCATTAGAAGAAAAAGATAAAGTGTTACTAAGAGAATATTATATTTTAAAACAACCAGAAAGAATATTAGCAGATAAATATAATGTAAATGTATCCACTATTAGCAGAAGACTTCGAAAGATATGTGATAATTTATATGTGGTGTTTTTTACACTAGCTAAAAACGATTTTCATTTAGAGAGACAAGAGGCGAAAGATATGTTTAGTAAATTCAGTAAATCATGGCACAGTAATGTTGCAGAAATACTAGCCTGAAAAAAAAATAAAAAAAAATGCAAATATTTTGTGAAATCACCTCTTTATAAACGAACGAAAGATATTATTCCATGTTTGATGACAAATTAATACAAAATTCTATCCATTTTTCAACTGCGCACGAGATTGAAAATAATATGGACTTGAATGAGGCTGCAGAATTCCTTGATCAATTAGATGATGAAATAAAGACAAAAATATTTGTCAAAGATCGGGAGGAAGAGCTCAATCAGTCCCGTGGAAAGTTTCAATGGATATTGACCAAAACTCAGCCTATTTATAAATATGGTTTGGCCTCAGCCTTTGCTGTATTGATCGCTGTTCTTGTCATTAATAAAGATCCACATCGAACTTTCTCATTACAAAAAGGGTTCAGTGCGACTCAGCTAAGTGATCAAGCTGTAACGTTATTGAAAAAGGGGCACAAACAGTCATCGGAAATTATTCCCCTCCAAAAGTCAGTTGACCGTGTTTTTGATCGAATTTTAGTGTCTGCAGATGTAAAAAATTTATCTGTTTCCGCACATGTCATTTCAACGGGAGCTCCCGGTGCATGGGCATTGCCGGGGAATAAAATAGTTGTCAGCAGTGAAATAGTTACATTGTGTAGTTCTGAAGATGAACTTGCGGTTATATTATCGCACGAGCTTGCTCATATTAAAGCAGGACATATAAACAACCCATTTATTGATGAAAAATTAAATGGTCAATACAGAGGATATTTAGATCAACTGGGGACATCAACCTCAGATCACCTGATTGAAGAATACTCAAATTTGTTTCATAAAAATGAAGATAGTATTGAGAATGAAATACAGGCAGACAAGGAGGGAATTTCCTTAACAGTTTTGGCAGGTTATGACCCCACCGCAGTGTACTCTATTTTCAATAAAGCTCTTTCATCCCAATCTTTGTCGAAAAATTATCCTTCAAAAAATACCCGACTTAAGATGATGGAGAAACGATTTGGAGAGATGGTAGAAGATGCTGAGTTATTTTATGCGGGACTGTTATATTATTTGAAGGGTGACTTGTATCAATCGGACCAGTTCTTCAGAGCCTATCAAAATAAATTTCCTGGTAGAGAAGTACACAATAACATAGGTGTGATCCAATATCATAGAGGATTATACAGCATGCCCATTTCCAGCGTTTTTGGAATAAGACCTATTAGAATGGATTTTCAGACTTTGGCAGATAAAATGATTTTGAGGGGAAAATCAAGAAGTGATTATACCGAATATTTTATCCAGGCTGAGGAGGAATTTGTGAAAGCTGTATCTGCTGATCCGAGCTATGCATTGGCCCATTTTAATTTAGCAAATGTTTATTTGGATTTGGATGATATTCCTAAAGCGCAGGAACATTTGTCCAAAGCAGAGGAATTGGGAATTAATGGCCATAAATGTAACCTTCTCCGTAGTTCCATTCTAATTCAACAAAAGAAGTTTGGAGAGGCAAACTCACTTTTACGACTGCTACCTAAAATGCCTGAAGTATTATTTAACTTAGGAATAATAGCCATGAATACTGGTAAGGAACCTGAGGGTTATTTTCTTCAATTTATTAAGAATTCAAAAAATATTCATCCGGTGTATCAAGAATTTGCACAAAAACAAGTAAAACAAACTGTAAAAATTCAATCTGAGGAAATTCTTCCTGAGTGTGATGTTTTTCAGGGTATGACCATTGGGATTTCAAAAAGTAAGATGGAAAATATAATGGGTGTTTCTCAAAAAACTTTCGATCTAGTTCCGGGTATATCCTTATGGACCTATCCAGAAAAATCAACAAAAATTTATTTTGAAATGGATAAAGCAGTGTTTTTTATCCATACAAATCCTGTAGATTGCGGGGATAAAATATTTAATAGCTATTTAGATAAAAGTCGTTTACATTTGAAGCCCGAAATTCGGAGTTATTACTCGTTTGGGAATGGGATTATAGCTGGTGATAGTCGAGAAGGCTTGTCTCTTTATGGAAAATTTGCTAATTAAAAAAATAAATTTAAAAAAAAGTGCAAATAATTGATTTAAATACATCTTTATAAGCGAAACGGAAAAAAAATTGAATAAAGTGAAATCTATAAAAAAAACAAAAAAACACAATAAAAGGAGTTTTAAAATGAAAAAATACAGTTCAATAATCAGTATTGCTCTGTTGTTCGCATTTGTGAGCACAGGTGATGCACAGAAACTTGGTTCCACAAAGGGTTCTAAATCTGATTCAGGTATGAAAAATGTAATTGAGTGCTTAAGCAAGGTTCGCCTTTCAAGCTCTGATTATTACCTGATTAAAAAGGTAAAAAGTGGTGATAAACTTTCTGGAAAGGAAGAAAACAGGTTAGCAGATCTTGCAGCTAAGCATTGCGGTAAGAGTGACAAATCTGGTAAAAGTAGTAAGGGTAAACTGTCCAGTTC